>NZ_BCSQ01000016.1 GCF_001570945.1 Janibacter anophelis NBRC 107843
TCACGACGTACTTGCGCAGGCGGGCGCGGCCGGTCTCCCGCCGCTCCGTCCCGACGTGCAGCTGCTCCTCGGACCGGGTCATCGCGTCACCGGTCGTGGGCCCGGAGGTGTCGTGACCGACGACGTCCTCGTCGAGGGTGCCCTCGCCGGCTCGTCCCGCTGCGGGTGTGCCCGCGGCGCCACCGGCGAGGCCGTAGTGGGCGAAGAGACGCTCCTCCTCGGCGGGCTCGAGGTGTCCCTCGTCCTCGATGTTGGGGGCGTCCTTGACCTGGTCCTTGGTGTACGGGACGCGCAACCCGTCCTCGGTCCGCTGCGCCTGCTCCAGGGGGACGAAGGTGGATCGGGTCCCGAAGAGCCCGGTCTTCACGGTGACCCAGTCGGGGCGGCCGGTCTGGTCGTCGAGGTAGACCTGACCCACGCTCCCGATCTTCTCGCCGTCGGCGCCGTGGACGTCCTGCCCGATGACCTGCTCGATGTCGTTGCGGTCGATGCTCATGTCCCGTTCCTCTCGTCGTGTCGACGGCCGGTTCCGGCCGGGGACACCTCGGGTCTACCCGGGAGCCCAGAGCAAAAACATGACGAAGGGGGTCGGGCACCGTGGTGGTGCCCGACCCCCTTCGTCATCAGTGGCGGAGCGTCACTCGCCGATCTTGCCGTCGAGGAACTCGCGGCCCTGGTCGGTCTTCTCCGCATCGAGGCCCTTGCCCTCGGCGAACTCGCCGGCCTTGTCCAGGCCCTGGTCGCTGTGCTCCTCGACCTTGTCGCTGTGCTCGCCGAGCGCGTCGGTGGCCTTGCCCTTCAGATCGTCGAACCCCATGGTGTTCTCCTTCTGTTGTCGGGTACCCGGTAGGTGGGCGTGCTCCTACCCAAACATGCCTCGGGTCGCGCATCAACCGGAACGGTGCCACGATGGGTTCAGGTGGTTGAAAAACCAATAGTTGACAAAACAACTAAAACCCTCTAGTGTTCTTCCTGTTCCACCAACCACCTGATCTTCCCCCCGATCACCCCGCCCCAAGGAGAACCCCATGACCGACGTCACCACCACCACCGCCCTGACCGAGCTCGCCGCCGGCACCTACGTCATCGACCCGAGCCACTCCGAGGTCGGCTTCGTCGCCCGCCACGCGATGGTCACCAAGGTCCGCGGCTACTTCCGCGAGATCGACGGCGCCATCACGATCGCCGACGACATCGCCGCCTCCTCCGCCAAGGCCGCGATGAAGGTCGACTCCGTCGACACCGGTGCCGCCGACCGCGACGGCCACCTCAAGTCCGCCGACTTCTTCGACGCCGAGAACCACCCCGAGATCACCTTCGTCTCGACCGGCGTCTCCAACGTCTCGGGCAACGAGTTCGACCTGACCGGTGACCTCACCATCCTCGGTGTCACCAAGCCGGTCACCCTCAAGGCCGAGTTCGACGGCACCGCCCAGGACCCCTTCGGCAACGTGCGCGCCGGCTTCACCGCCAGCACGGTCGTCGAGCGTGAGGACTGGGGCCTGACCTGGAACGCCGCCCTCGAGACCGGTGGCGTCCTCGTCTCGAAGAAGATCACCCTGAACCTCGAGATCTCCGCCATCAAGCAGGCCTGACCTCGACACCCCCGCGGAGCCGGGGCCGGTACCCCCTGACCGGTCCCGGCTTCGTCATGCCCGGAGGCAAATAGGATGCCGCCCATGACGATCCACCCCATCACCATCACCGGCGAGCCGGTGCTGCACACCCGCGCCGAGCCGGTCACCGAGTTCGACGGGCAGCTGCGCACCCTCGTCGAGGACATGTACGCCACGCAGGAGGCCGCCCACGGCGTCGGCCTGGCCGCCCCGCAGATCGGGATCGGCCTGCGGATCTACACGTGGAGCATGGCCAACGACGACGGGGTCCCCACGCTGGGGCACGTCATCAACCCCTTCGTCCGGGCGGCCAAGCCCGCCGTCGGCGAGCCGGACCGTGACAACGAGTCCGAGGGCTGCCTGTCCGTGCCGGGCTACTCCTTCCCCCTGCGTCGCGGAGAGAGCGCCGAGGTGAGCGGCTACGACTGGGACGGCAACGAGATCTCGTTCTCGGCCACCGGCTGGTTCGCCCGCTGCATGCAGCACGAGTACGACCACCTCAACGGGTTCCTCTACGTCGACCGGCTCAACGAGAAGTGGAAGAAGAAGGCCCGCAAGGCGGTCAAGGCCGAGGGTTGGGGCGTCCCCGGCCACACGTGGATGCCGGGGGAGGGGCCGGACCCCTTCGGTCACGACGACGACGTCGACGAGGAGTGATCCCGCAGGTCATCGCTGTCGTCGGCGCCACGGCGACCGGCAAGTCGGACCTGGCGCTCGACCTCGCCGAGTCACTCGGCGGGGAGGTGGTCAATGCCGATGCCATGCAGCTCTACCGCGGCATGGACATCGGGACCAACAAGCTGCCGGTCGAGCAGTGGCGCGGTGTCCCGCACCACCTCCTCGACGTGCTCGAGGTGACCGACGAGGCGACCCTCGCCGACTACCAGGCGCGTGCCGAGGTCGCGGTCGTCGACATCCTGGGTCGCGGCCGCGTGCCGGTCCTCGCCGGCGGGTCCGGGCTCTACGTCCGGGCCGCGCTGGACCACCTCGACATCCCACCGACCGACCCTGCGGTCCGTGCCCGGCTCGAGGCCCACGCCCAGGACGAAGGGGGGCGCGCCGCCCTTCGTCGTCGGTTGCGTGAGGTCGACCCCGCCGCCGCGGAGGCCATCGAGCCCAACAACACCCGGCGCATCATCCGGGCGCTCGAGGTCGTCGAGATCACCGGACGCCCGTTCTCGGCGACGGCGCCCACGAAGCGCTACCGGCGCCCTTCGCTCGTCATCGGGCTGCGCGACGACTGGGACGCGCTCACGGACCGGATCGAACGCCGCGCGCGCACCATGTGGGAGGCCGGGCTGCTCGACGAGGTGACCCGGCTCGACGCCGCCGGCCTGCGTCGGGGGCGGACCGCCTCGCGGGCCATCGGATACGCCCAGGCGCTCGGCGAGCTCGACGGGCGCTGGGGGCGCGAGGAGGCCATCGCCGACACCGCGCGCGCGACCCGCCGCTATGCCCGGCGGCAGGAGTCGTGGTGGCGCCCCGACCCGCGCGTGGAGTGGCTGGACGCCGCCGACCCGGCGCTGCCGGAGGCCGCGTCGCGGCTCGCGCGGCGTCCGACACAATGGACGCCATGAACCTGCGTTTCACCAAGGGCCACGGCACCGAGAACGACTTCGTCCTCGTGCCCGACCTCGAGGGTGAGCTCGACCTCACCCCGGACCAGGTCGCGCGGCTCGCCGACCGCCACGCCGGCATCGGCGGCGACGGCGTGATCCGCATCGTGCGCACGGCGCACGCGCGCGAGGAGGAGGTGCGGGCGCTCGCCGACGAGGCGGAGTGGTTCATGGACTACCGCAACGCCGACGGCTCGCTGGCGCAGATGTGCGGCAACGGCACCCGCGTCTTCGCCACGTGGCTGCGCCGCGAGGGCCTCGTCGGCGAGGAGTTCGCCATCGCGACCCGCGCCGGGCTGCGGCGGATCCGCTTCGAGGGCGAGGAGGTCGTCACGCACATGGGCACGTGGCGCTTCGTCGACGAGGCGAAGGCGCAGGCACAGGGCTTCGACGCGCTCGTCCACGTCGAGGAGGCCGAGGACGTCACCGAGCCGTACTCGGCACTCTCGCTCGACCTCGGCAACCCGCACACCGTCGTCGCGCTGCCGGAGAACGTCAACCTCAACGGGTTGCGGTTGCGCCGCCCCCCGATGGTCAAGCCGGTGCCCCCGGAGGGGAGCAATGTCGAGTTCGTCCGCGTCCTCGGGCCGGGGCACATCTCGATGCGCGTGCACGAGCGGGGCGTCGGCGAGACCCGGTCCTGCGGCACGGGCGTGTGCGCGGCCGCCATCGGGACCGCCTTCTGGTCCGGCGGCGCGGACTCGACCGGTGAGATGACCGTCGAGGTGCCCGGCGGCACGCTGCGCGTGCGGCTGCTGCCCGGCCGCGAGGTCGAGCTGGCCGGGCCCGCCGTGCTCGTGGTCGACGGGACGACGACGCTCGCCTGAGGTCACTCCCTTCGTCCGATGGTGGTGAGTCCGCGGCGATAGCCTCCCCGGATGGAGCTGCTGACGGACGCGGCGGTCGGGGACTGGCTGCTCGAGCGAGCGGGCGACTGGGGGCGGGTCGGGGGCGTTGCCGGGACGGGGTTCGAGGCGTACGCGCGGATCCTGCACCCGGTGCCGACGACCCGCATGGATCTCTCGACCGCTGACGAGTGGGGGATGCACCCGGTGCTCGAGGAGACACGCTGGTCGTGGGCGCAGGTCGCGGCGCGACAGGGGCTGACGATGCACCCACTCGTCCAGTGGAACCGTCTCGCCGACCTGCACCAGGGGATCTCCTTCGACGACGGCTGGCAGGTGGGGCAGACGGACGAGGGGCGACTCGGCAACGACCTCCTCGCCGGGCTCATGGAGCACCTGGCGCGAGAGACGGTCACACCCGAGGAGCTCGTGGTCGGGATCTGGAACGGCTGGGGCGAACTCACGGGCGGCGTCGCGGTGTGGTACGTGGCCGAGGGGAGGGGACCCGCGGCTTGGCTGGCGCGGCGTCGTGGACACCAGGAGGCCGAGCGGCGGCTGGAGGAGGCGCTGCGCCACGACATCCGGGACGCGGCGGCTCACGGACCGCACCTGGAGTGGCCGGGGAGGGAGATGGTCCTCTTCGCCACCTCGGTGGAGGAGCTGAGTGACCCCACGTGGGCCGAACGCGCCGGGATCGGCTCACAGCCCGGCTGGCCGGGCATCGGTCCGCAGCTCATCTGGTCGGCCGACCGGTCCTGGGTCGTGGCGAGCGAGATCGACTGGGACAGCACGATCGTCGCGGGCTCGCGCGCGCTCGTCGACGCGGTGCTCGCGGACGAGCGTCTCGAGGCCTACGAGGTCGACGAGGACGCGGACCTCACGTGGGAAGGCGACGTGGTCAATCCGCCGCGGGCCGGGTGGCGCGCAGCACCCTGAAGCCCCGGCTCGACGCCGTCCGCTCGGTCGGCAGGCCGAGCTCGTCGGCGATCCAGCGTGCGTACGAGTCGGCGCCGAGGTTCTTGCCGATGACGAGGTGGGCGTCGGCACCCGGCGCCAGCCGTGGGAGCCAGGTGCGCAGCAGCTCGTGCACGGCTGGTTTGCCGATGCGGATCGGCGGGTTGGACCAGATCGTGGCGAAGGGGGTGTCCGCCGGCACCTCGTCCGGCCGGACCGCGCGCACGTTGCCCAGCCCGAGGGCTGCGGCATTGCGACGGGTGAGGTCGAGGGCGCGTTCGGTGACGTCGACGGCCCAGACGGTGGCGCCGGGGGAGCGCAGGGCCAGGGTGAGGGCGATCGGTCCCCAGCCGCACCCGATGTCGAGCAGGTCTCCGGCAGAAGGGGGTTGGGGCACCTCGTCGAGGAGGATCGCCGTGGCCTTGTCCAGCCCTGCGGGGGAGAAGGTGCCGCCCGCGGTCTCGACGGTCACCTCGCGCCCGGCGAGCGTGACGGTGACGGTGCGGCGCTCGCCCGCGGTCGCAGCAGGCGAGTCGGTGAAGTAGTGGTCGGTCACCGCCCCACCTTAGGTCGGCCCTGTGCCGATCGCGGAGGGCTGTCGGTGGCCAGTGGGAGCGTCGTGGTGATGGCGGGTCGGGGAAGTGGATCCACCTCTTGACAGATTCGAACAGGTGTTCGAAGATGGACGTAGCGCAAAGGGGGCGTGATGTCGGAGCAGTCGCAGACCGAGGAGGGCCACGAGCCGGGAGGGGACCCGGCCGGGCTGGCGGTCGTGCCCGGGCTGCCCGATCGTCTGCGCGCCGCCGCCGAGGCCCTGTCCGCCGCCCGCCCCGAGGGGCTCGACGAGAGCGAGTTGCTCGAGGTCCTCACGGCGCTCGAGGCGACGAAGGGCGCGGCTGCTGCCCTCCAGGCGCGAGTGACCGCGCAGTTCGTGGAGCAGCGAGATGCCCGGGTGGCCGAGCAGCGCGCCGACGAGCAGATCTCGGCCCGGGACGCGCGGTGTCGCCGCCGCAGCTCCAGGGCCGAGGTGGCCCTGGCGCGCAGGTGCTCGCCGGGGCAGGCGGATCGTCACGTCGGGATCGCTCGGGCGCTCGTCCACGAGATGCCGCAGACGATGGCCGCGCTGACGGTCGGTGCGATCGGGGAGTGGCGCGCGACGATCATGGTCCGGGAGACCGCGTGCCTGTCGGTCGAGGACCGGATGGAGGTCGACCGGCGGCTCGCCGGCGACCTGACCCGGCTCGGTGACAAGGAGCTGGCCGCAGCGGCCCACCGTGCGGCCGCAGACCTGGACGCGGAGGCCATGGTGCGACGCCGGCGCAAGGCGGTGGCCTCACGCAGCGTGTCGGTGAGGCCGGCACCGGACGGCATGGCCTGGCTGAGCATCCTCGGGCCGATGGTCGACGCGGTGGGGGCGTTCGCGGCCCTGCGGGCGGCGGAGTCGGCCCGGCACGTGGCGACCGGCGACCCGCAGGTCGACGCCGAGCGAGCGGCCGATGAGCGCGGCCGTGGGGCCTGGATGGCCGACACCGCGCTGGAGCTGCTGTCCGGGCGGGCCGCCGGTCAGGTGCAGCCGGTGGAGGTCGGGCTCGTCATGGGGCCGGGGTCGCTCCTGCCGGAGGGGCATCCCTTCGCTCGGGTGGCCGGCGGAGGGCCCACCTGCGCGGACCCTGCGTGCTCCGATCCGGCGTGCCCCGAGACCACCCGATCTGTGCCCACCGGCGCGGCCGGCGTAGGCGACGAGGTCGAGGTCGTCGGCCACGGTGCGTGGCCCGGTGACCTGGCCCGCGAGCACCTCCTCCGCCTGTGCGACGCCGGGACGTCCACCTGGCTGCGCCGCCTGTGGACCACACCCGAGGGCCGTGACCTCGTCGCCATGGACTCGGCCCGCCGGGTCTTCGGCGGAGCATTGCGCCGGTTGATCGAGCTGCGCGACGGAGGCCGGTGCCGGGTGCCGTGGTGCGGTGCACCTATCCGCGACATCGACCACGTCGACCCGGTCGCCGGTGGTGGCGTGACCTCCGCGGCCAACGGGATGGGCGTGTGCCAGCTGCACAACCTCGTCAAGGAAGCCGGCTGGACCGGCGCGGTGATCGAGACCGGGCTCGACCCCGGCGGTGGGTCCCACGAGGCCACCCTCACCACCCCGACAGGCAGCGAGTACCGATGTCCCGCGCCGCCATTGCTCGGCCGCGGTCGCGGAGCACCCTCCCGCCGACGGGCCATACGCCCCGACCTGAGGGACTCACCCTTCGAGATCCAGCTCGTCGCGGCCTTCGACGCGGCGTGACCGAGCGGGGCTCGAGCAGGATGCGTCGCTCAGACCACGTCGTCGTCGACCCAGTCGAGGGTCTTGCTGATCGCCTTGGTCCAGTTGCGGTGCAGCCGCTCGACCTCGGCCTCGTCCATGGTCCGCGTCCACCGCGTGTCCTCGGCCCAGTTGTCGACGATCTCGTCGGTCGAACCCCAGTAGCCGACGGCGAGGCCGGCGGCGTAGGCGGCGCCGAGAGCGGTGGTCTCGGCGATCCGGGGCCGCACGACGTCGACCCCGAGCACGTCCGCCTGGAACTGCATGAGGGTCTCGTTGGCCACCATGCCGCCGTCGACCTTGAGCTCGGTCAGGCGTCCACCGGCCCGCTCGGCGTCGTCCTGCATCGCGTCGAGCACGTCGCGGGTCTGGTACGCGGTGGACTCCAGGGCGGCTCGGGCGATGTGGCCCTTGTTGGCGAAGCGGGTCAACCCGAGGATCGCCCCGCGGGCATCCGGCCTCCAGTGCGGGGCGAAGAGCCCGGAGAAGGCCGGCACGAAGTACACGCCACCGTTGTCCTCGACGCTCAGCGCGAGCTGCTCAACCTCCGGCGACTCCCGGATGAGACCCAGGTTGTCGCGCAGCCACTGGATGAGCGACCCGGTGACCGCGATCGAGCCCTCGAGCGCGTACACCGCCGGCTCCTCACCCAGCTGGTAGCACACGGTCGTCAGCAACCCGTTGTCACTCGAGACGATCTCGGTGCCCGTGTTGAGCAGCATGAAGTTGCCGGTGCCGTACGTGTTCTTCGCCGACCCCGGGGTGAGGCAGGCCTGGCCGAACGTCGCCGACTGCTGGTCCCCGAGGATCCCCGAGATCGGGGTGCCGTTGAGCACGCCCGGCTTGCACTCGCCGTAGATCTCCGACGAGGAGCGGATCTGCGGCAGCACCTGCACTGGGACCCCGATCGCCTCGCAGGTCGCCTCGTCCCACTGAAGGGTCTCCAGGTCCATGAGCATCGTGCGCGAGGCATTGGTGACGTCGGTGACGTGGACACCTTCGTTCTCCCCGCCGCCGGTGAGGTTCCACAGCACCCAGGTGTCCATCGTCCCCGCGAGCAGCTCGCCGGCCTCAGCGCGCTCGCGCGCCCCGTCGACGTGGTCGAGGATCCAGGCGATCTTGGGCCCGGCGAAGTAGGTCGCCAGCGGGAGCCCGCACACGTCCTTGAAGCGGTCCAGGCCCCCGTCGTGCGCCAGCTCGTCGACGAGTGCCTGGGTCCGGGTGTCCTGCCAGACGACGGCGTTGTGGATCGGCTGGCCGTTCGCCTTGTCCCACACGACCGCCGTCTCACGCTGGTTGGTGATGCCGACCGCCGCGATGTGGCCGCTGTTGAGGTTGGCCTTGCCCAGGGCGCCTCCGATGACGCGGCGGGTGTTGTCCCAGATCTCCAGGGCGTCGTGCTCGACCCATCCGGCCCGCGGGAAGATCTGCTGGTGCTCGATCTGGTCGGTCGCGACGACCGAGCCGTCGCGGTCGAAGACCATCGCCCGGGTGCTCGTCGTCCCCTGGTCGATCGCCAGCACGTACGTCGTCGCTGCACTCATGTCCGGCATCCTGTCAGGTCGCCTGCGTGCGTGGCGTGGATTGCGACTACCGTTGGGCCATGCCCCATCCCACGCCGCTCGACCCCCAGCAGCGCGCCGCGGCCTGGCGCCGCATCGCCGAGGAGGACCTCGACATCCTCGTCATCGGCGGAGGCGTCACCGGCGCCGGGGTGGCACTCGACGCCGCGACCCGTGGCCTCAAGGTGGCCCTCGTCGAGCAGCGCGACTTCGCGTCGGGCACCTCCTCCCGCTCGAGCAAGCTCTTCCACGGCGGAGTCCGCTACCTCGAGCAGCTGAACTTCGGTCTCGTGCGCGAGGCCCTCCAGGAGCGCGAGCTGATGCTCACCCGCATCGCTCCACACCTCGTCAAGCCGGTCTCCTTCCTCTACCCGCTGGAGCACCCGTTCTGGGAGCGGCCGTACGTGACCGCCGGCCTGACCCTCTACGACACGATGGGCGGCGCCCGTTCGGTCCCGCGCACCAAGCAGCTGACGAAGGGGGGAGTCCGTCGCCTCGTCCCGGCGCTCAAGCCCTCCGCCCACCACGGCGGTCTGCTCTACCACGACGCCCAGTGCGACGACGCCCGCCACACGTTGACCGTCGTCCGCACGGCCGCCGCCTACGGCGCGACCGTGCTCAACTCCGCGAAGGTCACGGGTCTGCTCCACGCGGGGGAGCGGGTCATCGGTGCCACCGTCCTCGACGTCGAGACCGGTGACGAGGTCGAGGTCAACGCCTCGGTCGTCATCAACTGCACGGGTGTGTGGACCGACGACATCCAGCGGATGGCCGGTGGGCGTGGCCGCTTCCACGTGCGGGCGAGCAAGGGCGTGCACATCGTCGTCGCCCGCGACCGGGTCAACTCCGAGACCGGCCTGATCCTGCGGACGGAGAAGTCGGTCCTCTTCTGCATCCCGTGGGGGACCCACTGGATCATCGGGACGACCGACACCGACTGGAACCTCTCCCGGGCCCACCCCGCCGCGACCTCGGCGGACATCGACTACATCCTCGAGCAGATCAACGGCGTGCTCGTCACGCCGCTGACGCGCGAGGACATCCAGGGCGTCTACGCGGGCCTGCGCCCGCTGCTGGCCGGCGAGTCCGAGGAGTCCTCGCAGCTGAGCCGTGAGCACGCGGTCGCCCGCCCCCAACCCGGGCTGATCTCCATCGCCGGTGGCAAGTACACGACCTACCGTGTCATGGCCAAGGACGCCGTCGACGCCGCCCGCGAGGACCTGTCCGCCGGCGTGCCCGACAGCGTCACCGAGCACATCCCGCTCATCGGTGCCGAGGGCTACCAGGCGCTCGTCAACCAGGTCGACACCCTCAGCCGACGGCACGACCTGCCGGTCTGGCGCCTGACCCACCTGCTCGACCGCTACGGGTCGCTCGTGCTCGGCCTCTTCGACCTCATCGCCGAGGATCGCACGCTCGCCGAGCCATTGCCCGGTGCGGAGGAGTACCTGCGCGTCGAGGTCGTCCATGCCGCTCGCCACGAGGCGACCCTCCACCTCAACGACCTGCTGACCCGTCGCACCCGCATCTCCATCGAGACACCCGACCGGGGTGTCGAGGCAGCCGAGCCGGCCGCCCGGATCCTCGCGGCGGAGCTCGGCTGGGACGAGGAGCGCACGACCTCGGAGATCCAGCACTACCTCAACCGGGTGCAGGCCGAGATCGAGAGCCAGCAGATGACCGAGGACGAGCGCGCCGACGCCGAGCGCACCGAGGCGACCGACATCCGCGTCCTTGCAAAGGGCTGACCTCCCGGCCACCTCTCCGTCACCCGGCCCACCCCGGACGTCATCGCCGCCCGCCTGTGCAGTTCACGTGCCCTGAGCAGGCTGGGGACATGGCTGAGATCACTCGTCGTACCGCCCTGACCTCCGCGATCGCCGGCGCCGGCGTCGCCCTCCCCACTGCCGGGTCCACCGTGGCCGCGGCCTCGCCGGCGCAGGTCCATCGCGGCCGGCCGCTGCTGACCTCCGGCGTTTCCGTCGGTGACGTCACGTCCCACGGCGGCGTGCTGTGGGCCCGGGCGGACCGCCCTTCGCGCATGGTCGCCACCCTCCGCGGTCCGGGACGCGGTCGCGGACGCACCCTCCGCGGCCCGTGGGTCACGCCCGACACCGACCACACCGGCAAGATCGACGTCGGCCACCTCCCCCCGGGGCGTCGCCACGAGATCGAGATCGCCTTCGAGGACGAGCACGGCCGCCGCGGCGAGAGCGCCGACGTCAGCTTCACCACGTCCCACCCGGGACGGGGTGGGCAGTCCTTCGTCTGGACCGGCGACACCGCCGGGCAGGGCTGGGGCATCAACCCCGACATCGGTGGTTACGTCGCCTACCAGGCGATGCACGAGACCCGGCCCGACTTCTTCGTCCACTGCGGCGACACGATCTACGCGGACGGTCCGATCGAGGCCACGGTGACCGAGCCCGACGGCCAGGTCTGGCGCAACCTCGTCATCCCCGAGGTCACCGAGGTGGCCCAGACCCTCGCCCAGTACCGGGGGCGGCACCGCTACAACCACATGGACGACAACCTGCGCGCGATGTACGCGGAGGTCCCCGTCCTCGCCCAGTGGGACGACCACGAGACGACGAACAACTGGTACCCGGGCGAGGTGCTCACCGACGAGCGCTACGACGTCGAGCGCCGGGTCGACGTGCTGGCCCGTCACGCCAAGCAGGCGTGGTGGGAGTGGCAGCCGATCAGCAACGGGCAGGACCGCAGCGACGGTCAGCGCATCCACCGCAAGGTCGAGCGCGGCAAGCACCTCGACGTCTTCTGCCTCGACATGCGCACCTACAAGGATCCCAACACCCCGGGGCTGGAGCAGCAGCGCACGAGCCTGATCGGCGACGAGCAGGTCCGCTGGCTCGCCCGTGAGCTCAAGCGCTCGACGGCGACGTGGAAGGTCATCTCGGCCGACCTGCCCCTGGGCATCGTCGTGCCCGACGGTGACGCGCAGGAGTCACTGTCCAACCGCGACCCGGGCGCTCCGCTGGGCAAGGAGATCGAGCTGGCCTGGCTGCTGCGCGAGATCAAGGACGTGCCCGGCGTCGTGTGGATCACCGCCGACGTCCACTACTGCGCGGCGCACCACTACAGCCCCGAGCGGGCCGCGTTCACCGACTTCGCCCCCTTCTGGGAGTTCGTCGCGGGCCCGATCAACGCCGGCACCTTCGGACCCAACGAGATGGATGCGACCTTCGGCCCGCGGGTCGACTTCGTCAAGACGGCCGACTACCCCAACCAGTCGCCGCGGGGTGGCAACCAGTTCTTCGGCCACGCCGACATCGCCGACGACGGCACCCTCACGGTGACCCTGCGTGACCTGCGGGGCTCGGTCCTCTACACCCGGGAGCTGTCGCCCGAGCTCTGATCGAGGACGATCGCCTCGCGGCCCCGTCCCCGGACGAGGGCCGCGTAGGCGATCGCCAGCGCCACGAGCGCACCGGCGCCGACGAGGAAGGCGCTGCGCCCGTCCTCGGTGGAGGCGAGCAGCAGGATGACGCCGGCCATGAAGACCAGGGCCAGCACATTGGGCACCGGGAAGAACGGCACCGGGTAGTCGCTCGCCGGCACCTGCGCGGCCGCCATCGCCCGGCGCATCCGCCAGTGCGCGAGCAGGATCATCGTCCAGGTGAAGACCGTGGCGAAGGTCGCGATGGCCGCGACGAAGAAGAAGAGCCGGTCCTCGATCGTCAGGTACAGCGCGATGCCCACGGCGCCGGTGACGAACATGCACAGCACCGGGACGACCGGGATGTGCGCACGGTGGGACACGTGGTGGAAGACGCGGGGGGCGTGCCCCTGCTCCGCGAGGCCGTACATCGTGCGGGAGCATGCGTAGAAGATCGCGTTCATCGCCGACAGCGCCGCGGTGATGACGACGAAGTTCATGATGTGCTCGGCGGCCGGGATGTCGAGCGCGTCGAAGACCTCGACGAAGGGGGAGGTTTCGCCGGTCACCTCGGTCCACGGGATGATCGACATGATCACGGCCAGCGCCGCTACGTAGAAGAGCAGGATGCGGAAGGGCACCGTGTTGACCGCCCGGGCGATCGAGCGGCTCGGGTCGTCGGCCTCACCGGCGGTCATGCCGAGCGTCTCGATCCCGCCGAAGCTGAAGACGACGATGCTCAGGCTCATGATGATCCCCCACAGGCCGAAGGGGGCGAACCCGTCGTGGCTCCACAGGTGGGCGAAGTCGGGCGTGGTCCCGCCGACCTCCTCACCGCGCAGGATGAGGAAGAGGCCACCGGCGACGAGGGCGAGGATCGCGACGACCTTGATGAGGGAGAACCAGAACTCCATCTCGCCGAAGACGCGCACGGCCATGAGGTTGAGCGCGCCGATGAGCGCGATGGCAGCGACCATCCAGATCCAGCCGGCGACGTCGGGGAACCACAGCCCCATGTACGTCGAGACCGCGACCATGTCTGCGACGGCGACCACCGCCAGCTCCAGCCAGAACACCCAGCCGGTGATGAACCCGGCGAAGGGCCCCAGGAAGGCGCCGGAGTACTGGGCGAAGGACCCGGCGACGGGGTGGCGCACCGCCATCTCACCCAGGGCCCGCATGACGATGAAGACCACGCAGCCGGCGACGAGGTAGGCCAGGAGCACGGCCGGGCCGGCGGCCTGGATCGTCTCGGCCGAGCCGAAGAACAGCCCGGTGCCGATGGCCGTGCCGAGCGCGATGAACTGCACGTGGCGTGGGTTGAGGCCGCGCTGCAGGTGGTCCTCGGAGGATTCGACGTCGGCGAAGGGGGTGGTGGGCACGGTGGTCGACGATAGTCCCGGACGACGTCGATCCCCTCGCAGCGGTGACACACTGGCCGCCATGGGGATCTTCGACCGCTGGCGCAGGGGACCGCAACCACCACCACGAGGCGGCCACCAGGGGTCCGTGCTGCCGGCGCTCGATCAGCAGGCCGCGGACCGGCTCATGGCGATGGCCCGGGCGGATCTCGCCGGGCGGGGCCACGAGGCCACGATCAACGCGGGCTTCCTCGAGCTGGCCGGGGGGCAGGTCTACGGCCTGCACAACCTGTCGGTGCTCGTCTCGCAGGAGCGGGAACGACACTGGCCCGCCCTCGTCGCCCGTCACTTCGACCGGATGCTCGTCGAGCGTGAGCGGGACGCGCCGCCCGACCCCGGCAAGGTCCTCGTCAAGCTGCGGCTGCGGGAGGACATGCCCAACCAGCCCGAGTACGAGGCGCTGGAGCCCGTGCCCGGCGTGATCGCGCTGGTGGCCATCGACGAGCCGACCATCGTCGTCGAGTCGCTCTCCCTGCCAGAGGGCATCCCGGACGTCCCGACCGCCCTCCGGCTGGCGCGCGCGAACCTCGTCGAGCTTCCGGCGCCGGAGCACGTGA
This sequence comes from Janibacter anophelis NBRC 107843, assembly GCF_001570945.1. Lineage (GTDB taxonomy): Bacteria > Actinomycetota > Actinomycetes > Actinomycetales > Dermatophilaceae > Janibacter > Janibacter anophelis. Next base: position 14,277 of record NZ_BCSQ01000016.1, read on the forward strand.
CCCGGCTGCTCGACGAGGACGATCCCAGCTCCCGGGTGCACCTGTTCATCACCGAGGACTTCTTCGGTGCCTCCCGCCTCTTGGTCCTCGACCGGCTGCTCACCAGCGTGGGCGTCACGCCGGGACCCGGGGGTCTGCTGGTGGCCCTGCCGAGCCGGCACGTGCTCGCGGTGCACCCGATGTCGGGCCCCGGGGTGGTCAGCGCGATGCACTGGCTCGTGCGGTTCGCCGAGGAGGACTCGGCCACCGCGCCCGGCCCCATCAGTCCACACGTGTACCACCTCGCCCACGACGGCCGGACGAGTCGCGTCACCCGGCCGGGCGAGTCCGGCGGACACGCGGTCATGGTCGAGGGAGCCTTCCAGGAGGCCTTCCTGCGCGTCATCGGTGACGACGAGGACTAATCGTTGGCTACGAGGCGTTGCAGGGTGAGATCCTGAGGAGAACATGACCGAACCACTGCACGACGCCCCGGACGCGTCCGACGACGACATCACCATCAACCCGACCATCGACCGGGTGCTCTCCCGACGTGCGCAGGCCCTCGCCGACGACGACGGGTTCCTCGAGCGCAGCGACCACGACGGCGACCAGCTCGACCGTGAGGAGCGCTCCGCCCTTCGCCGTGTCCAGGGCCTGTCGACCGAGCTCGAGGACATCACCGAGGTCGAGTACCGCCAGCTGCGCCTCGAGCGTGTCGTGCTGGCCGCGGTCTGGACCCAGGGCACCGTCGAGGACGCCGAGAACTCGCTGCGCGAGCTCGCGGCCCTCGCGGAGACCGCCGGATCCGACGTCCTCGCCGGGGTGCTGCAGCGACGCGACAACCCCGACCCCGGCACCTACCTCGGCTCCGGCAAGGCGCTGGAGCTGCGCGACATCGTCGTGGCCGAGGGGGCGGACACCGTCGTGTGCGACGCCGAGCTCAGCCCGAGCCAGCGGCGCGCACTCGAGGACGTCGTCAAGGTCAAGGTCATCGACCGCACGGCCCTGATCCTCGACATCTTCGCCCAGCACGCGAAGTCGCGTGAGGGCCGCGCCCAGGTCGAGCTGGCCCAGCTGACCTACCTGCTCCCGCGCCTGCGCGGCTGGGGTGAGTCGATGTCCCGGCAGGCCGGTGGCCAGGCCGCGGGCGGCCAGGGCATGGGCTCGCGTGGTCCCGGTGAGACCAAGATCGAGCTCGACCGCCGCCGCATCAACTCCCGCATCGCCAAGCTCAAGCGCGACATCACGGCGATGAAGACCCACCGCGACACCAGCCGCTCCTCCCGACGCAGCAATGGCACGCCGTCCGTGACGATCGCCGGGTACACCAATGCCGGCAAGTCGACCCTGCTCAACCGGCTCACCCACGCCGGGGTGCTCGTCGACAACCAGCTCTTCGCCACGCTCGACACGACGGTGCGCCGCTCCGAGACCGCCGACGGGCGCGAGTACACGATCACCGACACCGTCGGGTTCGTCCGGCACCTGCCGGAGCAGCTCGTCGAGGCCTTCCGGTCCACGCTCGAGGAGGTCGCCGACGCCGACCTGCTCCTGCACGTCGTCGACGGGTCGCACCCCGACCCCGAGGGCCAGATCTCGGCCGTGCGCGGCATCCTCGCCGACGTCGACGCCGCCGACGTCAAGGAGGTCGTCGTCATCAACAAGGCGGACGCGGCCGACCCCGAGGTCGTCGACCGCATCCTGCGCAACGAGCGGCACTCGATCGCCGTCTCGGCCCGCACCGGCGACGGCGTGCCGGAGCTGCTGCAGCTCATCGCCGACGAGCTGCCCAAGCCCGACATCGACGTCGAGGTCCTCGTGCCCTATGCCCGCGGTGACCTCGTGAGCCGCCTGCACGACGAGGCGGAGATCCTCACCGAGGAGCACGTCGCCGAGGGGACCCGGGTCAGCGCCCGGGTGCACGGTGATCTCGCGGCCGAGCTGACCCCCTTCGCCGCGGCCGGCTGATCCCGCTCAGCGGGTGACGAGCAGCACCGCCAAGCCGATCATCGTCACGCCGATGACGCCGTCGAGCGCCCGCCAGGTGCGCGGGCGACCGAGGGGCCCCGCGAGGGCGCGGGCCCCGAGGCCGAGCGCGGTGAACCACACCGCGCTGCCGACCGCGGCGCCACCGGCGAACGCCCAGCGCTGGTCGCCGTGCCCGTTGGCGATCGACCCGAGCATGAGCACGGTGTCGAGGTAGACGTGCGGGTTGAGGAAGGTGATGGCCAACGTCGTCGCGACGACCGACCCGCGCGACGCCGGCGCCGTCGCGACCATGCCCTCGGGCCGGGCCGCACGACGCAGCGCGACCAGCCCGTAGCCGACGAGGTAGGCCGCACCGAGCCAGGTGACCACGCGCACCAGGCCGGGGTGGCCGCTCACGAGGGCACCGACGCCGGCGGTGCCCAGGCCGATGAGCATCGCGTCCGCCGCGATGCAGATGAGCACGACCGGACCGAGGTGCTCCCGGCGGATGCCCTGCCGCAGGACGAAGGCATTCTGCGCGCCGATGGCGACGATGAGGGTCAGGCCGGTCAGCAGGCCGGCGATCGCGGAGAGGGTCACGAGACGACGTTAGGTCGTGGTGGATATGCAGGCCAGCGAATGTTCCTGAACGATCATTAGCATTGCTTCATGCACCTCGAGCAGCTGCGGGCCCTGCTGGCGGTCGTCGACCACGGCACCTTCGAGGCCGCTGCGCGGTCCCTGCACGTCACGCCCTCCGCCGTCAGCCAGCGGATCAAGGCGCTGGAGCGCGATGCCGGCCGCGTCCTCGTCGAGCGCAGCTCGCCGGTGCGCGTCACCGCCGCCGGCGAGCCGGTCGTGCGCACCGCCCGCCAGATGGTCCTGCTGCAGGACCAGCTGCGTGCGGACCTGGGCGAAGGGGGATCAGCCCCCGTCGACCTGCCGGTCGCCGTCAACGCCGACTCCCTCGCGACGTGGTTCGCCCCCGTGCTCGAGGTCGCGGCGGGCTGGGAGGACACCCGACTGCACCTCGAGGTCGAGGATGAGGAGTACAGCGCCGACCACCTGCGGCGCGGGGGAGTCGTGGGCGCGGTGACGGCCGACCCCGAGCCGGTCGCGGGCTGCCGCACCGAGCCGTTGGGCGCGATGCGCTACCTGCCCGTGGCGGCCCCCGCACTGGCCTCGCGCCACGCCCGCGGGCGCGGGTACGACTGGGCGACGATGCCGGTGCTGCGCTTCAACGCCAAGGACGACCTGCAGCAGGGGGTGCTGCGCGACCTCGGGGTCGTCGGCACCCCGCCGACCTCGCAGGTGCCCTCGTCGGAGGGCTTCGTCGCGGCGGTGCGGGCGGGACTGGGCTGGGCGATGGTGCCCGAGGCCCAGCTCGGTGACGACCTCGAGTCCGGGCGACTGGTGCTGCTGCGTCGTCGCGAGCACCGGGACGTCCCGCTGTACTGGCAGGCGTGGACGCTGCGCACCGCGCGGATCGACCGGCTCGGCGAGGCGGTGCACGAGGCGGCTCGGGCGCTGCGGCCCGTTCGCCGCACGGCACTACCCGCTGCCGGTGGCCGCGGCTAGCGTCGGAGTCATGGCCTCCAAACTCAATCCCTACCTCAACTTCGACGGCAACGCCCGCGAGGCGATGGAGTTCTACCAGTCGGTGCTCGGGGGTGAGCTGGTTGTCCACACCTTCGGCGAGTCCATGCCCGACGCCGGCGACCTCGCCGACCAGGTGATGCACGCCAGCCTCATCACCGAGGCCGGCTACACGATCTTCGCCAGTGACCCGCCGCCCGGCATGCCCGTGACGTCGGGGACCAACATCACCGTGAGCATCAGCGGTGACGACACGGAGCAGCTGCGCAGCTACTGGGCCGGGCTGACCGCGGGGGCGGAGATCACCATGCCGCTCGAGATGCAGATGTGGGGCGACGAGTACGGCGCCTTCACCGACCGCTATGGCATCCCGTGGATGGTCAACATCAGCGGTTCCTGAGGACCTGCGCGCTGTCGACGACCTCGATCTGCGGGGCGTAGAGCCCCATGACGTGCAGCGCGGCGGCGTGCGACTCCTCGCTCGACCCGGCGCAGGCGTCGGCGGCCACGACCACGGTGGCGCCGGCGTCCGCGGCCGGTAGGGCGGTGGAGATGACGCAGCAGTCGGTGGAGACGCCCGCGAGCACGAGCGTGGGCGTCTCGCCGGTGATCCGAGTCAGCTCTTCACCCCACTTGCCGAAGGTCGAGACGTCGAGTGTGCCTCGGCTGCTCCACCCCTGCGCGGGGGAGACGGGGTCGAAGAGCGGGTCGGTGTCCGGCCGGTCGGCGAAGGGCCACCGCTCGAAGTAGGGCCCCCACGAACCGCGGCGGTTGGTGCCCGGCAGCCACCGGGTGACGATGGTGCGGTCGGCGCCGAAGCCCGAGCGCAGGCTCTTGATCGGCTCGAGCGCGGCGTCCCACATCGGCGAGCCCCACTCGCTCGACGGGTCGGCGAAGACCCGCTGGGGGTCGATGACGACCAGCCAGGCGTCGCTGAGGTCGGGCAGCGTCACCTCCACGGCTCCAGCCTCTGCCTGCGTCGCCTCGGTCACGTGCCCGCCTCCTGACGGCGCACGACCGACCGTCGCGTGACCCACGTGATGACGAAGGCGAGCACGAGCGCGACGATGACGCCGAGGTTGGCGTAGGACCAGTCACCGGCCCAGTAGTTGCCGGCGGGGTCCTCGACGAGCTCGGTGCCCATGAAGGCCTTGAGCAGGTAGCCCTGCCAGTTGTTCCACGTCGAGTCGGGCATGGCATTGGTGACCAGGCCCCAGCCGATGACCGAGGTGAGCACCATCGTGCCGACCGAGATCCAGTCGACCGCGCCATAGCGACCCCGGGCGTCGAAGAGCGCCTCCTCGTCGTAGTCCCGCCGCCGCAGCGCGAGGTCCGACAGGAAGATGCCGGCCCACGCGGCCAGGGGCACGCCGAGGGTGATGAGGAAGGACTGGAACGGGCCGAGGAAGTTCTCCGCGAAGAAGACGACGTAGATCGTGCCGAGGGTGAGCAGCAACCCGTCGAGTCCGGCGGCCGCAGGGCGGGGGATGCGCACGCCGAGACTGAGCAGCGTCAGGCCGGAGGAGTAGATGCCGAGCACCGCCCCCGAGACGAGTGCCAGCACGGCGGCGACGCCGAAGACCACCAGGTACCAGGTCGGCAGGATCGTCGCCAGGGTGCCGACCGGGTCGGCGGCGATGCCGGCGCTCAGGGCCGGGTCGGAGCCGGCCAGCCCGATGCCGTAGGCGACGAGCAGCGCCGGGGCCAAGGCCCCACCGAGGGTGTTCCACGCGACGATGGCCCCCGAGGAGGCCTCCCGGCTCTGGTAGCGGGACCAGTCGGCGGCGATGTTGATCCAGCCCAGACCAAATCCGGTCATCACCATGATGAGCGCGCCGAGCACCTGCTGGGCGGAGCCGCTCTCGAGCGCGGTGACGGCCGACCAGTCGATGTCACCGACGGTCAGGACGATGTAGATCAGGGTCGCGATGCCGGTGAGCCAGGTGAGCACCGACTGCAGCTGCATGATCAGGTGGTATCCGGCGACCGACGCGGTGACGATGAGCCCCGCGACGACGAGCATCGCGATGATCTTGGTCGGGGTGCCCCCGCCCCAGCCGAGCTCGTTCATGACGGTCGCGGTGGCCAGCGTCGCCATGATCGCGAGGAAGGTCTCCCAGCCGATCGAGACGATCCACGAGACGACGCCGGGCAGCTTCTGCCCCTGCACGCCGAAGGCCGCCCTCGAGATGATCATCGTCGGCGCCGACCCGCGCTTGCCGGCGACGGCGACGAGGCCGCACAGGAGGAACGAGACGACGATGCCCACGACCGAGACGACCAGCGCCTGGACGAAGGAGATGCCGAAGCCGAGGACGAAGCTGCCGTAGGAGATGCCGAAGACCGAGACATTGGCGGCGAACCAAGGCCAGAAGAGGTCCGAGGGCCGCGCCGTGCGCTCGGCCTCGTCGATGATCTCGATGCCGGTCGTCTCGACGCCGGCCCGGCGGACGGAATCGAGGGTGTCCCCTCGGGGGGAGTCAGCGCTCATGACGGCAGACTCCCACAGGCTGACCGCTCAGGGACGTCAGGTCACGGCGTGTACGCCGAGTTCTCCAGCGACAGGTAGTACTCGATCCGGTCACCGACATTGGCTGCCCAGTCGACGGTGATCGTCAGGCGGGTGACATTGCCGTCGGAATCCATCCACGAGCATTTCTGCGTCTCGTTGGCGACGAGCACGATGCCGCCCATGCAGGAGAGTGACACATCGGCGGGGATCTTGCCCTTCGCGTGATCCTCGACCTTCTGCGTCAGGGTGTTGACGTCGACCATCTTGGTGCGGTCGGTGTTGGGCGTTGACCCTGCGGGCGGTGTCTGCGTGGGCGGGTCGGACGGTGTGGGTGACGTGACGTCGGTCGTCGAGGTCGCCGACGGTGACGAACTCGTCGACTCAGGCGTCGACGACGACTCGCTGGGCTGGCTGGTCTCGCTCCCCGACGAGGTCACGGTGACGGTCTCACCCCCTTCGCCCCCCAGTGCGCCGCAGGCCGTGAGGCTCAGGCTGGCGGTCGCGATGACGGCGGCAGCGCGCGCTGCAGTGCTGTGCTTCAACATGGTTCCCCCTGGATGTGCGATGTCGTTGCCCCCCAAAGGTATAGCGACTCAGCTCGACGTGCTGGGTGAACGTGCGACGTGGAGGCACAATCGGGTGGTGGACACCCTGAGGAGCCGATGGCACGCCGATGTCATCGCCCTGTGTCCGGACGCCGACCGTGGTCGGGTGGCCGACGAGGTCACGGATCTGCTCGACCGCTGGCTCGAGGACCACCGCTCGTACCACGACGCGGTGCACCTGGCGGAGGTCCTCGCGGCTCTCGACGAGCTGCACGAAGGGGGTGACCTCCCCGCCCGTGATCGGCACCTGGCCGGACTGGTCGCCTGGTACCACGACGCGGTGTACGAGCCTGAGGCCTCACCCGGCGGCAACGAGGAGACGTCGGCCCGGCTCGCGCAGGAGCGCCTCACCGCCCTGGGACTCGCGCCGGCAGACAGCGACCTCGTCGCCCGACTGGTGCGCGAGTCCGCGAGCCACGAGATGAGTGCCGACGACGCGGCGACGCGTGCCTTCCACGACGCCGACCTGTGGATCCTGTCGGCACCCACCGAGCGGTTCGACGCCTACTGCCACCAGGTGCGCCTCGAGTACGGGCTCTACGGCGACGAGGACTACGCCCGCGGACGGACCGCGGCGCTGACCCCCTTCGCCGAGCGCGATCGGCTCTACCTCACCGACCACGCGCACGCCCACTGGACCGAGCGCGCCCGGGTCAACCTCGACCGGGAGCTCGGCCGGATCGCTCCGCCTGCGTGACCCGCAGTCCGCTGCGGATGAGCCGCCGGATCAGCTCGTGGCCGCTCACCTCGTGCGCGCCGGCGGCGACGACGTCGTCGTAGCGCTCGATCGGCACGTCGTAGTGGTCCTCGTCGAAGAGCCGCCGCTGCAACTCGACCCGCGCCGCGAACTCGTGCAGCTCCTCGAGCGAGGAGTCCGAGACGAGGTGGCTCCACGTGCGGCCCCACCCGGGCCACGTGGGCGGGTCGACGAGGATCACAACGGGTCGAGGATGCGCTTGAGGAAGGCCTGCGTGCGCGCCTCGCGCGGCTCGAGGATGACCTGCTCGGGAGCACCCCGCTCGACGACGACCCCACCGTCGATGAAGAGCACCTCGTCGGCGACCTCGCGGGCGAAGCGGATCTCGTGGGTGACGACCACCATCGTCCAGCCCTCCTGCGCCAGGTCGCGCATGACGGTGAGTACCTCGCCGACGGTCTCGGGGTCGAGGGCCGAGGTCGGCTCGTCGAACAGCACGACCTCTGGCCGCAGCGCGAGCGCCCGGGCGATGCCGACCCCGCCGAGACGTTGCGCGACGGCGTCCATCACCTCGATGTCGAAGCCGGTGAAGTCGTCACCGTTCTTCATCGAGAAGGGGGAGTACACCCCTTCGGTCCCGACGCGCAGGGGGTTGGGGATCTCTGCGGCGGGCTCGGCGGAGGTGGCCGGGCCGGCCGCGGGCGCCGCCGTGGCGGCGGGCGCCGACAGCAGCGCGGGGCCCATCGCGATCGCGAGGGCGAGCAGGAGGTGGCCGAGTCGCCGGGGGAGGGTGATCATCAGGTGCTCAGGATATGTCCGCGGTCACAGCCGACGCAGCGCGGTCGCCAGGACGACGGCCTCACCGATCCGGTCGGAGGCGTCGAGGTCGACCTCGGCCTCGATGACCCAGTCGTGGTCGCCCGCAGGATCGGCGAGGGTCTGGCGCACCCGCCACAGGCGTGCGTCGTCCGCAGCGGTGGCCTCGTCGGCCCCGGGTGCGGGCCCCGTGGCCTCCTCGACGTGCAGGTGGTGCGGGCCGCGTGCGTCCTGGTCGGTGCCGATGCGGTCGTGCTCCTCCCAGTAATCGCCGAGCGCGACGTCCCAGTCGTCGTACCGCATGACCGGCGAGCGGTCGTCGTCGGCGAGCTCGGCGGCGGCGGTCTCGATCGCGGCGAGGGCGGACAGGTCGTCGCGGGAGGCCCGGTCGACCCGTTGCCACAGGGCGCCGCGCACCATGGCGCGGAAGGGCCCGGTGCGCGCGGACAGCGGGCGCGGCGGTGGAGCGGCGTCGCGGTCCTGCGCCAGACGCGCGGCGGACTCGGGGTCGGCCAGCGCCTCCCACTCGTCGAGCAGCGAGGAGTCGGTCTGGCGCACCGTCTCGCCGAGCCACTCGACGATCTCCTCGAGCTCGGGGGAGGAGTGCGCCTCGGGCACGGTGCGGGTCAGGGTGCGGTAGGCGTCGGTGAGGTAGCGCAGGACGAGTCCCTCGCGCGGGCCGAGGGTGAAGCGCCGCACGAAGTCGGCGAAGGACATCCCCTCCTCCCACATGAGGCGCACGACCGACTTGGGCACGAGCGCCTCCTCCGGCAGCCAGGGGTGGGTCTGCCGGTAGGTCTCGAAGGCCGCACCGAGCTCCTCGGCGAGCGGCCGCGGCCAGGTGATCTCCTCGAGCAGCCGCATCCGCTCCTCGTACTCGATGCCGTCGGCCTTCATCTCCCCGATCGCCTCGCCGCGGGCGGCGTGCTGCTGGGCCATGAGGATGGCGAAGGGGGCTTCGAGCACCGCCTCGATGGTCGAGACGACGTCAAGGGCGTGGGTGGGGGAGTCCGGGTCGAGCAGGTCCAGCGCCGCCAGCGCGAAGGGGGCCAGCGGCTGGTTGAGCGCGAAGTCCGGGGGCAGGTCGAGGGTCAGCGCGACCGTGCGCCCGGTCTCGTCCGGCTCCGGGAGGCGTTCGAGCACACCGGAGTCGAGCAGGCTGCGCCCCAGGCGGACGGCGCGTCGCGCGAGGCGGGCGCCGCCCTTCGTGTCCTCGTGGTTGTCCCTCGTGAGGCGCGACAGCGCGGTGACCGGGTCACCGGGGCGCGCGACGACGTTGAGGATCATCGAGTTGTCGACCTTCATCCGCGAGCGCAGCGTCTCCGGCGCGGCGGTCGTCAGCTTGGTGAAGGTGTCCTCGGTCCACACGACGAAGCCCTCCGGGGGCTTCTTGCGCTGGACCTTCTTGCGCTTCTTGTCGTCGTCGCCCGCCTTGAGCAGCGCGCGGTGGTTGTCGATGACGTGCTCGGGGGCCTGGACGACGACGTACCCCTCCGTGTCGTACCCGGCCCGGCCCGCCCGGCCGGCGATCTGGAGGAACTCGCGCACCCGCAGCACCCGGTGCCGCGAGCCGTCGAACTTCGTCAGCGAGGTGAACAGCACCGTGCGGATCGGGACGTTGATGCCGACGCCGAGGGTGTCGGTGCCGCAGATGACCTTCAGCATGCCCGCCTGGGCGAGCTGCTCGACGAGCCGGCGGTAACGGGGGAGCATGCCGGCGTGGTGGACGCCGACGCCCCGGCGCAGCATCGCGCCCAGCGTGCGGCCGAAGCCGGCGGAGAAGCGGAAGCCGGCGAGCCGGTCGGCGATCGCCAGCTTCTCGTCGGGCGTGAGCAGCTTGAGCGTCTGCAGCAGGCGGGCGTGCTCGGCGGCATTGGCCTGGGTCTGGTGCACGACGTAGACCGGCGCGCGCCGCCACTCGAGGATCTCCTCGATCGTCTCCTGGATCGGGGTCAGCGCCCACGAAAAGGTCAGCGGCACAGGGCGTTCGGCGTCCTTGACGACGACGACCTCGCGGCCGGAGCGTTCGGCGAGATCGGCCTCGATGGCCCGGGTGTCGCCGAGCGTCGCCGACATGAGCAGCATCTGCGCCTGCGGAAGCTCCAGGAGCGGGACCTGCCAGGCCCACCCGCGCTCCGGCTCGGAGTAGTAGTGGAACTCGTCCATGACGACGAGCCCGACGTCGGCCTCGCTCCCTTCGCGCAGAGCGAGATTGGCCAGGACCTCGGCCGTGCAGACGATGACCGGGGCGTCGGCGTTGACGGACGCGTCGCCGGTGAGCATGCCGACGTTGTCGGCGCCGAAGGTCGCGCACAGGTCGAAGAACTTCTCCGACACGAGCGCCTTGATCGGGGCGGTGTAGAACGCGACCTCGTCCTTGGCCATCGCGTGCGCGATCGCACCGGTCGCGACGAGCGACTTGCCGGACCCGGTGGGGGTGGCGAGCACGACGTGGTCGTCGCCGAGGATCGCGAGCAGCGCCTCCTCCTGGTGGGGGTAGAGCGCGAGCCCGCGGTCGGCGGTCCACCGGGAGAACCGCTCGAAGAGCTCGTCGGGTCCGGTGCCGACGGGGACGGTGAGCGGATCTGCCATCCGCCCATCGTCCCAGCGCGGTTACCCGGGTGTCACCATGGGGTCCGTGAGTGCACCACGATCGATCACCGCCGACGACCTCTCCCTGCACCCTCCCGTCGAAGAGGACGCGCAACTCGTGGCCGAGCTGATGGACGTGCCGGTCTCCGCCGACCGCCCGGCCGAGATCGTGCGCGGGTGGCGCGAGCACTGGGACGAGCACGGTTACGGGGCGTGGATCGTGCAGGAGGCCTCCGGGCGTCGGGTCGGTTTCGTCGGGCTGCGCGCGCACGACGAGTTCATCCGCGTCACGATCCGCGTCGTCGAGGACGAAGGGGGCGACCAGCTCGCCTCCCGTGCGCTGCGCCTCGTCGTCGCGCACGCGCTCGAGTGGCTGCCCGACCTGCCCCTGCGCATCCGGGTGGCGCCCGACGACCTCGTGACGCGCTTCGTCGCGGAGTCCGCGGGGATGGTGCACGTGCCCGAGCTCGACCACACCGTCGACGCGGACGCGTGGCAGGTGCGCGAGCTGCCCTACGTGCGGGTCGCCGACCGCATCCCGGCCCGCGCACGCGAGGCGATGCTGCGGATGTGGGTCGAGGTCAACGACGCCGGCGGTGCGGTGGGCTTTGTCCCCGGTGCGAGCGAGGAGGAGGTCGCCCGGGTCCTCGACGGCTACGCCGCCAAGCTGGCCGAAGGGGGAGCAGCCTGCGTCGCGCTCAACTCGCCCCTGGGCGACCTGCTCGGCTTCGGCTTCGTCGTCCAGCCCGCCGGGGCGACGGTGGCGCACACCGGCACCCTGGAGCGGATCATGACCGACCCGGCGCGCCGCGGCACCAACCACGGCGCGCTGCTCCTCGCCGGCCTCCACCGCGCAGCGCGCGAGCGGGGCGTCGAGATCGTCACCCTCGACTACCGCGGCGGCACCGGCCTGGGCGAGTTCTACACCCGCTACGGGTACCGCGAGGTCGGCCGGGTGCCGGGTGGCGTGCGCGTGGCCCCCGGGGACGACCGGGACGGCGTGATCATGGCCAAGGCGCTGTGACCCACCTCGAGCCCTTCGGCGCCGGGACCGCGTGGCTCGCGGTCCGCGACCGCACGCAGGCGGACGTCGCGGAGGCGCTCGGCCTGACCGGCGGGCGCACCGTGCCCGGCCACGAGGCCGTGGGCGCGGTCACCGGCACGGGCATCCTCCCGCCCCTGCCCGGAGTGGGCGGACGTTGGACCCTCGCGGTCAGCGCACGCCTGGCCGATCTCTCCGCGACGCGCCTCGGTGCGCTCGCGGCCCTGCTCGCCACCGACGTCCACGTCTACGACACGACGACCGGTGCCGCCGACGAGGTGCTGGCCCGGGCCGCAGCGGAGAGCCTCGATCCCCGGACCCTTGCGGGTGAGGCGCCGGGCCACGCGCACTTCTACGACGACGTCGACGAGGGGCCGCCACCGGCCGACCCGATGGAGACCCCGTCGCGCACGCCGTGGCTGTGGTCCAGGTTCTTCCGCCGCTGACCTAGCATTCCGCCCATGACCGAGACCGATCAGGACCAGGCGAGCAGATCCCCCTTCGGCCTCGGATGGACCGTGCACGGTGACGGCCGCGAGGTCCGGCCCGGCGAGGTCGTCCGCCCGGGCGAGCGCCTCTCCTGGCCGCGGACGATCGGACTCGGGGCGCAGCACGTCGTCGCGATGTTCGGCGCCACCTTCCTCGTGCCGCTCATCACCGGGCTGCCGCCCGCGACGACGCTCTTCTTCAGCGGCGTCGGCACGATGCTCTTCCTCGTCATCACGGCGGGACGGGTGCCGAGCTACCTCGGCAGCTCGTTCGCCTTCATCGCCCCGCTCGCCGCTGCCTCGCAGAGCCACGACATGCCGACCGCGCTCGGTGGTGTCGTCATGGCCGGTGTGGCACTGGCCCTGCTCGGCGTCGTCGTGCAGCTGGCCGGGGACCGGTGGCTGCGGGCGATCATGCCGCCGACCGTCACCGGCGCCATCGTCGCGCTCATCGGCCTCAACCTCGCGCCGAGCGCCAAGACCAACTTCGTCGTCTCGCCCGTGACCGGTCTCGTCACGGTCGCCGTCATCCTGCTGGTCACCGTCGCGACGCGGACCCTCTTCTCCCGCATCGCGATCCTCGTCGGCGTGGCTGCCGGCTATGTCACGGCCGTGCTGCGCGACGAGGTGGACTTCACCAAGGTGCAGGCGGCCGACTGGGTCGGGCTGCCCACCTTCAGCGCGCCCCACTTCGACATCGCCGTGGCCGGCCTCTTCGTCCCGGTCGTCCTCGTCCTCGTGGCGGAGAACGTCGGGCACGTGCGCTCGGTCGCGTCCATGACGGGCGAGGACCTCGACCCGGTCACCGGCCGGGCGCTCATCGCCGACGGCCTCGCGACGACCCTCGCCGGAGCCGGTGGCGGGTCGGGCACGACGACCTATGCGGAGAACATCGGGGTCATGGCCGCCACCCGCGTGTACTCGACGGCGGCCTACTGGGTCGCCGCGGTCGTCGCCCTCCTGCTGTCCTTCTCACCGAAGTTCGGCGAGGCGATCGCGACCGTGCCGCAGGGGGTCCTGGGCGGCGCCGGCGTCGTGCTCTACGGCATGATCGGCCTGCTCGGCGCCAAGATCTGGGTGGAGGCGCGGGTCGACTTCGGCAACCCGATCAACCTCATGACCGCCGCGGTGGCCCTGATCATCGGCATCGCCGACTTCACCTGGACGCTCGGCGACCTGCAGTTCGCCGGCATCGCCCTGGGGACCGTGGCCGCCCTCGTCGGCTTCCACGTCATGCGCGGGGTCAACCTCGTGACCCGGGCCGTGCCCGACCCGCTGGTGCCGGCCGACCCGGCCCGTTGATGAAGATCTCTTCATCCATCCCTCACGCCGGACTCATGGCGCCTGCCTAGGCTCATCGCCATGAAGCCGACCCCACGCCGCCGCATCGGACGGGACGGGATCCTCCTCGCCGCACTGCTCTGCGTCCCGCTGCTGGTGCTCCTGGGGTTCCGCGTCGCCGCCGGTCCCTCCGACCCGCCGCCCGTGGAGGAGCGTCGCCTCGAGCTGTCGAGCGACAGCTCGTCGCCGGCGTCGACGAGCCCGAGCTCGTCGAAGACCTCGTCGTCCTCGTCGAAGACCTCGACGTCGTCGAAGACCTCGAAGTCCTCGAACACGTCGAAGCCTCGCACCACCGCTCCGCCGAAGCAGACGGCTCCGAAGACCACCGCTCCGCCCCGCACGACGTCCAGTCCTCGACCCACGTGGACGCCCACCCCGACGTGGACCTCGCGCAGCCAGGCGCCGATGTACGACGATGATGACGATGACGACTGGGACGACGATGACGACGACGGGGACGATGACGACGATAACGATGACTGATGGCGAGTGACCGTCGGCGGCGGCCCAGGCTCGCCCGCGACACGATCGTGGGCTGGATGGTCCTCGTCCTCTTCGTCAGTCTGCTGAGCGTCGTCGTCGTCGTCCGGGAGACCCTCCACCTGTCGGTGACCAACCGTGCGAACGACGACGTCGTCCAGGAGATCGAGGAGTTCCGGACCTTCACAGACGAGGGCATCGACCCCGAGACGTCGAAGCCGTTCACCTCGGCCGAGCGACTGCTGACGGTGCACCTGTCCCGGCAGCGACCGGGCACCGGTGAGGCCATCGTCGGGTACGTCGGTGACTCCGGTGTCGTGACGACCTCCCTCGGACCCGGCGCTCCCTCGGTCGAGACCTACGACCTCACCCGCGACCCCGACGTCATCAGGGCGGCCGAGCAGAAGACCTCCGGCACGGAGGACACCCCTGCGGGTGAGCTGCGGTGGGCCCGCACGGTCGTCGACGTCCGGGGGGGCGACGACGCGATGCTCCTCGTGGGCGCCTTCACCGACAGTGCTCGGGCCGAGGCGGACCGGACGGTGCGTACGTTGGCCCTGGTCTCTCTCGTCGCGCTGCTCTTCGCCGGTGTCGTCTCGTGGCTCGTCGCCGGCCGACTGCTGCGCCCGGTGCGTCTCGTCCACGAGGCGGCCGAGGAGATCACCGAGCAGGACCTCACCCGGCGCATCGACGTCGGCGACGACGACGTCTCGGGCCTGGCCGAGACCTTCAACCGGATGCTCGACCGGCTCGAGGAGGCCTTCCGCGCGGAGCAACGCTTCGTCGACGATGCCGGGCACGAGCTGCGCACCCCGATCACGGTCATCCGCGGTCACCTCGAGCTCATGGACGACGACCCCGAGTCGCGGGAGGCGACCCTGCGGATCGTCACCCAGGAGCTGGACCGGATGGGGCGGATCGTCACCGACCTGCTCGCCCTGGCCAAGGCCGACCGGCCCGACTTCATCCGCGCCACCGACGACGTCGACGTGTCGATGCTGACGATCTCGCTCGACGCGAAGATCTCGGCACTCGCCGACCGCCGCTGGCAGGTCAGTCGGGTCGCCGAGGGCACTGCACGCCTGGACAGCCAGCGCATCACCCAAGCGGTGCTGCAGCTCGCGCAGAATGCCGTGCAGCACACCGCCGAGGGCGACGCGATCACCCTCGCGTCCGAGGTCGTCGACGACCCGCGGGTGGGTCGGGCCCTGGCGATCTCGATCACCGACACCGGCCCCGGGGTGCCCGAGGCCGACCGGGAGCGGATCTTCCAGCGCTTCGCGCACGGGGAGCCGCCGGACGGACGTCGGCACAGCGGCGCCGGCCTCGGTCTGGCCATCGTCCGGGCGATAGCCGAGGGACACGGGGGGCGCGTCGACGTCGGCGGGACGCCGGGCGAGGGTGCCGTCTTCACGCTCGTCGTCCCGGTCGCGGACCAGACTGGCCCCCAGGGCAGCGACGTGGACGATCAGGGAGAGTCATGAGCAGCATCCTCATCGCCGAGGACCACGGGGAGATCTCGAGCTTCATCGACAAGGGTCTGCGGGCCAACGGGCACCGGACGACGATCACCGAGGACGGGCGGCAGGCGTGGGCGCTCGCCGGCACGGGCGCCTTCGACCTGCTGATCCTCGACGTCGGCCTGCCCGGTCTCGACGGCTTCGAGGTGCTGCGTCGGCTGCGTGGCGACGGTGTCGACATCCCGGTCATCATCCTCACCGCGCGCGACGGGGTCGACGACACCGTCGCGGGTCTCGAGGGCGGGGCCAATGACTACATGACCAAGCCCTTCCAGTTCGCCGAGCTGCACGCCCGGGTGCGGCTGCGCCTGCGCGAGACGGGCGCGGCCCCGGCCGACGACGGCGCCCTGACCGTCGGCGACCTCAGCCTCGACGTCCGTCGGCGCTCGGTGCGGGTCGCCGACCGCGAGGTGGAGCTGACCGCGCGCGAGTTCGCGCTGCTCGAGGCCTTCGTCGAGCACGCCGACCTTGTCCTCTCCCGCGAGCAGCTGCTCGGCATGGTGTGGGACATGGACTTCGACCCGGGGTCCAATGTCGTCGACGTCTTCGTCCGGTCCCTGCGCTCGAAGATCGGCTCGGACCGCATCGTCACCGTGCGAGGGGTCGGCTACCGCCTCAAGCGATGAGTCCCTCGTCGCGTGCCCTCGCCACGGCTGCCGTCCGGGACTCGACGTCGAGCTTGGTGTAGACGTGCACGAGGTGGGTCTTGACCGTCGCCTCGGAGATGAAGAGCTCGCGGGCGATCTCCCGGTTGCCCAGGCCCCGGGCGACCGCCTCGAGGATCTCGACCTCACGCGCCGACAGCTGCGCGCGGGGACGGGACATCCGGGCGACGACCCGCTGGGCCAGTGCGGGGGAGAGCACCGTCTCGCCGGCGGCGGCCCGGACGACGGCGTCGACGATGTCGGACGGTGCGGCGTCCTTGAGCAGGTACCCGGCGGCTCCCGCCTCGACGGCGCGGACGATGTCGCGGTCGGTGTCGTAGGTCGTCAGCACGAGGACGGCCGGGGCGCCACGACCGGAGCGAAGGGCGGCGGTCACCCCGACGCCGTCCGTCCCGTCGCCGAGGCGCAGGTCGGTGACCACGACATCGGGCTGCTCGCGGTGGACCACGTCGAGGGCCTCCTCGCCCGTGCCGGCCTCGCCGACGACGGTCAGCCGCTCGTCCTGGCCGAGGAGGGCGACGATGCCGACCCTCGTCACGGGGTGATCCTCGACGACGACGACGCGCACGGTCATGGCTGCTCCTGCTGCGGCACGGGGATCCACGCGGACACGGCGGTGCCCTCGCCCGGCGAGGACTCGACCGCGAGCCCGCCGCCGACCTCGCGCAGCCGGGCCCGGGTTGCCCTCAGCCCGTAGCCGCCATCGCCCGTCGGCGAGCCGTCCGCAGCCACCAGGCGTCGGCGTCGAATCCCCGCCCGTCGTCGACGACGTCGACCCGCACGGTCTCGTGGGTGCGGCCGAGCGTGACGACCACCCGGTCGGCGTCCGCATGCGTCCGGACATTGGCCAGCGCGCCCTGCACGCAGCGCAGCAGGGTGACCTCCGCGCTCGTCGGCAACGGCGGGAGCGCGTCGGCGACCCGCACCTCGGCGGTCGTGTCCGACTCCTGCGCGAAGCGCTCGGTGACCCGACGTACGGCGCCGGTGAGGCTCCCTTCGTCGAGGTCGGCGGGGGCGAGGGCGGCGACGACCCGCCGTGACTCCTCGAGACCCCGGGTGGCGCCGTCCTCGAGGTGCGCGAGCAGCTCACGCACGCGGTCGGGGTCCTGCTCGGTGCGTGCCGCGCGGGCGAGCAGCACGATCGAGCTGAATCCCTGGGCGATGCCGTCGTGGATGTCGCGGGAGAGTCGGGTGCGTTCGCTCGAGGCGCCCTCCGCCCGCTGGACGCGGGCCAGCTCGTCGGTCAGGGCGGCGGACTCCTCCTGCGCCGCGTAGAGCGAGGTGATGAGCCGCTGGCGCTCGATGCCGTCCCGGACGAGGGCCTGCTGCGCCTTGGAGATCCCCAGCGCGACGACCATGCCGATGAGCGGACCGATGATCGCGGCGAAGGACGCCTCACCGGTGTGGCGCACCGGCTCGAGGGCGACGACGACGAAGACGACGAGCGAGACGATGACCGCGGGCAGGAGGGGCAGGACGTGACCGGCGAGCAGCCAGAGGGGGAAGGCGAGCCACACGTTCTCCGGCGAGACGAGCACGAGGAGCGCCCACAGCGCGACCAGCCCGACGAACCAGCCGGTGCCGCCGCGACCGGAGCGGGCCACCCTCGGCCCCACGGAGTACCAGCCGACGAAGAGCGCGAGCGCTCCGACCTCGGCGACGGGGTGCGCGCCGTCCGCGACCGCGCGGACGCCGCACACGAGGGCCAGGACGCCGAGCAGCGCGTGCTGGCCCAGCCGAAGCCATCGGCTGGTCCCGGTCGGGTCGGTGCTCGCGCTCACCGACGTGACGCTACCCGGCCCGGCCACCAGAACCGGTCGCCGAGCAGGGCGGTCGCGGCCGGCACGACGACCGTGCGGACGAGCAGGGTGTCGAGCAGGACCCCGAGGCCGACGATGAGCCCGAGCTGCCCGAGGACGACGAGGGGCAGCACGCCCAGGGCGGCGAAGACCGCCGCGAGGACGACACCGGCACTCGTGATGACCGCGCCGGTGCGTGCGACGGCCCGGGCCACGCCCTCGTGTGTCCCGTGCGCGGCCGCCTCGCTGCGGGCCCGGTGCATGAGGAAGATCGTGTAGTCGATCCCCAGGGCGACGAGGAAGAGGAAGGCCACGAGCGGCACCTGCACGTCCAGTGCCGGGTGGCCCAGGAGGTGCTCATCGAGCCAGGCGCCCAGGCCGATGGCCGCGAGCGCGCTCACCGCGTTGAGCGCGAGGAGGACCAGGGGTCCGACGACGGCGCGCAGGAGGACCACGAGGACCGCCAGGCTGACGAGCAGGATGAGCGGCACGACGGTCCGCAGGTCGGACTCGGCGGCCGTGCGGGCGTCGAGCAGCTCGGCGGAGCCGCCGCCCACGAGGGCGTCGGCGCCGGGGACGTCATGGGCCGCCGCGCGCAGGTCGCGGGCCAGGTCGAGGCTCGCCGGCGTGCCCGGCGCGGGCTCGCCGATGACGGTGATCCGGGCGAGGTCGGAGCCGTCGGTCCCGGAGGGGACGACCGCGGTGACGCCGTCGACGGACTCGAGGGCGGAGACCGTGGCGGCGGTGCTCCCTTCGCGCGTCGTCACGGCGAAGGGGGCGGCCGCCCCGGCCGGGAAGTGCTCACCGACCGTCACGAGCCCGTCGGCGGACTCGGACGCGGTGCGGAAGGAGTCGGCCTGGCTCAGGCCGACGCTCGCACCGAGCAGGCCGGAGGCGAGGACGGCGAGGACCTCCAGGCCGCCGACGAGGTGGGCTCCGGGGCGGGCGACGACCCGTCGGGCGACCCTGGCCCACATGCCCTCGTGGCCCAGCCGGTCACCGGGACGGGGGACGAAGGGCCAGAACACCTTGCGCCCGACGAGGGCCAGCGCCGCCGGCAGCACGAGGAGCACGGCGAACAGGGCGATGACCAGGCCGACGGCGGAGGCCAGCCCCAGGCCGCGGGTGCCGGGGACGCTCGCGAGGAGCAGGGTGCCGAGCGCGAGGACGACGGTCGCGTTGCTCGCGAGGATCGCGGGGACGGTGGCGCGCCACGCGGTGGCGAGCGCGATCCGGTGGTCCTCGTGCTCGTGCAGCTCCTCGCGGTAGCGGGAGATGAGCAGCAGCGCGTAGTTGGCCCCGGCGCCGAAGACGAGCACCGAGACGATCCCGGCGTCGAAGGGGAGTCCGCTCCAGTCGCCGACGGCCGCGGTGACCGTGCCGGCCAGCTGGTCGGCGGTGCCGACGACCGCGAGCGGCACGAGCCACAGGACGGGGGAGCGGTAGGTGAGGAGCAGCAGGAGCGCCACGACGCCGATCGTCACGGCGAGGAGGGTGAAGTTCGCGCCGTCGAAGGAGGAGGCGATGTCCGCGCCGAAGGCGGGACCTCCGGTGACGTCGATCGTCAGGTCGGCCGGCGCGCCTTCGGCGATCTCTGCCCGCAGGTGCTCGATGGTCTCGACCTGCGTGGCGCTGTCCTCGCTCGTGGCGACGGGCACGGTGACGGTCGCCGCCAGGCCGTCGTCGCTGACCTGTGGGCGCGCACCCTGCGCGCCGAGCCGGGTGGCCAGGTCGGCGAGCGCGGTGGTGTCGGACTCGGTCAGGGGCGCGTCCGCCCCCTTCGTCGCGACGAGGACGACCGGTGCCGTGTCGCTGCCGGGGAAGCCCTCGAGCTGCTCGGCCACGACGGCCGACTCGGCGGTTGCCGCGTAGGCATCACCGCGCGGCGGCGCTTGCGCCGAGCCGAGCAGGGAGCTGGCCAGCCCGACGAGCAGGAGGGCCAGGACAAGCACGAGGGCGGCCCCGCGGCGGCCGGTCAGGCGCTCGGCGAAGGGGGTGCTCGGGGCGTGCGGAGGGGCATCGGGGCGCTGCGGTCGCAGGGTCGTCGTCATGACATCCAGTCCACCGGCGAAGGGGGTCGCGCCACATCGCGCTCGTGGTTGGTCCTGCACTCAACCTTTTGATGGACCCCGCCTGTGGATCGCGCGTTCGCCCTGCCGGTCAGGGCATCTAGGGTGGAGCGGTGTCCTCGCCCGTGGAGTCCCTGCTCGCCGCCGCCGTCGGGGGAGTGGGTGGATCCACCCGCCCCGGGCAGGTCGAGATGGCGCTCGCGGTCGCTCGGGCCATCGACACCGAGGAGCACCTGCTCGTGCAGGCCGGCACCGGCACCGGCAAGTCGCTGGCCTACCTCGTGCCGGCGGTCGAGCACGCCCAGCGGGTCGGCAAGCCCGCCGTCGTCGCGACCGCGACCCTCGCGCTGCAGGGTCAGATCGTCGACCGCGACATGCCGCGCCTGGCCGACGCCCTGACGGCGCACCTGAAGCGGCGCCCGACCTACGCGATCGTCAAGGGCCGGCGCAACTACGTCTGCAAGCACAAGGTCGAGGGCGGCTTCCCCGACGACGAGGACGGGCTCTTCGACGTCGGTGAGGCCGATGCGCAGGCCGGGTGGCTGGGCAAGGAGGTCGTCCGCGTCCGCGAGTGGGCCGAGGAGACCGAGTCCGGTGACCGCGACGAGCTCGTGCCGGGCGTCTCGGAGAAGGCCTGGCGCCAGGTGTCGGTCTCGGCGCAGGAGTGCCTGGGCTCGAAGTGCCCGATGGTCGCCGAGTGCTTCGTCGAGCGCTCACGCGAGGCGGCCAAGGATGTCGACGTCATCGTCACCAACCACTCCTTCATGGCGATCGACGCCTTCGAGGGACGCCCGATGCTGCCCGACCACGACGTCCTCGTCATCGACGAGGCGCACGAGCTCGTCGACCGGGTGACCTCGACGGTCACCGACGAGCTGGCCCCCGGTGGGGTGCGGGCCGCGGCCAAGCGGGCGCGCAAGTTCGCCGAGGGCTCCGACCAGCTCGACGACCTGGCCACCGACCTGGAGGCCGTCCTCGAGGAGGCGCCCGAGGGGCGCCTGGCGACCGGCATCCCCGACGCACTCGCCGCCGTGCTCGGGCGCTGCCGCGACGTCGCCCGCAACCTTCTGACGGAGATGAAGCCCCCCAAGGGCGAGCAGGTCGACGGCACCCGCCAGGTCGCGCTCGTCGCCGTCGAGGAGGTCCACGACACCGCTGGGCGGATGCTCGAGGAGCACGAGCTCGACGTCATCTGGGTCAGCCGCGACCTGCGTCGCGGCCCGCTTCTGCGGGTGGCGCCCATGAGCGTCGCAATGCGGATGCGTGAGCGGATCTTCGGCGCGGGCGCCACCGACGACGACGAAGGGGTGCGCGACCGCACCGTCGTCCTCACCTCCGCGACGCTCGAGCTGGGCGGCACCTTCGACGCCGTCGCCGGCACGCTCGGGCTGCGTGGACCGGGGTCACCGGAGTGGACGGGCCTGGACGTCGGGTCCCCCTTCGACTACGCCCAGCAGGGCATCGCCTACGTCGCCGAGCACCTGCCGGCCCCCGGGCGTGACGGCCTGGCCCCGCAGACGCTCGACGAGATCGAGGCGCTGGTGCGCGCGGCCGGTGGTCGCACGCTGGGGCTCTTCTCGTCGATGCGCGCGGCCAAGGAGGCGAGCGAGGCCATGCGCGAGCGCCTCGACGACTCCTTCACCGTGCTGTGCCAGGGC
The DNA here is from genome assembly GCF_001570945.1 of Janibacter anophelis NBRC 107843. Classification (GTDB taxonomy): domain Bacteria; phylum Actinomycetota; class Actinomycetes; order Actinomycetales; family Dermatophilaceae; genus Janibacter; species Janibacter anophelis. The sequence continues at coordinate 36,107 of NZ_BCSQ01000016.1, forward strand.
GAGGACATGATCGGCACGCTCGTGCGCGACTTCGCGCGCGACCCGCGCACGATCCTCTTCGGCACGCTGACCCTCTGGCAGGGCGTCGACGTGCCCGGCAGCAGCTGCCAGCTCGTGCTCATCGACCGCATCCCCTTCCCCCGGCCCGACGACCCGCTCGCGTCGGCACGCACGCAGGAGATCGCCCGACGCGGTGGCAACGGCTTCATGGCGGTCTCGGCGACCCACGCGGCGCTGCGGCTGGCCCAGGGCGCCGGACGACTCATCCGCCGCTCCGACGACCGTGGGGTCGTCGCCTTCCTCGACCACCGGATGATCAAGGCGCGCTATGCCGGGTTCCTGCAGCGCTCCCTTCCTCCGTTCTGGCCCACGACCGACCGGGAGCTCGTCCTCGGGGCGCTGCGCCGGCTCGACGAGATCGCCCCGGCGGTGCAGGCGGTCGCCGAGCCGGTCAAGCGGGGCCTCACCGGCACGGTCGTCGACCCGGGGACCGCCGGCACCGTGCGCACCGCCGTCGTGCAGGGCGAGGGCTGGTCCGTCCAGGACGACGACGAGCTGCGCGACGGGGTCGACCTGGGGCTGCCGCTCGAGGAGCTGGCCGCCTCGCTCGACCGCGACGAGTCCGCCGTCACCGCCCGCGCGCAGGCGCTCGGCTTGACCGTCCCCACCCGCGGCTAGCCTGTCGACCATGCAGCTGCGTCGCCTCGGTCGTTCCGGACTCTCCGTCTCCGTCGTCGGGCTGGGGTGCAACAACCTCGGTCGCCGGGGCGCCCCCAGCGAGGACCAGGCGGGGACTGATGCCGTCGTGCACGCCGCGCTCGACGCGGGCATCACCCTCTTCGACGTCGCGGACGTCTACGGCGCCGAGGCCGGGCAGTCGGAGACCATGCTCGGCAAGGCGCTGGGCTCGCGGCGCGACGAGGTCGTCCTCGCGACGAAGTTCGGGATGGACATGGGCGGTGCCGACGGCCCCGACTTCGGTGCCCGCGGCTCGCGGCGCTACATCATGACGGCGGTGGAGGCCTCACTGCGTCGGCTCGGCACCGACCACATCGACCTCTACCAGTTCCACACCCCCGACCCCTCCACGCCGATCGAGGAGACGCTCGACGCCCTCGACGACCTCGTCCGCGCGGGCAAGGTGCGCTACATCGGCCATTCCAACCGGTCCGGGTGGCAGATCGCCGACGCCGAGCACGTGGCCCGGGCGCGCGGTGGGGCGCGCTTCGTCTCGAGCCAGAACCACTACAACCTGCTCGACCGACGGGCCGAGCTCGAGGTGACCCCGGCCGCCGAGGGCTACGGGCTCGGGGTGCTGCCGTACTTCCCACTGGCGCGGGGGCTGCTCACCGGCAAGTACTCCGACGGCGTCGCCCCCGAGGGCAGCCGGCTGAGTCACTCCAACCAGCAGGTGCTCGAGGGAGCCGACCTCGAGCAGCTGCGGGCCTTCGGTGACTTCGCGCGTGAGCGGGGGCTCACCGAGCTGCAGGTCGCCTTCAGCTGGCTGGCCTCGCGCCCGAGCGTCGGCAGCGTCATCGCCGGCGCGACCCGTCCGGACCAGGTCGAGGCCAATGCCGCGGCCGCCGACTGGGTCCCCACGCCGGAGGACGAGGCCGCCCTCGACGAGATCTTCCCGCCGGTGCCCAAGGTGGCCCTCTTTTGAGCACGTCGCTCTTCCTCGTCCAGGGCCCGGAGGCGATCCTCGCCGACCGGGCGGTCGAGCAGGTCGTCGCCGACGTGCGGGTCACCTCACCCGAGCTCGAGGTCGTCACCCTGCGCGCGGAGGGCTACGAGGAGGGTGAGCTGACCGTGCACGCGAGCCCCTCGCTCTTCGGTGAGGACAAGCTCATCGTCGTGCGCGACCTGCACCAGGCGCCGGATGCCCTGCAGCTGGACCTGCTGTCCTACCTCGGCGACCCCGAGGAGTCGGTGACCCTCGTCGTCACCCACGCCTCGGGCAACAAGGGCAAAAAGGTGCTCGACACCCTCAAGCAGGCCAAGGCCCGGGTCATCGAGGTTCCGGCCATCAAGTCCGACCGGGACAAGGCCGAGTTCGTCGGCCACGAGTTCCGCCGGGCGCGACGCAAGGCCGAGCCCGAGGCGGTGCAGGCGCTCGTCGAGGCGGTGGGCAAGGACGTGCGCGAGTTGGCGTCCGCGTGCCAGCAGCTCGTCGACGACACGACCGGCGTCATCGACGCCGACGTCGTCGAGCGATACCACGGCGGGCGGGTCGAGGCGACGGGGTTCAAGGTCGCCGACGCGGCGGTCGCCGGCCGCACCGGTGAGGCGCTGCGCCTGCTGCGCCATGCCGTCAACGTCGGCGTCGACCCGGTGCCGATCGTCGCCGTCCTCGCGCAGCAGCTGCGACAGCTCGCCCGGGTCGGGGGAGCGGGTCGCGGGCGCAGCGCCGACCTCGCGCGCGAGCTCGGGATGGCGCCGTGGCAGGTCGACAAGGCGCGACGCTCGCTGCAGGGGTGGAGCGGTGACGCGCTCGGACGCAGCATCCAGGCCGTGGCCGCGGCGGACTTCGAGGTCAAGGGTGGCGGGCGCGACCCGGTCTACGCGGTGGAGAAGGCGCTGCTGACGATCACCCGGGAGCGCAACGGCGGCTGAGCCCGCGTTTTGTCAGCGCCCCGCGCCCGCTGCTAGATTTGCTCCTTGCGTGCGCGCATGGTCGTGCGCGCAACGCGAGCAGTACCCAGGGCGACTCTCCCACGGCATCCCCACGCCGGTCCCGAGCCGCCTTGCCGCCCTCTAACGGCAGAATTTCGACCGAACCAGAAAGAACTACCTGTGGCAAACATCAAGTCCCAGATCAAGCGCGTCAAGACCAACGCCGCCCGGACCGAGCGCAACCGCGCCTACAAGTCCGAGCTGCGCACGTGGATCCGCAAGGTCCGCACGGCCGTCGACGCCGGCGACGCCGAGGCTGCCAAGGGCGCCCTCGTCACCGCCAGCAAGAAGCTGGACAAGGCCGTCAGCAAGGGCGTCATCCACGCCAACCAGGCCGCCAACAAGAAGTCGGCCCTGGCCAAGCGGGTCAACACGCTCGGCTGACGCAGCCCAACACTGACGAAGGGCGCCGGTCCACTGGACCGGCGCCCTTCGTCATGTCCGGACTCGTCCCCTCACAGGGGATCGTCGTCGTAGGCGCGTCCCTCGGCCGCGGCGCGCACCGCCTCCATCACCGCGGCGAAGACCTGCTCGTCGAGGACGGCCCCGTCACGTCGCACGGCTTCCGGGTCCACGCGCAGGATGCGGTTGACCCGAGCCTCGCTCCGGCGATCGCGACCGTCCCAGGCGCCCGAGCCGATGTCGATCCACCGGCGGCCGGCGGCGGCCTCCTGCTCGGAATCGAGGTCGTGGTCGTGGCTGGTCAGCTGCAGGCCGAGCAGCCAGTCACCGTCGCGCCCGACGAGCAGGACCGGGCGGTCCTTGCCCTGCGTGTGGTCCTCCTCGTAGGGGACCCAGGCCCACACGACCTCACCCGGTGAGGGCGTCGGGTCGTCGGGGGTCGGGGCGTACTGCAGGTCGGGCGTTCCGGTGAAGTCGCCGGGGTACTCGCTCATGGCCGATCACGCTACCCGGGGGCCGGTGAAAAGGGTCACGCGATCACGGCGCCTGATGTTGCCCATCGGTCATCTGAGCGACACGCAGCCGGGCGAGGGTGGCCGCCATGACCGCCACGCCCCTCCACCCTGCCCGCCGTGACGTCGTCCGCGGCGCCGCAGCGACCGCCGCCGTCGCGACGGTGACGCTCACCCCCTTCGCCACGACCGAGGCACGGGCCGCATCGACGACCGGGTTCCTCCACGGGGTCGCCTCGGGCGACCCGCTGCCGACCGCCGTCGTGCTCTGGACCCGCATCACGCCGAGCGCCGACGCGACGCCCGGCTCCGGGCGGGGGGAGCGGGTCCGGGTCACCTGGGAGGTCGCGACCGACGAGACCTTCACGCGCGTCGTGCGGCGCGGGCACGTGCGCACCGGCACCGAGCGCGACCACACGGTCAAGATCGACGCGACCGGTCTGGAGCCGGGCACGCGGTACGCCTACCGCTTCAGCAGCGGAGCGGACGTCTCGCCGACCGGGTGGACCACGACGGCACCCGCCGCGACGGCGACGCCGGAGCGGCTGCGGTTCGGCATCGTCTCGTGCTCCAACTGGGAGGCCGGGTACTTCGCGGCCTACCGCCACCTCGCCGAGCACGACGGGCTCGACGCGGTGCTCCACATGGGTGACTACCTCTACGAGTACCCGACGGGTGAGTACGGGGCGCAGGACGGCGCGGTGCGGGTCAGCGAGCCGGCCCACGAGATCGTCACGCTCGCCGACTACCGGATCCGGCACGGCCACTACAAGACCGACCCGGACCTGCAGGGCCTGCACGCGGCCGCGCCGTGGATCACGACGTGGGACGACCACGAGAGCGCCAACGACGCCTGGGTCGGCGGCGCCGAGAACCACGACCCGCTCACCGAGGGGCGCTGGCGCGACCGGGCCGCCGTGGCCCGCCGCGCCTACGACGAGTGGATGCCGATCCGGCTGTCCGGCACGTCCGCGCTGGGCGACGGGACCCAGATCTACCGGGAGCTGACCTTCGGCACGCTTGCCGACCTGCGGATGCTCGACCTGCGCAGCTACCGCGACGAGCAGGCCTCCGCAGCGCGCCTCGGTGCGGTCGGCGACGCCGACCGGTCGATCACCGGCGACGCCCAGATGGAGTGGCTGAAGTCCTCGCTCAGCGAGTCGACCGCGACGTGGAAGCTCGTCGGCAACCCCGTGATGATCTCGCCGGTGACTTTCGGCGCCGTCGACGTGGAGGTGGGCGAGGCCCTGCGCGAGATGGGTGGGCTGCTGCCGCCCGAGGGCATCCCGTACAACGTCGACCAGTGGGACGGGTACACCGCCGACCGGCGCGAGCTCATCGACCACCTCGCCGACCAGGCGATCGACAACGCCGTCTTCGTCACCGGTGACATCCACTCCGCGTGGGCGTGCGACATCCCCAAGAACGTCGGCACCTACCCGCTCAGCCGGTCGGTCGCGGTCGAGTTCGTCGGGACCTCGGTGACCTCCAACAACCTCGACGACATCCTCAAGGTCGAGCCGCGCACGCTCTCGCTCGCCGTCGAGGGCGCGATCCGCACGGCCAACCTGCACGTCAAGCACCTCGACTTCGACCGCCATGGCTACTCGGTGCTCACCCTGACCCCCGGTCGCGCCCAGATGGACTGGTACGTCCTCGCCGACCGCACCCAACGCGACTCCAGCGCCCGCTGGCAGATCGGGTTCCACACCCTGCCCGGGCACAACCGCGTCCGCCGCGCCTGGTACCCCGCGAACTGACCCCGAGAGAGACCACTTCGATGACCGACCACACCCACGCCACCACCACCATCAAGACCCCCTCGCGTCGTGATGTCATGCGCTTCGCCGGCGCCGGCGGGGCCGCTGTCGCGATCTCCGCGCTGGCCGGAGCCCCGTGGGCGCAGGCAGCGACGGCGCGCGACCGCCGCCGGGTCTACGTCCTCGTCACCGACGGTTTGCGGCCCGACGAGATCACCCCGTCGCGCACCCCGAACCTGCACTCCCTGCGCTCGTCGGGCACCTGGTACCCCAACGCCCGGTCGCTGCCGATCATGGAGACCATCCCCAACCACGTGATGATGATGACCGGCGTGCGGCCGGACCGCAGCGGCGTGCCAGCCAACAAGATCTACGACCGGGAGCTCGGCGAGGTCCGGGACATGGACCGGGAGAGCGACATCAAGGCGCCGACGGTCTTCGAGCAGCTCGAGGCACGGGGCCTGACGAGCGGCACGGTGCTGTCCAAGGAGTACCTCTACGGCATCTTCGGGGAGAAGGCGACCTACCGGTGGGAGCCGAAGCCGCTCCTGCCGATCACCGACCACGCCCCGGACGGGTACACCTACGACGCCCTCGTGCGCATGGTCGAGGCGGCCGACCCCCACCTCGTGTTCGCGAACTTCGGTGACATCGACCGTGTCGGGCACGCCGACCCCGGTGGCAGGATCACCCTGCCCGCGCTGCGGTACGCGGCGCTGAGCAACACCGACCGACTCATCGGGAACTTCGTCTCCTTCCTGCGCGCGACCGACCGGTGGGAGGACTCCGTCGTCATCGTGCTGGCCGACCACTCGATGGACTGGTCCTTCTCCCACCGGGTGATCTCGCTCGGCGCGCCCATCTGGTTCGACGCGCGCCTGCGCGACAACGTCGAGATCGCGCAGAACGGCGGGGCCGACTGCCTGTACTGGACCGGACCGGAGTCGGAGCGGGCCGAGGGCCTGAAGCGTCTGCGCGAGATCGTCCTGCGCCAGCACGGGGTGCTGTCGGTGCACACGCCGCAGGACCTGCGCCTGAGCCCCAACGCCGGCGACCTCATCGCCTACTGCAAGCAGGGGTGGCGATTCTCCGACCCGACGGTCTTCGACAACCCCATCCCGGGCAACCATGGGCACCCCACCACCGAGCCCATCCCGTTCTTCATCGCCGGGGGCTCCCCGGTGGTGCGGCAGGGGACGCGCACGGCGGTCGCGCACACGATGGACGTCGCTCCGACGATCGCGCAGATCTTCGGTCTGCCGACCTCGGGCACGCGGTACGACGGGGCATCGCGTCTGGTCTGAGAGGATGGGGTCTCCTGTCCCGACGAACCCGAGGTCCGCCCACCGTGTCACCCCAGGCCCGTGAGGCCCTCCCGCCGAACGCGACCCCGCCGGCGCAGATCCGCAACTTCTGCATCATCGCGCACATCGACCACGGCAAGTCCACGCTCGCCGACCGGATGCTCCAGATCACCGGCGTCGTCGAGGCGCGCCAGATGCGCGCGCAGTACCTCGACCGCATGGACATCGAGCGCGAGCGCGGCATCACGATCAAGTCGCAGGCCGTGCGGATGCCGTGGGAGCAGGAGGGGGAGACCTTCTGCCTCAACATGATCGACACCCCGGGGCACGTCGACTTCACCTACGAGGTCTCGCGCTCGCTCGCCGCGTGCGAGGGGGCCGTCCTGCTCGTCGACGCCGCGCAGGGCATCGAGGCGCAGACCCTCGCCAACCTCTACCTGGCGATGGAGAACGACCTGACGATCATCCCGGTGCTCAACAAGATCGACCTGCCGGCGGCCCAGCCGGAGAAGTACGCCCAGGAGATCGCCGGGCTCATCGGGTGCGAGCCCGAGGACGTGCTCAAGGTCAGCGGCAAGACGGGCGAAGGGGTCGAGGCCCTCCTCGACGAGATCGTCGCCAAGCTGCCGGCCCCCGAGGGCGACGCGCAGGCGCCCGCCCGCGCGATGATCTTCGACTCCGTCTACGACAACTACCGCGGCGTCGTCACCTACGTGCGCGTCGTCGACGGCAACCTCAACCCCCGCGAAAAGATCGCGATGATGTCGACCAAGGCGACGCACGAGCTGCTCGAGATCGGCGTCATCTCGCCGGAGATGCTCCCGAGCAAGGGCCTGGGCGTCGGCGAGGTCGGCTACCTCATCACCGGTGTCAAGGACGTGCGCCAGTCCAAGGTCGGTGACACCGTCACCAATGCCGCGATGCCGGCGGCGCAGCCGATCGGCGGGTACAAGGACCCCAACCCGATGGTCTTCTCCGGCCTGTACCCGATCGACGGCAGCGACTACCCGACGCTGCGCGACGCCCTCGACAAGCTCAAGCTCAACGACGCGGCCCTGGTGTACGAGCCGGAGACCTCGGCGGCCCTGGGCTTCGGGTTCCGCTGCGGCTTCCTCGGGCTGCTCCACCTCGAGATCGTGCGCGAGCGACTGGAGCGCGAGTTCGACCTCGACCTGATCTCGACCCAGCCCAATGTCGTCTACGAGGTGACGATGGACGACGGGTCGCTCGTCACGGTGACCAACCCGAGCGAGTTCCCCTACGGCAAGGTCGCGGAGGTGCGCGAGCCGGTCGTCGAGGCGACGATCCTCGCGCCCAGCGAGTTCATCGGCGCGATCATGGAGCTGTGCCAGTCCAAGCGCGGCCAGCTCGGCGGCATGGACTACCTGTCCGAGGAGCGCGTCGAGATGCGCTACACCCTGCCGCTCGCCGAGATCGTCTTCGACTTCTTCGACCAGCTGAAGTCGCGCACCCGCGGGTACGCCTCGCTCGACTACAAGGAGTCGGGCGACCAGACCGCCGACCTGGTCAAGGTCGACATCCTGCTGCAGGGTGAGACGGTCGACGCCTTCAGCGCCGTCGTCCACAAGGACAAGGCCTACGCCTACGGCACGATGATGGCCGGCAAGCTCAAGGAGCTCATCCCGAGGCAGCAGTTCGAGGTGCCGATCCAGGCCGCCATCGGCGCGCGGATCATCGCCCGGGAAAACATCCGGGCGATCCGCAAGGACGTGCTCGCGAAGTGCTACGGCGGTGACATCTCCCGCAAGCGCAAGCTGCTCGAGAAGCAGAAGGAGGGCAAGAAGCGGATGAAGAACATCGGCACCGTCGAGGTGCCGCAGGAGGCCTTCATCGCCGCCCTCTCCTCCGACGACAACGCCGTGGACAAGGCCAAGAAGTAGCCGCTGGCTGAGGTGCGAGGCCGCCAGCGGCCGAGCCTCGAAGCCGGGCGTAGCCTCGACGTGTGGAGTCCACCCACGTCGAGGCGCGCATCCCGGCTGCTCTGCGGCCGTGGGTGCACTCGATGTCGGGCTACCGCATCTCCGGCGCACCGCCCGGGGTGCACGTCGGGATGCCCTCGGGCACCGTGACGCTCGTGCTGGCCCTCGACGACCCGCTCGATCTTGTCGGCGCCGATGGGCGGCACGGCCACTTCGACGCGGTCGTGGCCGGGCTGCACGCCGCGCCGGCCCACATCCGCCACGACGGGCACCAGCACGGGGTCCAGCTCGACCTGACGCCTGCGGGTGCGTCCCTGCTCTTCGGCGGACCCGCTGGCGAGCTGAGTGGCTCCTCCGTGGACCTCGGCGCCCTCATCGGGCCGGACGCGCGGCGCCTGCACGAGCAGCTGTCGCAGACGCTCGACTGGGGCCAGCGCTTCGACCTGGTGACCCGGACCCTCTTCGGCCGGGTCGAGCCGAGATGGAGCCCTCGACCCGAGGTCGCCCATGCCTGGCAGGTCCTCGTGGGCAGCAAGGGGCGTGCGCCCGTCCGGGACCTCGCTCGTGAGGTCGGCTGGTCGCCGCGCCACCTCACCGCGCAGTTCCGTCGCGAGTACGGCCACGCGCCCAAGACGACCGCGCGCGTCCTGCGCTTCCAGGAGAGCCAGCGGCTCATCGCGGGTGGTTGCCGGCTCGTCGACGCCGCGGGGTGGGCCGGCTACGCGGACCAGAGCCATCTCAACCGGGACTGGATCGAGTTCGCCGGGACCTCTCCGACCCGGTGGCTGCGCGAGGACGGGATCGCATTCGTCCAAGACGGGCCACCCCCTTCGTCGGCAGGGTGAGGGTCATGGACACGACGCAGACCACCACGACCGACCACAACATCTGGACCGGCATGACGGCCACCGACCCGCGCGCGTTGCGCGCATGGCTCGTCGAGCTCGGCTTCACCGAGGGGGTCCTCGTCGAGGACGGGGACCTCGTGCACCACAGTGAGATGCTCTGGCCGGAGGGTGGCCGGGTGATGATCAGCAGCGGCCGTACCGACGACCCGCACTTCACGACCGCCGTCGGGGGAGCGATGGTCTACGTCGTCACCGACCGGCCCGACGAGGTGCACGCGCGGGCCCAGGCCCTGGGGGCCACCGTCACCCGACCGCTCGAGGACACCGACTACGGCTCGCGCGGCTTCAGCATTCTCGACGGTGAGGGCAACTCCTGGAGCTTCGGGACCTACGCGGGGTGATCGACGCCGAGGGGCGGGTCGAGCGCCCCGCGCTCGGTGACGAGCGGGCCGTCCACGCGGTAGGTCGTCCGGATCCGACGTAGTTGCTCGGTGCTCGGCGCCAGGCCGTGTGCCTCGGTGAACCCGGCCGCGACCATGGCGGCCTCGATGGCGGCGAGCAGGCGGCTGGGGTGGTGGCCCCCGAGGAGGTACCAGCCGAAGGGGGAGGGGCCGCCGTCGTGGGCGCCCGCAGCGTTGAGCATGAAGAGGCCGCGCTGGGTGCCGTTGAGGACGACCATGCGACCGCTCGAGCCTCGGGTGGCGCCGACTGCCGCAGCGACGTGGCGCGCGACGAAGGCGCCGCGGGTGAGGTAGACCCGGCCCGGGTCCACGCTCTCCCAGGGCACGACGACCGTTGCCCGGAGCCCGAGGACGAGTCCCTGGTCGCAGACCCGGATCCGGTCGAACCATCCACCCACGACGAAGGCCAGGGCCACGAGGGTCCCGACGGCCAGGATCACGACGGCGCCGATGGGCGAGGGCGCGATGGCCAGCGCGGCCACGGCGATGAGCAGTGTGGGCACGAGGATCCACAGCAGCAGCCCCCAACCGGGCAGCGCACGGAAGACGGCGCGTTCCGCGCCCATGTCGGCGCGGGTGAGCCGCGTCAACGCCTCGAGATGGGCCTGCGCGGCGGGTGACCCGTCGTGACGGAAGAGTGCGCGGCTCACCAACGGCCCGCCCAGGCGTCCCATGCGGCCAGGAGCTCGGCCCGGCCCGTCCCCGCGTAGGTGATGGAGTCCTGAGCGGGGACACCCGTGAACGTGGCCCCGTCGAGGACATGCACGACCCGCACCCGGCCGTCCGATGCGTCGCCGGGGGCGGCCTCGGCCACCGTCGTCACACTCGTGTTGCCCTCGAGGAAGTCCAGTCCCTGACCGCTGGACAGGGCCGCAGCGTCCACCGTGGTGTCGACGTCGGCGGCCACGGCATCCTGCGGGACGTGCATCCAGGTGTGGAACTCGTCACGGAGGGAATCGTCGAGACGGCACAGGGCGAAGGTCCGGTAGCCCTGGGGCGTCGTCAGCTCACGCAGCCAGCTGCCGTCGCGCACGTGGCGCAGCAGCCACCACGCCGGTCCGTCGCTCGTCTGCCGGTGGGCGGTGAGGGCGGGTTCGGTCCGGCGCAGGTGCAGGACCGCCGACGTCGTGTCCGGCAGGACGTACCCGGCCTCGGCCTCGGTGCCCACGAGGGCGAACTGGTCGCGGGTGGTGAGCACGCGCAGGGCCACGGTTTGGGCGAATTGCTTCTGCTCGTCGGTGAGGGTGGGGTACCACTCACCGAAGGGCTGGCACTGCTGCGGGTCGCCGACGTAGGCGACCAACTCCTCGTCGGTCATGCCGACCAGCTGCGCGTGGCCCTCCTGCTGCTCGAAGGCAGTCAGGACACGCTCTGCGGCAGCGGCCGCTTCGTCGGATCCGACAATCCCGGGCGTGGTGAACGTGCTCAAAACAGGCCTCCGATGGCACCGATGGGGTCGGACAGGACACTACCCACCGAGTCGACGACGTCCCCGCCGAAGTCCTTGACGGCGTTGAATCCGGTGCTGATCCCCGCGCTGATCGAGTCCCAGTTCTGGTAGATGGCGATGCCGCCGGCGATGAGGCCGGCGCCGGCAGCGATGCCGAGCGTGATGGGGCCTCCGGCGATGGCACCGAAGGCGACCGCGGTCGTCAGTGCCCCGCTCGTCAGACCGAAGGCGCCGCCGGCGGCTCGCAGGTAGTCGCCGTCCTTGAGGCCCGAGTAAATGTCCCACCCACCGCTCAGGACGCCGAGCGGCCCGAAGAACTTGCCGAGCGCTCCGGCTGCCGACGCCCCCTTGGCGAACGGGAGCTTGGACATGAGGTTGCCCATGAAGCTCGACCGCCCGACCTCGTCCAGGTAGCTGGCGGGGACGCCGAGCCGGCGCATGATCTCGGCGCCCGGCAGGGCGCCCTTGAAGAGGGTGTGCGCGGCGCGGTTGAAGGCCCAGCTGTTCTTCATCCAGCTGGCGAGGTCGTCGGCCGAGCTCATGGCCCTCAGCAGACCGGGGTACCGCAGGGCGGCCGCGAGCACGCCTCCTTTGGAGAAGAGGTCGAAGCCGAACTTGCCGACGCTGAAGAGCGACTTCAGGACATCGAGGGGACTGCTCGGCAGGTTGGCCTGTCCGGGCGGTCCGCCCGGGTTGCCGGGTGAGCCGGGCGCACCGGGCTGGCCCGGACCGCCGGCGCCGGTTCCTTCGGAGGCGCCGTCCTGCTCGTCGGCCTGCTGGACCAGCAGGCGAGAGAACTCGTCGAGCCGGTCGCCCGCGTGCCGTAGCTGGACCTCGGCCGTCTGCCAGTCGTGGCCGAACTGCTCGGCATCCGATCCGGTCCACGCGTCGACGAGCACCGACAGCTGTGCCGTGCCGGTGCGGGCGATGTCATGGGTGTCGCGTCCCGCCCCCATGAGGCGTGCGGCGATGTCTCGGACCCGCGCCGAGTCCATCCCTTGGTCAACGGTCATCTGCTGTCCCCTTCGTTGCGTGCTGGAGACAGGCTGGCACCCACGTCGGGTCGGCGCGAGGGGGAGGACTCCCCGACGTGACGCACGCGACGGCTGCGTCGTCTACCGCCCGTCGGGCGCGGTACCTAGGGTGGCTCCGTGGCCCAGCAGACCTTCACCCTGTACCAGCGCATCTCCCGCCTGCCGCGGGGCAAGGAGATCTTCTCCCTGCTCTACGCGAAGAAGGCGCCGTACTTCGCGACCGTGCGGCCCAAGGTCCGTGAGGTGCGCGCCAACCACGCGGAGCTGTCGATCGCCAACCGCAAGGCGGTGCACAACCACATTGGCACGCTGCACGCCATCGCGGTGTGCAACGGGCTCGAGGCCGCGATGGGTCTGCTCGCCGAGGCGACCTGCCCCGCCGACCAGCGCTGGCTGCCGCGCGGCTTGCAGGTGAGCTACCTGGCGAAGTCGACGACCGACCTGCTCTGCGTCGCCGAGACCGACCCCGAGCAGTGGGCGGGCGCGGCGCCGTACGACGTCGACATCCGGGTCAAGGCCGTGCGCACCGACGGCGTGGTCGTCGTCGAGGGCGTCATCCCGGTCTACGTCACCGAGAAGCCGCAGAAGTCCGCGAAGAAGGCCTGAGCCTCACGAGGTCAGCCTCACCCGCAGCGCCTCGACGTCCGCCTCGGTCCATCCAGCAGCGGTCAGCCACCCCGTGGTGCCGCCGTACCCCTCATCGAGGTGGGCGAGCACGGCCTCCATCGCCTCGGCGCGCGGCGTCTGCTCGTCGAGCGAGTGCGTGGGCAGGCTCCGGCTGTAGGGCTCGACCTCGACGAGCCGCTCGATGATCTGCTGGATCCGCTCGGCGGTGCGCACGTAGTCGGCGACGATCTCCTCCTCGGGGACCCCGGCGACCGCCAGGGCCATCCCGACGACCGTGCCCGTGCGGTCCTTGCCGGCCGCGCAGTGCACGACCGCGCCGCCCGTGCTGTCGCGCACGGCGGCCAGGGCCGCGGCCACGGAGTCGGGCCGCTTCGTCAGGTACCCCGTGTAGTGGCGCCCCCAGAAGGCGGCGTCGCGCGTCACGGGGTCGTCGCGTCCGAAGCTCACGGCGAGTGCGTCGGCGACCGTCGCGGACGGGTCGGCGTCCTCGCTCAGCAGGCTGAAGTGGTGGTGCGTCAGGGGAGTGGAGCGCAGCGGCCCCTGGCCGGTGATCTCGTACTCGACATTGCTGCGCAGGTCGACGACGTCGGTGACCCCGAGCTCCTCGATGAGGTGACGGACATCCCCTTCGCTCAGGTCCTGCAGGTTGTCGCTGCGGATCAGCCGGCCCTCGCGGGTGCCGCGACCGTCACGGGTCGGCAGGCCGCCGAGGTCACGCATGTTGACGACGCCATCGAGCTCGATCCACCGGGTCATGGGACCCACGCTAGCCACCGGGTGGGAGGATGGCGCGGTGCGTCCCCCCTTCGGCATCTACCTGCACGTGCCCTTCTGCACGGTGCGGTGCGGGTACTGCGACTTCAACACCTACACCGCGACCGAGCTGGGCCCGGTCGGCGGGGCGAAGGGGGCGAGCGTCGCGACCTTCGTCGACGCGGCGATCGGTGAGCTCGACCTCGCACACGCCACGCTCCCGGACGCTCCGCCGGTCTCGACGGTCTTCGTCGGCGGCGGCACGCCGACCCTGCTGCCGCCGGAGGACCTCGTGCGCTTCCTCGCGGCCGTGCGCGATCGGTGGGGGCTGGCCGACGACGTCGAGGTGACGACGGAGGCCAACCCCGACAGCGTCACCGAGGAGTCGCTGCGCGTCCTGGCCGACGGGGGCTTCACCCGGGTGAGCATCGGCATGCAGTCGGCGGTGCCACAGGTGCTCGCGACGCTCGACCGCACCCATGACCCGGCCAACGTCGCCCGCGCGCTGGCCGCCGCCCGTGCCGCCGGGCTCGCCGTGAGCCTCGACCTCATCTACGGCACGCCGGGGGAGAGCCTCGAGCAGTGGCGCACCTCCCTCGAGACCGCGCTCGCGCTCGAGCCCGACCACCTGTCGGCCTACGCCCTGACCGTCGAGGACGGGACCAAGATGGCCGCCCGCGTGCGCCGCGGCGAGCTGCCGATGCCCACGGGCGACGACGAGGCCGACAAGTACGAGCTGGCCGACGAGCTGCTCGCGGGCGCCGGCTACGGGTGGTACGAGATCAGCAACTGGGCGCGCACGCCCACCGACCGCTGCCGGCACAACGAGGCCTACTGGCGCAGCCACGACTGGTGGGGGATCGGCCCCGGCGCCCACAGCCACGTCGACGGCGCGCGGTGGTGGAACCGCAAGCACCCCGCGACCTGGGCCAAGGGCCTGGCCGACGGCCACCCGGAGGCCGAGCGCGAGGAGCTGACCCCAGAGCAGCGCTCCGACGAGGCGATCCTGCTCGGGGTCCGGCTGCGCGAGGGCCTGCCGACGGACCTGCTCACGGCGGATGGTCGCCAGGCGGTCGCCGGTCTCGTCGCCGACGGGCTCGTCGACGGACGGGCGGCCATCGGTGGCCGCGTCGTGCTGACCCGTCGTGGGCGACTGCTCGCCGACACCGTCGTGCACCGACTCATCGCGAGCGGTCGTGCCTGACGTCCCGCAGATCCCGGACCTCATCGCCTTCTTCGACCTGCTCGGTGTGCTGGCCAACGGTCTGCTCGGGGGTGCGGTCGCCCGGCGCTACCAGCTCGACCCGGTCGGGTTCACCGTGCTCGCGATCATCTCCGCCCTGGGTGGCGGCGCCATCCGCGACGTGCTGCTCAACGTGCAGCCGGTCGCCCTGACCGACCTGCGCTACCTCACCGTCGCGCTCGCGGCAGCCGTCATCGCCTACCTCGTCCCGCTCGAGGGGCGGCGGTGGCGGCAGGTCTTCCCGTGGGTCGACGCGATCGCCTTGGGCACCTGGGCGGTCGTCGGCACGCAGAAGGCGCTGCTCCACGACATCCACTGGCTCCCGGCGATCCTGCTCGGCGTGCTCACCGCCTGCGGTGGCGGAGTCGTGCGCGACATGATGCTCGGCAACGTCCCGGTCATCCTGCAGCGCTCGGAGCTCTACGCGACGGCGGCCTTCGCCGGGGGAGGCGCGCTCGTCCTGCTCCACCTGGCGACCACCGGCCCGCTGGCCTCGCTCGGCGCCGTGCTCGTCGGCGGAGCGGTCTGCCTGCTCGCCCGCAAGCGCGGGTGGATGCTGCCGACCGAGCCGCGGTGGAAGCCCAGTCGCGTCCACCGGCGCTGAATGGTCAGTTGACGGTCAGGGATTCTCCCGGGATTGGTCATGATTGTCTGACGGGGATTGTCCGTGCACGGGGGGGAATACCGTTTGCCGCAGCACGCCATGGTGGTCGTGCGGAAATGGGGAGGATCATGAAGTTGGGGATTCTGCGCGCCCTCGGTGGCGGGCGGCCGTGACAGGCGTTGATCGAGTTCAGTTGAGGGGATTCTCGGTGCGGCGCGGGTCATTTCGCCTGTCGCCCATGGACATCGAACTGTCGACCGAGCGAGTGGCGCTCATCGGGGTCAATGGCTCGGGCAAGACGACTCTCATGCGCTCGATGCTCGGGCTGTTGCGCCACTCAGGGACCCTCATGGTCGGCGACGCCGCCTGTGCCCACCTTCCCCCAGAGCGGACGGGCTTCGTCCCCCAGGACGTGGACTTTCCTCTGCTGCTCACGGTGCAGGAGTGTGTCGGGATGGCGGCTGACCTCAAAGGGTTGCCGGATGTCGATCGCTCCGAGGCGGTCACACGTGTCCTGACCGCCGTGGACCTCATCGACGAACGGCATGTGCGGGCCTCCCGGCTCAGCGGCGGGCAGCAGCGACGGCTCGCCTGCGCTCAGGCCTTCGTCCATGACCCCCAGATCCTCCTCATGGACGAACCAACCGCCGGCCTGGACCCGATCCAGCGCGAGAGGTTGCGGGGGATCCTCCAGGACCTCCCGAAGGACCGGCTGGTGCTCGTCACCACGCACATCCTCGAGGACGTGGCGGAGTGGGCCGAGCGGTTCCTCGTCCTCAGCGAGGGCGAGATCACCCATGACGTGCAGCGCGACGAGTTGGGCGACCCGGGTCAGAGACTCGGGGCGCTCAACGACCTCCTTGCCCTGGTGCCCTCGCGATGAGGTGGCTGCGCGCGAATCCCGTGGGCCCCGTCGTCTTCAGTTGCGCGGTGCTGGTCCTCGTCGTCGGACAGGTCAGGCTACCGCCCGCGCTGGGGCGAGACGCCGCGTCGACTGTCGACATCTCTGGCTCCCTGCTGTACCTCGCCCTGCCCCTCCTGGCGATGCTGGTTGCCTGTGGGGTGGCGTGGGTCCAGAAGGAGCGCACCCTGGAGACCCTGCTGGCCGTACGCCCACGCGTGGCTCGTCTGCGCCGCCTGATGACGTTGGTCATCTGGGCGGGTGCGGCGCCTCTCCTTGTCTCGGCCGTCACGCTGATCCACACACAGGACTGGGCCGTCGACCGACCGCTCTACGCCGCAGTGACCCTTCCGCAGGTGCTGTGGATGTGCCTCATGGCCATCATTGGCTTCCTCGTCGGTGCCTTTGCGCACAGGTACGCCGCCCCGCTGCTCGCCGGTGTGCTTGTGCTCCTGCTGATCGTCACCGGTCGGTGGGCTCTCTACCCTCTGGGGCACTCCGCCTCGCTCGCGGGCACGACGCCCACAACTGCCTCGTGGGTCACTCCGCTCCTCATCATGACCGTGACCGTGGTGGCGGCGATCATCGGGGTGGGGCGACTGCCCATGTGGGCGTCGCGAGGGGGTGTACTCGTCGCCCCCGCCATGGTGCTGGCCGTCGTGATGGCCAATCCCCTCGTACCGTCACAAGAGTTCCGCCAGGCGCGGAGCGGACGTGAGGCCTGCACGGACGGGCCAGTGGCCGTCTGCGCACAGGCTGTCCACAGGCGTTGGGCGGAGGCCACGGCGCGATCTGCTGCCGAACTCCAGGAGGCAGCCAAGCAGCACGGGCTGACTCTGCCCGTCACCCGCATCGTCATCAACGCGGGTGACACGCGACCGGCGGAGCCGACGGGCGTGGGAGAGGCGAGGGTGTACCTCGACTCCCGCAACGCGCCGGTGAGCATGCCCATGGACCAGCTGGCGCAGGTCCTGGTCGGCGCGTCCTGTGCGGGTGGTGAAGGCCAGGCACTCGCCGCGGTCGCGGCGTGGTTGTCAGCCACGGTCACGGCCACGGAGGAGTCGTTCACGGAGGGCTGGCCGGAGTTCGCGGGCCTGTCCGAGACGGACAAGCGGGCGTTCGCCCGCAACGCCCTCGCGGGTGTCGAGTGCGGAGGTCAGTGAGGCTGACGTGGCTGAGTGTCCGAGCCACGGCAGCTGAGCATGCGGTGTTCTTCGCGTCCCTCGTCGGCGGGCTCCTCTGGGGTGCAATACGGCTTCCCCTGCCTGTCGAAGCGACGCTGCAGCCGGACGCGGCACTCATCTGGGCGTGCGTCGTCGCGTGTGCATCGGGTGTGTGCTTGCGGGCCGTCCTCCCGGGGCACGACGACATCCCGCGACGGCCACAGCCGATGTGGGTCGCGGGACGGGTCGTTGTCCTCGTCGGGGCCGCCGGGTGTGTGCTGATCGCAACCCGACTGCTCCATCCAGCTGGGGACGCGAGCGAGGTGCACGTCGCGCTGGCGCGCAACATCACCGCACTCGTCGGCCTTGTCCTGGTCACGAGGCGCCTGCCCAGGGGGGTCTGGTCCACCCTGCCGTGGCTGTGGGTCTTCGGAGCGCTTCTGTCCGGACGTGACCGCCAAGGACAGGTCGAGTGGTGGGCGCTGCCACTGGCTGAGCCGGAGCGAGGGTGGACGGTGGCCTTGGCCCTGTTGCTCGTGGGAGCCCTCGTGCACGTCGCCGGCGAGCTGCGTCACCGGTGACCACTCCACGGACCCAGGTGTGCGAGCGCTTACCTCGTGGCGCACGATGGTGCGCATGACCACGACTCGTACCGCCATCGTCACCGGAGCCGCCCGCGGGATCGGCCGGGCCATCGCCCTGCGCCTCGCCACCGACGGCCACCACGTCGCCGTCCTCGACCTCGACGAGTCCGCCTGCCAGGATGTCGTCGACGAGATCACCGAAGGGGGCGGCACCGCCCTGGCCGTCGGAGTGGACGTCTCCGACCCCGAGCAGGTCGGGACGGGCGTCGCCCGCGTCGCCGAGGAGCTCGGCGCCCCGACGCTGCTCGTCAACAACGCCGGCATCATCCGCGACAACATGCTCTTCAAGATGTCCGTCGACGACTGGGACTCCGTCATGGCCGTCCACCTGCGCGGCGCCTTCCTCATGACCAAGGCCGCCCAGGCCCACATGACCGCGCAGAAGTACGGCCGCATCGTCAACCTCTCCTCGACCTCCGCCCTGGGCAACCGCGGCCAGACGAACTACTCCGCGGCCAAGGCCGGCATGCAGGGCTTCACCAAGACCCTGGCCATCGAGCTCGGCAGGTTCGGCGTCACCGCCAACGCCATCGCCCCGGGCTTCATCCAGACCGACATGACCGCCGCGACGGCCGAGCGCATCGGGGTGCCCTTCGAGGACTTCCTCGCCCACGCCGCCAAGGAGACCCCGGTCGGCCGCGTCGGCCAGCCCGAGGACATCGCCGCCACCGCCTCCTTCCTGCTGTCCGAGGAGGCCGGCTTCGTCTCCGGCCAGGTCATCTACGTCGCCGGCGGCCCCAAGGACTGACGCTCCCGAGAGGGAGGTCGGACTGGACGCACCCGAGCGGCCCGACGGACTGGACGCACCGAGAGGGAGGTCGAAGGGGGATGTCGGCGCACACAAAGCCGAAGTCAGGCACGACAACCTGCGTCACAGGGAGACGAAGGACTTCGGCGGGCGCCGACGTCTCCTTCGGCCGACCGGCGGGGACGACCTCCCTTCGGCTGACCGGCGGGGACGGCATCCCCTCGGCCAGCACGGACGCGCCTACTCCGGTGCCGTGACGAAGTCGATGAGCTCCTCGACGCGGCCGAGGAGGGCGGGCTCGAGGTCGGCGTAGGTGCGGACGGTGCCGAGGATCTGCTTCCAGGCGCGGGCGATGTCGGCCTGGGTGTCGTGGGGCCAGCCGAGGTGCTGGCAGATCCCCTTCTTCCACTCGATGGAGCGGGGGATCGTCGGCCACGCGTCCATGCCGAGGCGCTGGGGCCGCACGGACTGCCAGACGTCGACGTAGGGGTGACCGAGCACGAGCACGTGGTCCGGGGCCACCTGGTTGGCCTTGGCGACGATGCGTGACTCCTTGCTGTCCGGCACGAGGTGGTCGACGAGCACGCCCATCCGGCGCCCCCGGCCGGGCCCGAAGTCGCGGATCGCGGTTGACAGGTCGTCGACGCCGTCGAGCGGTTCGACGACGACGCCCTCGACGCGCAGGTCGTGGCCCCAGACCTTTTCGACGAGCTCGGCGTCGTGCCGGCCCTCGACGAAGATCCGCGAGGCCCGCGCGACCTTGGCGCTCTTGTCGTGGACGGCCACCGACCCGCTGGCCGTGCGGGAGGCCGCCTGCTGGGCCGCGGCGAGGGCCGCGCGCTGCGCCCCCTTCGGCGCGGTGAGGGTGACGGGACGCCCGTCGACGTGGAAGCCGGGGCCGAGGGGGAAGGCCTTGACCTTGCCGCGGCGGTCCTCGAGGTGGACGACGTGGACGCCGCCGGCCTTTTCCACCGCGACGACGGCGCCGACCCAGCCGGTCTCGACGTCCTCGACGACCGTGCCGCGGATCGCCTCGAGGGCCTGGGAGGTGGGACGGGCCAGCCGGCCCGTGGACTTCCAGTCGCCGGAGAGGACGTCGTTGCCGTATCGATCGCTCACGCAGGGACCGTAGGCCGAAGGGGGGCGCCGCGGCGGCAGCGGCACGCCGGACTTCGAGGAATGCCCCGGCCGGTCGTAGACTTGGCACTCAGGTGGAGCGAGTGCCAGCGAAGGAGGTCAGCATGAGCCAGGAGCGTCGCATGGCCGTCCTGAGCGCCATCGTCGAGGACTACGTGCAGACCTCGGAGCCCGTCGGCTCCAAGGCGCTGCTCGACCGCCACCAGCTCAACGTCTCGGCCGCGACCGTGCGCAACGACATGGCCGCCCTCGAGGACGAGGGCCTGATCGTCGCGCCGCACACCTCCGCCGGCCGCATCCCGACCGACGCGGGCTACCGCCTCTTCGTCGACCGGCTCGCCGCGATCCGGCCGATGTCGAAGGGGGAGCGCGCCGCGATCACCGACTACCTCGAGGGCGCGGACGATCTCGACGTCGTGCTCGACCGCACGGTGCGGCTGCTGTCGACTCTGACCCGCCAGGTCGCGGTCGTGCAGTACCCCTCGCTGACCCGCAGCACCGTCAAGCACATCGAGCTGGTGCCGATGAGCGAGACGCGGCTCATGGTCGTCGTCATCATGGGCAGCGGCCGCGTGGAGCAGCGCATCGTGCCGATCGGCGTCGACTACCTGAGCGCCGACGGGGCCGCAGCCCTCACGAGTGCCCGCGCCCGGATCAACGCGGCGACCCACGACCGGCGTCTGGCCGAGGCCCTCACCTCGCTCGGCACCCTGCACGACGAGGACTCCGAGACCGAGGACGCCCTCACGGCGGGCGTGCTCGCCGCGCTCGAGGACGCCTTGGCCGAGGAGCGCGCCACCAAGGTGACGCTCGCCGGCACGGCCAACCTCGCGCGCAGCTCCAGCGACTTCCCGATGACGCTCGAGCCCGTGCTCGACGCGCTCGAGCAGCACGTCGTGCTCCTGCGGCTGCTGAGCGCCGAGGCGGACGGCGACGCGATGGGCGTCTCCGTGCGCATCGGCTCGGAGAACCCCGTCACCGGGCTGCAGAGCACCTCGCTCATCACGTCGGGCTACGGCTCGGGCGACGAGCACGTCGGGGCCGTCGGCGTGCTCGGCCCCACCCGTATGGACTATCCCGCGACGATGGCGCAGGTCCGCGCCGTCGCCGCCTACCTCTCGCGGATCGTGGACGCCTGACCGGCATCCGCCCCGCACCCCAGCAACCGAACCACGACCCACGAGGACGCCACGCGTGAACGACTACTACGAGGACCTCGGCGTCAGCCGCGACGCCACGCCCGAGGAGATCAAGCGGGCCTACCGCAAGCTCGCCCGCACCCTGCACCCGGACGTCAACCCCGGCGCGGAGGCCGAGGAGCGGTTCAAGAAGGTCTCTCAGGCCTATGACGTGCTCTCCGACGAGGGCAAGCGCCGCCAGTACGACATGGGCGGGGACCCCTACGGCGGCAGCCACGAGGGCTTCGGGGCCGGGTTCACCTTCAGCGACATCATGGAGCAGTTCTTCGGCCAGGCCGCCGGTGGCGGCGGTCGCGGTCCCCGCTCGCGCTCCGCGCGCGGGCAGGACGGCCTCGTCGGCCTCGAGATCGACCTGGCGACCGCCGTCTTCGGCGGCCAGGAGGACCTGACGATCGACACTGCCGTCGTGTGCACCGCGTGCTCCGGCGACGGAGCCCAGCCGGGCACCGGGCGACGCACGTGTGACACCTGCGCCGGTCGCGGCGAGGTGCAGCAGGTCCAGCGCTCCTTCCTCGGCCAGGTCATGACGAGCCGGCCCTGCCCGACCTGCCAGGGCTTCGGCGAGGTCATCCCCAACCCGTGCCACGAGTGCTCCGGCCAGGGCCGCGTCCGCAGCCGCCGGACGATGAAGGTGCGCATCCCCGCGGGCGTCGACAGCGGCACCCGGATCCACCTCGCCGGCGAAGGGGAGGTAGGTCCCGGTGGCGGGGCGGCCGGAGACCTCTACGTCGAGCTGCGCGTCGCCGAGCACGAGACCTTCACCCGTCGCGGCGACGACCTGCACGCCTCCGTCGCGGTGCCGATGACGGCGGCCGCGCTCGGCGTGACGATGAGCTTCGCCACCCTCGACGGCGAGCAGGAGATCACGATCAAGCGCGGCACCCAGCCGGGCGACACGATCGTCCTCGAGGGCCTGGGCGTCACTCACCTGCGGCGCGAGGGCCGCGGTGACCTCGTCATCCACGTCGACGTGCGGACGCCGACCCGCCTGGACGCGGAGCAGGAGCAGCTGCTGCGTGACCTCGCGCGGCTGCGCGAGGAGGAGCAGCCCGACGGCGAGCTCGACGACGTCGACTCCGGCTTCGTCGGGCGCCTGCGACACGCCTTCAAGCGCTGACGGCCCGGACGCCGCGCGATGTTGCGCCGCTTCGTCGGCCTCGACGGCACACCGCAGGCGTCGGCGGCGCTCGACGCGTCGCTGCGCACCACCCCTGAGCAGCTCGGGCCGGTGCGCTCCCGGCACACCGTGCCCGCCGCCTCGCGTCCCGTGGCGGCCCTGCTCGCGGTCGTCGGGGTCGTGGTGGTCCTGGCCGTCGCGGCCGCGACCGTGCTCGTGGTGCTCGGCGCGCTGCCGGTGGCCGCCGTCCTGTGCCCTCTGGCCATCGGGGTGGCCGTGGCAGTGCTCGTCGGGGTGGGTCTCGCGGCCACCCACGACAGCCGGGGCATCGAGGTGCGCGCCCACGGCCTGGTCGTCGGCTCGCGCCCGGTCCCCTTCGCGACGATGGACCCCGGCCGCATGGTGTGGGCGACGTCCGCCCGGGCTGCCCGCTCCGTCGTCACGCTCGCCCGGCGCCGCCGGGTGGCCGGCGGGGAGTGCCTGCTGCTCAACGGCACCGACGGGCCCGACGCCGTCGACGACTGGCGAGGCCTCGGGGGCAGGTACGACCCGTTGCCGCGGGCCCCGCGGCTGGACACCCCCTTCGTCTGGTGGGCGCTCGGCCCCCGCGACGTCGGCGCCTTCGTCCGTGACCTCGAGGCGGCGATGGTCGCCGACGGCTACCCCGTGCACGGGCTCGCCGACCACCTGGCGCGGCACCGGACCGACGTGCCGGCCGGTCGCGAGGCCCTCTCGCGCCGGGCGCCGCACGACCCGCCGCTGTGGCGGG
>NZ_BCSQ01000017.1 GCF_001570945.1 Janibacter anophelis NBRC 107843
CCGGCGCGGCCCGGGGCATCGGCGCGGGCGTCGCCCGCCGGCTCGCGGCCGACGGGATGGCCGTCGCCGGCCTCGACCTGGACGAGTCGGCCTGCCGCTCCGTCGTCGACGAGATCACCGCGGCCGGGGGACGTGCCCTCGCCGTGGGCGCTGACGTCGCCGACCCGGAGCAGGTCGAGGCCGCGGTCCAGCGCATCGCCGACGAGCTCGGAGCGCCGACCGTCCTGGTCAACAACGCGGGCATCATCCGCGACAACCTCATCTTCAAGATGACCGTCGAGGACTGGGACGCCGTCATGGCGGTCCACCTGCGCGGCGCCTTCCTCATGACCAAGGCCTGCCAGGCCCACATGACCGCGGCGAGGTATGGCCGGATCGTCAACCTCTCCTCGACCTCGGCCCAGGGCAACCGCGGTCAGGTCAACTACTCGGCGGCCAAGGCCGGTATGCAGGGCTTCACCAAGACCCTGGCCATCGAGCTCGGCACGTTCGGCGTGACGGCCAACGCGATCGCCCCGGGCTTCATCGAGACCGAGATGACCGCCGAGACCGCGGCCCGCATCGGCATCGGCTTCGACGAGCTGAAGCAGATGGCGAGCCAGCAGGCCGCCGTCGCCCGCACCGGCCGCCCCGAGGACATCGCGCACGCCGTGTCCTTCTTCGTCAGCGAGGGCGCCGGGTTCACCACCGGCCAGGTCCTCTACGTCGCCGGCGGGCCGTGCGACTGATGGGGACCATGGAGCTGACCGGCAAGGTCGCGATCATCACCGGTGCTGCCGGCGGCATCGGTGCCGCGCTCGCCGAGGCGCTGCTCGCCGCAGGTGCCCGCGTCGTGGTCTCCGACCTCGACGAGGCGCGCCTGGCCGAGACGGCCGAGCGCATCGGCGCGGTCGCCGTGCCCGGCGACGCCTCGAGCGAGGCCGTCATCTCGGCAATGGTCGCCGCGGCGGAGGAGCACTACGGCCCGGTCGACCTCTTCTTCGCCAATGCCGGCGTGGGCGACGGCTCCGGCCTCGCCGCCACCGACGAGCAGTGGCGCACGGCCCTCGACGTCAACGTGCTCGCGCACGTGCGGGCGGCACGTCTGCTCGTGCCCGGATGGGTCGAGCGCGGCAGCGGCTGGTTCGTCTCGACGGCCTCGGCGGCCGGGCTGCTCACCCAGATCGGGTCGGCGACCTACTCCGTCACCAAGCACGGTGCGGTCGCCTTCGCCGAGTGGCTCGCGGTCACCTACGGCGACCGTGGCGTCGGCGTCAGCTGCTTGTGCCCGATGGGCGTCGACACCGACATGCTGCGCGGCGGGATGACCTCGTCCGGGGGAGAAGGGGGCCGGGTCGCCGCGGCCGCCGTCACCGGCGCCGGTGAGGTCCTCGCCCCGCGCGACGTCGCCGACCAGGTGCTCGCCGCCGTCACCGAGGGGACCTTCCTCATCACCCCGCACGCCGACGTGCGGGAGTTCGTCCGCCGCAAGGCCGCCGACCACGACCGCTGGATCCACGGCATGCAGCGCTACCAGCAGCACCTGATGGGAGATGCACGATGAGCAACGCCGCCGGACTGGTCTGGACCTGGGCCGACACGACGCCCGACGTCCTCGCCCTGCGCGAGAGGGAGCGCACCTGGACCTTCGCGCAGCTGCGTGAGGGCGTCCGGGGCGCGATGGAGGAGCTCACCGAGCGGGGCGTGCGACCGGGCGACCGGGTGCTCGTCGTCGTGCCGACGAGCGCCGAGTTCGTCCTGACCTACCACGCGCTCCTCGCCCTCGGCGCGACCGCGGTGACGGTCAACCCGCTGTGCACCCCGCGCGAGCTGACCCACTTCGTGCAGGACGCCGGCTGCACCTTCGCGATCGGCTGGCACGAGGGTGCCGGCCCGGTCACCGAGACCGCGGCGGCGGAGCAGCTGCCCCTGTGGCTGCTGGAGCCGGGGTGCGTGCGCGCGCCCGAGTGGGCGCCCGACCCGCGGGAGGTCGGCGCGCAGGACGCCGCCGTGCTCCTCTACACGTCGGGCACCACGGGTGCGCCCAAGGGTGCGGTCCTCACCCACGCCAACCTGCTGGCGTGCGGCGCTGGCTTCGCCGAGGCGCTCCAGGTGACCGGCGAGGACCGGATGGCCACCGCCCTTCCGCTCTTCCACGTCTTCGGCCAGGCCGCCGTGATGTTCACCGTCTTCACCGCCGGCGGCTCGATGTCGCTGCAGCGCCCCTTCGACCCGGCGGGACTGCTGCGCATGGCCGCAGACCAGCAGCTGACGTCGCTCGCCGGGGTGCCGACGATGTGGAACGCGATGCTCCACGCCGAGACAGACGTGACCGCCGCCGACCTGACCAACCTGCGTCTGGCCTGCTCCGGTGGCGCCGCCCTGCCCCTCGAGGTCGCCAAGGCCTTCCGGGACCGTTTCGGCGCGATGGTGCTCGACGGCTACGGGCTGAGCGAGACGACCGGCGCCGCGAGCTTCAACCGCGAGATCCACCCGCGCAAGGAGATGAGCGTCGGCCGCGCCCTCGACGGCTGCAAGCTCGCGATCTTCGACGACGACCGCAACCAGCTGCCGCCCGGCGAGGTCGGTGAGGTGGCCATCGCCGGCCCGGTCGTCATGCGCGAGTACTGGGGCCGGCCCGAGGCGACCGACGCCGTGCGGGACGGCGAGTGGTTCTTCACCGGCGACATCGGTCGCATGGACGAGGACGGCGACCTGTGGATCGTCGACCGCAAGAAGGACCTGGTCATCCGCGGTGGCTACAACGTCTACCCGCGCGAGGTCGAGGAGGTCCTCTACGGGCACCCCGACGTCCTCGAGGCCGCGGTCATCGGTGTCGCGGACGAGCGACTCGGCGAGGAGATCGCCGCGGTCATCACGCCGCAGCCCGGAGCGAGCATCGACGCCGGCGCGATGCGCGCCTGGCTCGAGGAGCGCGTCGCGGCGTACAAGGTGCCGCGCATCTACCGCATCGTCGAGGAGCTGCCCAAGGGCGCGACGGGCAAGATCCTCAAGAGGCAGATCGACCGCGACGACGTCGCGACCACCGGCGAACGGCCCACCCGGGCCGACGCCCCCACCACCTGAGACGAGAGGAGCGAGCCGTGGACTTCACGACCGACGCGCGGACGACCGAGCTGCAGGAGCAGCTGACCGCCTTCATGGACGAGCACGTCTACCCCATCGAGGCGACCTACCAGGAGCAGCTCGACGCTGCCCCGGACCGGTGGTCCCCGCCGCCGGTCATCGAGCAGGCCAAGGAGGCCGCCCGCAGCCAGGGGCTGTGGAACCTCTTCCTCCCCGGCGAGGACGGGGCCGGGCTGACCAACCTGCAGTACGCGCCGCTGTGCGAGACACTCGGCCGCAGCCTGCACATCGCCCCCGTCGCCACCAACTGCGCGGCACCGGACACGGGCAACATGGAGGTGCTGCACATGTTCGGCACCGACGAGCAGAAGGAGCAGTGGCTCACCCCGCTGCTCGCCGGCGAGATCCGGTCGGCCTTCGCCATGACCGAGCCGCGGGTCGCCAGCTCCGACGCGACCAACATCGAGACCTCGATCGTGCGCGACGGTGACGAGTACGTCATCAACGGCCGCAAGTGGTACATCTCCGGCGCGATGAACCCCAACGCCAAGGTCTTCATCCTCATGGGCAAGACCGACCCGTCGGCCGACCGCCACCAGCAGCAGTCGATGATCCTCGTGCCCCGCGACACCCCGGGCGTCGACGTGCGCCGCGGGATGAAGGTCCTCGGCTACGACGACCGCGACCACGGTGGCCACGCCGAGATCGACTTCACCGACGTGCGGGTGCCGGCGAGCAACCTGATCGGCGAGGAGGGCTCGGGCTTCGCCATCGCCCAGGCCCGCCTCGGTCCCGGACGCATCCACCACTGCATGCGCCTCATCGGCATCGCCGAGCGCTCGCTCGAGATGATGATCGACCGGGCCGCCGACCGGGTCGCCTTCGGCAAGCCGCTGTCCGACCAGGGCGTCGTCCGCGACTGGATCGCGGAGTCGCGGGTGCGCATCGAGCAGCTGCGCCTGCTCACCCTCAAGGCGGCCTGGCTCATGGACACCGTGGGCAACAAGGGCGCGCACACCGAGATCCAGGCGATCAAGATCGCGGCCCCCTCGACCGTCGAGTGGATCGTCGACAAGGCCGTGCAGGTCCACGGTGCCGGCGGCCTGAGTCAGGACTTCCCGGTCGCCGAGTGGTGGGCCCAGGTGCGCACCCTGCGCTTCGCGGACGGCCCCGACGAGGTCCACAAGAACGCCCTCGCCCGCCACGAGATCCGCAGGAGGACCGCCCGTGCCTGACCGGACCGATCTCGCCCAGCGGGTCGCCGACCTCCTCGAGGCGCACGACCCGCAGATGACGCCTCCTGCTGATTTTCTCGGCGCGCAGTTCGACGCCGGTCTGGCCTGGGTGCACTTCCCGGAGGGGAAGGGGGGACTCGGCCTGCCCCGTGGCCGGCAGGCCGAGGTCGACGCCCTCCTCGAGGAGGCGGGTGCACCGCGACCGGACTTCGGCCGCAACAGCATCGGGCTCGGCATGGCCGCGCCGACGATGCTCGCCCTCGGCAGCGAGGAGATGCAGCAGCGTCACCTGCGCCCGATCTTCACCTGCACCGAGATCTGGTGCCAGCTCTTCAGCGAGCCGGGAGCCGGCTCGGACCTCGCCGGCGTCGCCACGCGTGCGGTGCCGGACGGGGACGAGTGGGTCGTCGACGGGCAGAAGGTGTGGACCTCCGGCGCGCACAACGCCGACTTCGCCATCCTGCTGGCCCGCACCGACACCTCCGTGCCGAAGCACGCCGGCATGACCTACTTCCTCGTCGACATGACCGACCCGGGCGTCGAGGTGCGACCCCTGCGCCAGCTGACCGGCGAGGCGGAGTTCAACGAGGTCTTCCTCTCCGGCGTGCGCGTCCACGACCGCAACCGCGTCGGCGCGGTGGGCGAGGGATGGCGGGTCGCGACGACGACGCTCAACAACGAGCGCGTGGCCATCGGTGCCGGTGCCGACCGCGAGCCCGGCCAGATCGGCCTGGTCACCGAGCGGTGGCGCACCGACCCGTCGGTGCGCACGCCCGGCCTGCACGCCGAGCTCATGCACTGGTGGGTCGAGGTCGAGGTGACCCGCCTGGCCGGCGAGCGCCTGCGCCAGGGACTCGAGGCCGGGCAGCCCGGCCCCGAGAGTTCGGCGATGAAGCTCGCCTTTGCCCACCAGGCGCAGCAGGTGAGCGGCTTCGCCCTCGAGCTGGCGCCCGAGGAGGGCCTGACCTACCACGACTGGACGATGGTGCGACCCGAGGGCGGCTCCTTCCTCGGGCACGGCCCCGGCTACCGCTACCTGCGGGCCAAGGGCAACTCGATCGAGGGGGGCACGAGCGAGATCATGCGCAATGTCATCGCCGAGCGGGTGCTCGGCCTGCCCCCGGACCACCGCCCCGACAAGGGCATTCCCTTCAAGGACGTGCCGCGATGACCGACCTGCTCTACACCGATGTCGAGGAGTCGCTGCGCTCCAGCGTCCGCTCGACCCTGGCCCGCTCGCTCGACGAGGACCTGCCCGCCCGGCTGGCCGACGAGCCCGACACCGACGTGAGCGGCCTGTGGCGCGAGCTCGCCGAGCAGCTCGGCCTCGCCGGTCTGCTCGTGCCCGAGTCCCTCGGCGGGGTCGGCGCCGGCCCACGCGAGGCGGCCGTCGTCCTCGAGGAGCTCGGCCGCGCGGTCGCGCCGGTGCCCTTCCTCACCAGTGCCGTCATCGCCACGAGCGCGCTGCTGGCCGCCGGTGACGAGGAGCTGCTGCCGCAGCTCGCCGCTGGCGAGCGCACCGCCGTCCTCGTCCTGCCCTGGACCGCGCGCCGTGGCGCGTGGACGCCGGTGCAGGGCACGGCCGAGCCGGTCGCCGGTGCCCTCGGGGCCGACGTCTTCCTCGTGCCGACCACGGGCGAAGGGGGCGTGACCTCCCTTCGTGCCCTCGGTCGCGACGAGGTCGAGCTGGAGCCGATCACCTCGCTCGACATGACCCGACCGCTCGCGCGGGTGACGGTCGCCGGGCAGGGGAGCGAGGTCGCCTCCGGACAGGCTGCGGACGAGGCCGTCGACGCGGCGCTCGCCGCCGGTGTCGCGCTGCTCGCGTCCGAGCAGCTGGGCCTGGCCCAGTGGTGCCTCGAGACGACCGTGGAGTACGCGAAGACCCGAGTGCAGTTCGCCCGGCCGATCGGCTCCTTCCAGGCGATCAAGCACCGGCTCGCCGACCTGTACCTGCTGCTCGTCGGCACCCAGGCCACCGCCCGTCAGGCGGCGGGTGTGCTCGCCGACGGTGGGGCAGAGCTCGAGCAGCGGATCGCCCAGGCGACCGCGGGCTCGTACTGCTCCGACGCCGCGGTCCACGCGGCCGAGGAGGCCCTGCAGCTGCACGGCGGCATCGGCATGACGTGGGAGCACCGCGTGCACACCCGGCTCAAGCGGGCCAAGGCCGACCAGCTCGCCCTCGGCACCCCCGAGCGGCACCGCAGCGACCTCGCCGCCCTCGTCGACCTGCCCGTGGCCTGACCCCACCCGACCCACCCCCTTCGACCCACCAGGAGTGACCATGCGCGAAGCAGTCATCGTCTCCACCGCACGTACCCCGATCGGCCGCGCCTACCGCGGCGCCTTCAACGACACCCAGGCCCAGGAGCTCATCGGGCACGCCGTGCGGCACGCCGTCGAGCGCGCCGGCGTCGAGGGCGAGCGCATCGAGGACGTCGTCATCGGCGCCGCCATGCAGCAGGGCTCGACCGCGATGAACATCGGCCGCCAGGCCGCCCTGCGCGCCGGCCTGCCCGTGACGGTCGCCGGCATGTCCGTCGACCGGCAGTGCGCCAGTGGCCTCATGGCCATCGCGACCGCGTCCAAGCAGGTCGTCCTCGACGGTCAGGACGTCGCCGTCGGCGGCGGCGTCGACTCGATCTCGCTCGTGCAGAACGAGCACATGAACACCTACCGCGCCCAGGACCCGTGGCTCGTCGAGCACGTCCCGGCGACGTACATGTCGATGCTCGAGACGGCCGAGGTCGTGGCCCAGCGCTATGGCATCAGCCGGGACGCGCAGGACGAGTACGCCCTGCAGTCCCAGCAGCGCACGGCCGCCGCGCAGGAGGCCGGTGCCTTCGACGACGAGATCGTCCCGCTGCCCACGACGATGCTCACCAAGGACAAGGCCACCGGCGAGGTCGGCTCGCAGGAGGTCACCCTGGCCAAGGACGAGGGCAACCGTCCCGGCACGACCATCGAGGACCTGCGCACGCTGGGCCCGGTGCTCGCCAAGGACGGCACGGAGGGGTTCTCGATCACCGCGGGCAACGCCTCGCAGCTGTCCGACGGTGCCTCCGCCGCGGTCGTCATGGAGGCCGCCGAGGCCTCCCGCCGCGGGCTGGAGCCGCTCGGTGCCTTCCGCGGGATGGCGGTCGCCGGGTGCGAGCCGGACGAGATGGGCATCGGGCCCGTCTTCGCCGTACCGAAGCTGCTCAAGCAGCACGGCCTGACCGTCGACGACATCGACCTGTGGGAGCTCAACGAGGCCTTCGCCGTGCAGGCCCTGTACTGCCGCGACACCCTCGGCATCGATCCCGCGAAGTACAACGTCAACGGTGGTGCCATCTCGATCGGCCACCCCTACGGCATGAGTGGTGCGCGCATGGCCGGGCACGTGCTCATCGAGGGTCGGCGCCGCGGCGCGAAGTACGGCGTCGTGACGATGTGCGTCGGCGGCGGCATGGGTGCCGCCGGTCTGTTCGAGATCTTCTGATCACCCCCCGAGCCAGGAGCACAGAGTGAGCGGGTCCGTCTTCGTCGCCAACCGCGGAGAGATCGCCGTCCGGGTCGTCCGGGCGGCCCGGGAGGCCGGTCTCGACGTCGTCGTGGCCGTCACCCGCGCCGAGGCGGACTCGCTCGCCGCGCGCCTGGCGACCGGGGTCCACGAGCTCCCCGGGGACGGGGCGGCGGCCTACCTCGACGCCGCCGCGCTCGTCGCCGGGGCGCTCGAGCACGGGTGCACGCTGCTGCACCCGGGCTACGGGTTCCTCAGCGAGAGCCCGCAGCTGGCCCGGGCCTGTGCCGACGCCGGGGTGACCTTCGTCGGTCCGGACGCGGAGCTGTTGGAGCTCTTCGGCGACAAGGGCAGCGCTCGGGCCGCGGCGGAGCAGTCCGGCGTGCCCGTCCTGCCCGCGACCCCGGTCGGGGTCTCGGCGGCGCAGGTCGCGGACTTCGCGGAGCAGCAGCGCCCGGCGGGCGTGATGATCAAGGCAGCGGCCGGCGGTGGCGGACGCGGGATGCGCGCGGTCCCCGCCGGCACGTCGGTCGACGAGGCGTGGGAGCGAGCCCGCTCCGAGGCCGAGCGCAGCTTCGGCTCCGGTGACCTCTTCGCCGAGCTGTACGTCGAGCGGGCCCGGCACGTCGAGGTCCAGGTCGTCGCGGACGGCGAAGGGGGCGTCGCCCACCTCGGTGAGCGCGACTGCACCCTGCAGCGCCGCTTCCAGAAGGTCGTCGAGGTCGCCCCGGCCCCGCGGCTGCCGGACGCGGTGCGCGCCGACCTGCACCAGGCGGCGGTCCGCCTGCTCACCGGGCGCGGCTACCGCGGCCTCGCCACCGTCGAGTTCCTCCTCGACGCCGACGACCCGACCCGCTGGTGGTTCATCGAGGTCAACCCGCGCCTGCAGGTCGAGCACCCCGTGACCGAGCTCGTGACGGGTGTCGACCTCGTGCTCACCCAGCTGCGCCTGGCGGCGGGGGAGACCCTCGCCGACCTCGGCCTGGCCGCGCCACCGACCGTGACCGGCACGGCGATCGAGCTGCGCGTCGCGGCCGAGCGCGTCGGCAGCACGGGCGAGGCGCTGCCGGCCCACGGCGTCGTCACCGGCCTCGCGCTGCCGACCGGCCCCGGCGTGCGCGTCGACACCCACCTCGTCGAGGGCACCCGGGTCGACGGCTCCTTCGACTCCCTCGTGGCCAAGGTGGTCACCCACAGCCACGGCGGCCTCACCGGTGCCCTGGGCAAGGCCCGCCAGGCACTCGCGGAGTGCGCGGTCGGCGGCGTCGAGACCAACCTCCCGTTGCTGCGCGAGCTGCTCGCCCACGACGACGTCGCGGCGTGGGAGCTGACGACCCAGTGGTTCGCCGGCGCCGGGATCGCGCAGGCCCAGCACGGCACCGAGGGCGCCGACGGGGAGGTGCGGGCCGAGCTGGCCGGCACCGTCGTCGCGGTGCTCGTCGAGGAGGGCCAGCAGGTCGCCGCCGGCACCCCGCTCGTCGTCGTCGAGGCCATGAAGATGGAGCACCTCGTGCCCGCCCCCGTCTCCGGCACGGTCACGTCCGTGCGCACCCGGCCCGGGGTGACGACCGCGCCCGACGACCTGCTCGTGCGGCTGCTCCCTTCGTCCGGGCAGGAGGACACCGGTCCGGTCGACGACGGCCCCGACCTCGACGCCGAGCGGGCCGACCTGACCCGGCTGCGCGAGCGACGCGACCGCCGGCTGGACGAGGCGCGGCCGCAGGCCGTCGCCAAGCGGCACGCGCGGGGACAGCACACGGCGAGGGAAAACATCGCGGACCTGCTCGACGAGGACACCTTCGTCGAGTACGGCGGTCTCGCGGTGGCCGCGCAGCGGGCCCGGCGCAGCGAGGAGGAGCTCATCGCGAGCACCCCGGCGGACGGCATCGTCACCGGCATCGGGGCCGTGGCCGACACCCGCTGTGCCGTCCTCGCCTACGACTACACGGTCCTCGCGGGTACGCAGGGCTACCTCAACCACAAGAAGACCGACCGCATCCTCGAGATCGCCGAGCAGCAGCGCCTCCCGGTCGTCCTCTTCGCCGAAGGGGGCGGAGGTCGCCCCGGCGACACCGACACCACGGTCGCCAGCGGCCTCGACGTGCCGACCTTCGCGACGATGGGTCGGCTGAGCGGACTCGTGCCGAGCGTCGGTATCGCGGCCGGCCGGTGCTTCGCCGGCAACGCCGCGCTCCTGGGGTGCTGCGACGTCATCATCGCCACCCGCGACTCGACGATCGGCATGGGCGGGCCAGCGATGATCGAGGGCGGCGGCCTGGGCGTCTTCGCCCCTGAGGAGGTCGGCCCGATCGAGGTGCAGGGCAGCAACGGCGTCGTCGACGTCGTCGTCGACGACGAGGCCGAGGCGGTCGACGTTGCCCGGCGCTACCTGGGCTACTTCAGCGGATCCGTCGACGAGTGGACCGCCGGCGACCAGCGGCGGCTGCGGCACGTCGTCCCGGAGAACAGGGTGCGTGCCTACGACGTGCGCGCGGCCATCGACGCGCTCGCCGACGAGGGCTCGGTGCTCGAGCTGCGCTCCGGCTTCGCCCCCGGCGTCATCACCGCACTCGTGCGCATCGAGGGCCGCCCGATGGGCCTGGTCGCCAACAACCCGCGGCACCTCGGTGGCGCGATCGACACCCCGGCTGCCGACAAGCTGGCGCGCTTCCTCCAGCTGTGCGACGCGCACGGACTGCCCGTCGTGTCCCTGTGCGACACACCGGGATTCATGGTCGGGCCCGACCACGAGCGCACCGCGACCGTGCGCCACTTCGCCCGGCTCTTCGTCATCGGTGCGCACCTGCGCGTGCCGATGGTGACGGTCGTCCTGCGCAAGGCCTACGGGCTCGGGGCGCAGGCGATGGCGGGCGGCAGCTTCCACCGGCCGGCGGCGACGCTCGCCTGGCCCACGGGCGAGGTCGGGGGGATGGGCCTCGAGGGAGCCGTGCGCCTGGGTTACCGGCGCGAGCTCGACGCGGTGGAGGACCCCACGGAGCGTCGCGCCCTCGAGCAGCGACTGCTCGACGACCTCTACGAGCGCGGGCGGGCGGTCAACGCGGCCGCCGTCGTCGAGCTCGACGACGTCATCGACCCCGTGGACACCCGGCGGTGGATCCTCACCGCCATGTCCACGCCGCCGGTCGGCGGTTCGACGACCCGCTACATCGACACCTGGTGATGCAAGGAGCACACATGGACCTCACCGACCACCTCGCCGAGATCCGTCGACGTCAGGAGCGGGTGCGCCCTGCCGGGGTGCCCCGCGAGGTCGTGCACCCGCTCGGTGAGCTCACCGTGCCCGAGTACGTTGACGCATGGGCGCAGCGCCGGCCCGACCACGCCGCCGTGGTCCACGACGACGTCACGATCGACTACCGCGCACTGGCGGACCGGCACGCCCGGTGGGCCGGATGGCTGCGGTCGAAGGGGGTGGCCCCCGGTGAGCGCGTCGGCGTCCACCTGGGCAACGTGCCCGAGTTCGTCATCGCCTTCCTCGGCACCCTGCGCGCCGGATGCGTGCACGTCCCGGTCAACCCGATGTTCCAGCACGCCGAGCTCGTCCACGAGCTCGACGACTCGGGAGCGAGCGTCGTCGTCACGAGCGCCGCGCTCGCCGAGCGGCTCTGCACCGCCGCGGCGCAGACGCAGGTGCGCACGGTCGTCGTCCTCGCAGGTGAGGGGGACCCCCTTCCGTCCGTCGAGGGCGTCGAGGTGGTGCGGTGGTCCGACACGGTGACCGCAGAGCCCCTCGCCGAGCCGGCCCGCGACCTCGACGCGCTCGCGGCGCTCAACTACACCGGCGGGACGACCGGGCTGCCCAAGGGGTGCGAGCACACGCAGCGGCACATGGTCTACACGGCCGTGAGCGGGGCCGGGGCCAACGGCCTGGCGGGCGAGGAGATCGTCTCGCTGTGCTTCATCCCGGTCTTCTGGATCGCGGGGGAGGACCTGGGCATCCTCATCCCGCTCGTCATGGGCGGGACCACGGTCCTGCTCGAGCGCTGGGACGCCGCGGACGTCGTCGACCTCGTCGAGCGACACCGCGTCACGCTGACCGCTGCGACCGTCGAGAGCTATCTCGACATCCTTGCGCTGCCCGGCATCGAGGAGCGCGACCTGTCCTCCTTCACCGCGCCGATGGCGATGTCCTTCATCCGCAAGCTCACGCCCGAGGTGCGACGGCAGTGGTCGCAGGTCGTGGGGCCCGGGTCGATCCTGCGCGAGGGCTCGTACGGGATGACCGAGAGCCACACGGTCGACGTCGTCCCCTTCGGCCTGCACGAGGACGACCACGACCTGCTGACCGAACCGGTCTTCTGCGGGCTGCCCGTGCCCGGGACGGACGTCGTGGTCGTCGACCCGGTGACCGGCGCGCCGATGGACTTCGGCGAGTCCGGCGAGATCCTCCTGCGCAGCCCGTCGATCATGACCGGCTACTGGCGCAACCCCGAGGCCAGTGCCGAGCAGCTGCGCGACGGATGGCTGCACACGGGGGACACCGGCTACCTCGACGAGGACGGCTGCCTGCACTACCTGGCCCGCAGCAAGGACATGATCAAGGTCAAGGGGATGAGCGTCTTCCCCACAGAGGTGGAGATGATCCTCTCCGGGCATCCCGAGGTTGCTTCTGTCGCAGTGGTGCCCGCCGAGGACGAGGAGACGGGCCAGCGGCCGGTCGCCTTCGTCGGCCTGCGTGCCGCCGACGTCTCCGCGGCCGAGCTCGAGGGCTGGGCGCGCGAGCAGATGGCCGGCTACAAGGTGCCGCTCGTCGAGGTCGTCACGGATTTCCCCATGACCGACACGGGCAAGATCCGCAAGGCCGAGCTGCTCCCGCGGGCGCAGCAGGTCGCCGCCGCGCGCGGCTGACACCCGGCCCGCCCGGGCGGCGTGCCCGGCGCCGGCGCCCGGCGCCGAACCGGCCGCGCGCGGGCCCATCCGCCCGCGTCACTCGTGACCGTCCAGTAAGCGCGGGTGACCCTTGACACAGACCTGAATCACAGTTCAAATACACCTGAATCATCCTTCAAGTACAGGAGTTCACATGACCTCTCCGACAACGACGTCGGACCTCGTGCACGCCCGGGCGACCAAGAAGGCCTTCGTGCGCCTGGTCCCGCTGCTCATGGCCGCGTACTTCATGGCCTTCGTCGACCGCACCAATGTCGGTCTGGCCAAGACCTCGCTCGAGGTCGACGCGGGCATCGACGCCGCGGCCTACGGCTTGGGCGCAGGTCTGTTCTTCATCACCTACGCCGTGCTCGAGGTGCCGAGCAACCTCATCCTCCACCGCGTCGGAGCCAAGGTCTGGATCAGCCGCATCGCGGTCACGTGGGGCCTGATCACGATGGCGATGATGTTCATCTCCAGCCCGACGGTCTTCTACATCCTGCGGCTGCTCCTGGGTGCCGCCGAGGCCGGCCTCTACCCGGGGATCATGTACCTCATCACGACCTGGTTCGCGCAGAAGGACCGCGCGACCGTCGTCGGACTGATCCTCACCGCCTCGTCGGTGGCCTTCATCGTCGCCAACCCCATCGGTGGCGCGCTGATGAAGATGGACGGCATCGCCGGACTGCACGGCTGGCAGTGGCTCTTCGTCCTCGAGGGCATCCCCACGGTCCTGCTCGGCATCTACATCTTCTTCGCCCTGCCCAACTCGCCGGCCACGGCGAGCTGGCTCGAGCCGGAGGAGACCCGCCCGGGCGCGATCATCCGCAACGCGATGTCCAAGCCCTTCCTGCTGACGATCGCCGCGATCTACTTCATGAACCAGATCGCGACCTACGGCGTCGTCTTCTTCGTCCCGTCGATCGTCGAGGCGATGAACGTGACCGACAGCTTCATGATCGGCCTGATCTCCGGTGTCGTCGGGATCGGTGCGGTCATCGGTGTGCTCGTCATCCCACGGATCCTCAAGCGCTCGCCCGGCTCCGAGGTGCGCCTCATCGGCATCACCACCGCCGCCGCGATCGTCTTCGCCCTGGCCTTCATCTCGGTGGGCCACCCGGTGGCCAAGATGATCATCCTCAGCGCGACGATGCTCTTCATCGTCGGCGTCCAACCGCTCTACTGGTCGGTGCTCATGGCCCGCCTCGGCGGGGTCGCCGCGGCGGCCGGACTGGCCTTCGTCAACACCATCGGGCTCACGGGTGCCTTCGTCGGCCCGTACGGCTTCGGGCTGGCGGAGACGGCGACCGGCTCGCCGTCCTCGGGCCTGTGGGTCCTCGTCGCCGCGACCGCCATCGGCCTGCTGTGCGTGCCGCTGCTCGGCGTCCTGCTCGCCCGGCACGACCGCACCGCCTCCGCGAAGGAGCCGGACGAGGCGGTCCCGGTCGCCCTCTGACCCGTGGACGACGGAGCCGGCCGTGACGACGCGTGGTCGTCACAGCCGGCTCTGCCGTGCCCGAGGAGGACGAAGGGGGGCGCGTCGCCCCCTTCGTCAGCGGTAGTTGGTGAACTGCAGCGCGACGTCCAGGTCCTTGCCCTTGAGCAGGGCGATGACCTCCTGCAGCTCGTCGCGGGACTTGCCGGTGACGCGCAGCTCGTCGCCCTGGATCTGCGGCTTGATGCCCTTGGGGCCCTCGTCGCGGATGATCTTGGAGATCTTCTTCGCGTTGTCCTGGTCGATGCCCTCCTTGGTCGGGCCCGAGAGGACGTACTCCTTGCCGGAGGCCTGTGGCTCCTTGTCGCCGAAGTCGATGTTCTTCAGCGAGACGCCGCGGCGCACGAGCTTGGACTCGAAGACGTCGAGGACGGCGAGCACGCGGTCGGCACTGTTGGCCTTGATGACGACGTTGTCGCCGCTCCACTCGATGGAGGCGCCGACACCCTTGAAGTCGTAGCGCTGCGAGACCTCCTTCGCCGCCTGGTTGAGGGCGTTGTCGACCTCCTGGCGGTCGACCTTGCTGACGATGTCGAAGCTGCTGGTGGCCATGGTGTGCGCTCTCCTGGTGCCGGAATTGCGTTGATGGGCGGTCGGCTTGCTATCCTTCCAGACGCACACGGCAGGTTGTCCGAGCGGCCAATGGAA
This sequence comes from Janibacter anophelis NBRC 107843, assembly GCF_001570945.1. Classification (GTDB taxonomy): domain Bacteria; phylum Actinomycetota; class Actinomycetes; order Actinomycetales; family Dermatophilaceae; genus Janibacter; species Janibacter anophelis. Next base: position 14,837 of record NZ_BCSQ01000017.1, read on the forward strand.
ACGGACTGTAAATCCGTCGGGTTATCCCTACGAAGGTTCGAATCCTTCACCTGCCACCAGCAGTGCACGAAGGCCCTCGGGAGTGCTCCCGGGGGCCTTCGCCGTCTCCGGTGGCGTCACCGGAGGGTGCCGTGGTCAGTTGGCGATCCCTCCGCACAGCGCGGGCATGGTCGCGGAGAAGGGGATGCCGGAGCCGGGCACGAGCGGGGCCTCACCGGCGTCGGTGAGGCTGTAGGTGCCGTCACCGTCGACGTCGACGCCGTGCACGACCACCTGGACGGTGTCGGCATTGGCCAGCCCGGAGTCGTTGCGGAAGGTGCGGCTGTAGCTCAGGTGACCGGTCTCGTCCGCGACGGCGTAGCGATCCAGCGCCAGTGCGCTCGAGGCGGTGGTGTCACCCGTCGTCGTCAGCGAGGTGAGGATGCCGCCGTAGAACGGTCCCCCCTCGGGCACGGACACGAAGCCGTCCCCGTCGGTGTCGGCGCCCGGCCCGGGGCACCCGTTGTCGGTCGCCGCCCCGTCGACGCCGTGCAGGTGCATGGCGTGGGGGAGGCCGGGAGCCAGCCCGTCAGCGGTGACCTGGACCCGGATCTTGCCGTTGGGCAGCGTCGTGATCCGGGTGGTGCCGCTCGCCGCGGCGTTGGGGACGCTCGAGGACTGGACGGCGGTCAGGGCGTAGGCGTAGCTGTCGACCCGGTCCGAGGGGTTGGTGTCGTGGGCGGCGAAGGCTGCGCCGGACGCTGCGAAGGTCGAGGCGGTGACGGCCGCGGCCGCGGTGACGAGACGGAACTTCATGGCGGACTCCCTTGTCGTCGGCCCGACGGCTCGGACCGTTGCTGGGAGTTCGTCGCGCGCGCCCGGTGCGGATGGGTCGTCGGTGCCGGGTGGCACGATGCCCGCATGGACGTGGTGGTCGGAGAGGACGGGCTGGCGCGGCCGGCGTGGGCGGACGGGCGCGGCGCCCACGGTGAGCTGCTGCGCAGCTACTACGACACCGAGTGGGGCATGCCCGTGCGCGACGAGCGCGGGCTCTTCGAGCGGCTGAGCCTCGAGGCCTTCCAGTCCGGGTTGTCGTGGGCGACGATCCTCGCCAAGCGCGAGGCCTTCCGTGCGGCCTTCGCCGGCTTCGACCCGGACGTCGTCGCGACCTATGGCGAAGGGGAGGTCGCCCGCCTCATGCAGGACGCGGGGATCGTGCGCAACCGCGCCAAGATCGAGGCGACGATCCGCAATGCCGGCGCGACGATCTCCCTTCGCGACGAAGGAGGTCTGCCGCAGCTCATCTGGTCGTACCGGCCGGACCGCACCCCGACGCCGCGGACGATGGCGGACGTCCCGACGACCTCGGACGAGTCGCGGGCCCTGGCCCGCGAGCTCAAGCGGCGCGGGTTCGCCTTCGTCGGACCGACGACCGCCTTCGCGCTCATGGAGGCGGTCGGCATGGTCGACACCCACCTGCTCGACAGCCACCGACGCGGCTCGTCGGGTCTGTGGCGGGCGGACGGGATGCCGGTGGAGGATGGCCCACGTGAGTGAGATCTTCGACCGCGCCCGCTACCCGCACTGGGTGACCGTCCCGACGCGCTGGAGCGACAACGACCAGTTCGGCCACGTCAACAACGCCGTGCACTACTCGGTGATGGACACGACGATCAACAACTGGCTCAAGGCGCACGACTTCGACGTCGCGCAGGGTGGCGACACGATCAACCTCATCCCCGAGACCGGCTGCCGCTACCTCGCCGAGATCTCCTACCCGGACGCCTTCGAGGTCGGCCTGCGGGCGCTGTCGGTCGGCCGGTCGAGCGTGCGCTGGGAGTGCGCGCTCGTGCGGCAGAGCGACGGAGCGCTCGTCGCGCTCGCGACCTCTGCACACGTCTTCGTCGATGCCGTCACCCGGCGCCCGACGGCCGTGCCCGACGCCCTCAGGCCATCTCTGGAGGAACTCGTCGCCGACGATTAAGGCGTCGTTCACCCGGACGTCGCCGGGGTTGGCGGGCGCGCTGCCTAGGTTCCGGGCATGCACACCCCTGTCACGCGCCCCCGTCGCGCTGCCCTCACCCTCGCCCTGTCCGCCGCCCTCGTCGCTCCGCTCGGAGCCGGGCTGGCCGCCGCCGCCCCCACCGACGACGTCACGCTGAGCCCGCTCGGCACCTACTCCGCCGGCGCCTTCGACGAGGGCGCCGCCGAGATCGTCGCCCACGACCCGGGCACCCAGCGCGCCTTCGTCGTCAACGCCCTCGCCGGGACCGTCGACGTGCTCGACATCTCCGACCCGAGCGCGCCGACCAAGGTCGACACCCTCGAGACCCCCGGCGCCAACAGCGTCGCCGTGGCCAAGGGCGTCGTCGCCGTCGCGCAGCAGGCCGACGACAAGCAGCAGCCGGGCTCCGTCTCCTTCTTCGACGCCCGCACCCTCGAGGCGACCCGCACCGTCACCGCGGGCGCGCTGCCCGACATGGTCGCCCTGAGCGACAACGGCCGGTACGCCGTCGTGGCCAACGAGGGGGAGCCGGAGGGCTACGAGGCGGGCCAGGTCGACCCCGAGGGCAGCGTCTCGGTCATCGACGTGAAGAAGGGCACCGTGCGCACCGCGGACTTCACCGCGTGGAACGGCAAGGCCGACGAGCTGCGCGCAGCGGGCGTGCGCATCTTCGGCCCCGGTGCCACCGTCGCGCAGGACCTCGAGCCCGAGTACGTGACGATCAGCGGCAACGGCCGCACCGCCTGGGTGACCCTGCAGGAGAACAACGCGATCGCCACCGTCGAGCTGGCCAGCGCCACGGTCACCGACATCGACGCCCTGGGCACCAAGGACCACTCCGTGGCGGGCTTCGGGCTGGACGCGTCCAACAAGGACGACGCCGTCAACATCGCCACCTGGCCGGTCAAGGGCGTGTACATGCCCGACGGTGTCGAGTCCTTCCGCACCGGCGGCAGCGAGTACCTCATCACGGCCAACGAGGGTGACGCCCGTGAGTACGACGGCTTCGAGGAGGAGCTCGAGGTCGGCGACGTCGAGCTCGACCCCGAGGTCTTCCCCAACGCCGAGGAACTGCAGGAGAACGAGAACCTCGGCAAGCTGAAGATCACCTCCACCTCGCCCAAGGGCGAGAACGGCTACACCGAGCTGCACTCCTTCGGCGGGCGCTCGGTCACCATCCGGGACGCCGCCACGGGTGAGCTCGTGTGGGACTCCGGCGACTCCTTCGAGCAGATCGTCGCCGAGCAGGCGCCCGAGCTGTTCAACGCCGACAACGCCGAGAACGGCGCCGACGACCGCAGCGACAACAAGGGCCCGGAGCCCGAGGGGGTCGAGATCGGTCGGGTCGACGGACGCACTCTCGCCTTCGTCGGCCTCGAGCGCACGAGCGGCATCATCACGATCGACGTGACCGACCCGCACGCGCCCACGATCGTCGACTACACCCACAACCGAGTTGTCGACGGTGACCCGGAGGCCGGCACGGCCGGCGACCTGGGTCCGGAGGGCCTGCACTTCGTGTCCAAGGGTGACTCGCCGACCGGCTCCCCGCTGCTCATCGTGGGCAACGAGGTCTCCGGCACGACGACGATCTGGCAGGTCGGCACGCACTGAGTGACCCGCACCGACGGGTGATCGGGGGCCGGGCCGCAGGCGGTTCGGTCCCCGATTTCATGTCCACGGCATCTGCCGTGTAATCTCTCCCGAGGTTGTCCACCGGATCGCTTCGGTCCGGAGGGTTCCCGCCCCCTTAGCTCAGTCGGCAGAGCGTTTCCATGGTAAGGAAAAGGTCGTCGGTTCGATTCCGACAGGGGGCTCGGGTCCGGCCCGCGCCACGTGCGCAGGTCGACCGCCAAGGCGGGGTAGCTCAGCTGGTTAGAGCGCACGACTCATAATCGTGAGGTCGCGGGATCGAGCCCCGCTCCCGCTACGCAGCACCACGGGTGCGAGCGACCATCGATTTCCGGTGGCTGTCGCCCGTGGACTATTCTTGTGCGTCGCCGTGTTGCACCGTCCGGTCGCAGCACCACATGCACCTCCCGCCCAGCGCAGACCGGCGCAGGCGAGTACCACCCGAAGTGTCTGAGAGCAGGTTCTTACCGTGGCATCCAAGAGCGCCGACGTCCGCCCCAAGATCACCCTGGCGTGCACGGAGTGCAAGGAGCGGAACTACATCACCAAGAAGAACCGCCGCAACAACCCCGACCGCATGGAGCTCGCGAAGTTCTGCTCGCGGTGCCGCAAGCACACGCCGCACCGCGAGACCCGCTGAGCCCAGCACCTCGCACCACCACGATGCGGCCGTCGAGCACCTGCTCGGCGGCCGCATCGTCGTGCCCGGGGCGGCCGCCTAGACTGCCCGCATGGCCGTGAACGAGGACTACCTGGGTCGCACCTACGACCCCACACCCCCCTTCCAGGTCGGGCGCGAGCACATCCGTGACTTCGCCGAGGCGGTCGGCGCGGTGGACCCGGTCCACCACGACGTCGAGGCCGCCCGCGCCGCCGGCTACGCCGACCTCGTCGCCCCGCCGACCTTCGCGGTCATCCCCGGGCAGCGCACCGACCGGCAGTTCGTCGCCGACCCCGGCGCCGGCGTCGACTACTCCCGAGTGGTCCACGGCGAGCAGCGCTTCACGCACCACCGCCCGATCGTCGCCGGCGACGAGCTGCGCGGCGTCCTGCACATCGACGCCATCCGCGCGGCCGGCGGCCACCAGATGGTGACGATGCGCAGCGAGATCATCGACGCCGACGACGCGCCGGTGGCGACCAGCCTGTCGACGATCGTCGTGCGAGGAGGAGAGTGACGATGAGCCAGCAGACCGTGCGCCAGTTCTCCGAGGTGAGCGAAGGGGAGTCCCTCCCGCCCCGCTCGATCCCCGTCACCCGGGCCCACCTCGTGCACTACGCCGGCGCCTCCGGCGACCGCAACGTCATCCACTGGGACGAGCGGACCGCCCAGGCCGTCGGCCTGCCCGACGTCATCGCCCACGGCATGTGGACGATGGGCGCCGCCGTGCAGGTCGTCAGCGACTGGGTCGGTGACGCCGGCCGCATCGTCGACTACGGCACCCGCTTCACCAAGCCGGTGCCCGTGCCCCACGACGGCGGCACGAGCATCGACGTCGCGGGCGTGGTCCGCTCGCTCGACGAGGCGAACCGGCAGGCCACGGTCGAGCTGACCGTCACCTGCGGCGACGACAAGGTGCTCGGCCGCTGCCGCGCCGTCGTCCAGCTCGGCTGATGGGCCGCACCGAGCACGGCGCCCCGCTGGCGCCGCTCACGACCATGCGGGTCGGCGGGCCGGCCGACACGCTCGTCACCGCCGAGACCGCTGACGAGGTCATCGCCGCGGTGCGGGCTGCGGACGAGGCGGGGACCCCCCTTCTCCTGCTGTCCGGTGGGTCCAACCTCGTCATCGCGGACGAGGGCTTCCGCGGCACCGTCGTGCGCATCGCGACGAAGGGGGTGCACGTCGAGTCCCGGGACGCGGACCGGGTCCTCGTCACCGTTGCCGCGGGCGAGGTCTGGGACGAGGTCGTCGCCCGGGCCGTCGCCGAGGGATGGTCGGGCATCGAGGCCCTCTCCGGCATCCCCGGTCTCGCCGGGGCGACGCCCGTGCAAAACGTCGGGGCCTACGGCCAGGAGGTCGCCCAGACGATCACCCGCGTGCGCGCCTGGGACCGCGAGGAGCGGCGCGACGTGACCTTCGACGCCGAGCAGTGCGCGTTCACCTACCGCCACTCCGTCTTCAAGGAGACGGGGCGCTACGTCGTCCTCGACGTCACCTTCGCGCTCGGCCTCGGTGGGCTCTCGGCCCCGGTGGCCTATGCCGACCTGGCTCGCCAGCTCGGCGTCGAGCTGGGGGAGCGGGTCCCGCTCGCCGCCGCCCGCGAGGCCGTGCTCGTGCAGCGCGGCAACCGCGGCATGGTGCTCGACGAGGGCGACCACGACACGTGGAGCTGCGGGTCCTTCTTCACCAACCCGATCCTGCCGACCGGGCAGATGGACGCCCTGGTGGCCCGTGCCGCCGAGCGGCTCGGCCCGGAGGGGCCGGTGCCCCCGGTCTTCCCCGCGGGGGAGGGCAGCGTCAAGACGAGCGCGGCCTGGCTCATCGACAAGGCCGGCTTCGGCAAGGGGCACCGCATGCCCGGCCCGGCGGCGCTGTCGACCAAGCACACGCTGGCGATCACCAACCGGGGCGAGGCGACGGCCGCCGACGTCGCCGACCTCGCGCGTGAGGTGCGTGACGGCGTGCAGGCCGCCTTCGGCGTGACGCTCGTCAACGAGCCGGTCTTCGTCGGTCACTCGCTCTAGACCCGACCGCGCATCTCCCCCCCGGGAAATGCAAACCCTCGACGTCAAGAGGTTGCATTTGCCCGGGGAAATGCAAACGCTCGACGTCAAGAGACTGCATTGCCGTAGGGCAACGCGGAGTCCCTCAGGCAGGCGAGGCGAGCCAGTCGTCGATGTCCGTCATCGCCCGCTCGACGACCTCGCGCGGCGCCCGGCTGGCCCGGAAGGAGCCGCGCGCCAGCTCCGCGAGCTGGGTGTCGTCCAGGCCGTGGACGGTGCGGGCGCTCTCGTACTGGTCGAGCAGCCGCGAGTCGAAGAGCAGCGGGTCGTCGGCCCCCAGGGCGATCGTCGCGCCCGCGTCGAGCAGCGAGCCGAGAGGCACGTCGGGTGCCTCGCGGTAGACGCCGAGCGAGACATTGGAGCCGGGGCACACCTCGAGGGCGACGCCGTCCGCGACGATCCGCTCGAGCAGGTGGGGGTCCTCCGCGGCGCGCACCCCGTGCCCGAGTCGGTCCGGGTGGAGGGTCTCGAGGGTCTCGGCCACCGCGTCGGGACCCAGCAGCTCGCCCGCGTGCGGCACGAGCGCCAGCCCGGCCCGGTCCGCGATGCGGAAGGCGGGCTCGAAGTCGGGGGTGGACCCCCTTCGCTCGTCGTTGGACAGGCCGAAGCCGAGGACGCCGTCGGCCCCTCGCCCGGCGTAGCGGGCCGCGAGACGGGCGAGCGTGCGTGCCTCGAGGGGGTGCCGGATGCGGCTGGCGGCCATGAGCACGCCGACCCGGGCCGACCCGGTCTCGTCGGCCGTGGAGTTCACCGAGCGGGCCTCGTCGAGGACGATCTCCATCGCCGGGGTGATGCCCCCGACGAAGGGGGCGTACGACGTCGGGTCGACCTGGATCTCCAGCCAGCGGGAGCCCTCGGCGCCGTCGTCGAGCGCGGCCTCGCGCACGATGCGGCGCATGTCCGCCTCCCCGCGCACGCAGTGGCGCGCGGCGTCGTAGAGCCGTTGGAAGCGGAACCATCCGCGCTCGTCGGCAGCGGACAGCCGCGGCGGATACCCCGAGCGAAGGGAGTCAGGCAGCCGCATCCCGTGGCCGGCGGCCATGTCGCGCACCGTCTCGACACGCATCGACCCGGTGAAGTGCAGGTGCAGGTGGGCCTTGGGCAGGGCCCGCAGGTCCCGCGCCGCGGTGCTCAGGCGCGTGGTCCGGGTTCGTCGCGGGCGTCGCCGTCGATGACGTGCACGGCGGCCTCCTCGGCGGAGGCGGCGCCACCGTCGACCCCGACGTCGCGACCCCAGGCCTGGTCGTCGTGGTCCTCGTGGCTGCCCTCGTCGGGGGAGACGAGCCGGCCGGCCCGGGCGTCGCCGACCTCGCTGTCACCGATCCAGTCGTCCTCGGCGGCGATCGAGTCGGGGTCGTCACCACCGATGCGGTCGGCGCCCCGACGGCCCTGCTCCTCGGCCTCCCAGGAGGGGTCCGGCTCCTCCTGCTTGAGGCGCTGGTCGATCGTCTCGCCCTCGCGCTGCTCAGCGGCGGTGACGCCGTGCGCGTAGGAGCCCCGCGCGGAGTCCGGGGGCGAGTAGCCGGCGTCGAGCGCGTCCTCGTCCCCGGTCCCGTCGCCCACGAGGCTGTCCTGGGGCTGCAGCTGGTCCTCGTCGTCGAGGCTGTAGCTGGTCAGGTCGGTGTCGAGGTTCTCGGACTCTGACATTGGTCACTCCTTGGTCGGTGCGGCGCCCATCTGCTCGGCCGCGGCGATCAGCACGCACGTGGCGACCGTCTCCATGGCCTCGGTGAGTTCGGACATCGGCGGCATGGTCGGGGCCAGCCGGATGTTGGTGTCCTGCGGGTCCTCGCCGTGGGGGAAGGAGGCACCGGCGGGCGTCAGCGACAGGCCGGCCTCCTTGGCGAGGGCGACCACCCGCGAGGCGGTCCCCGGCAGGACGTCGAGGTTGACGAAGTAGCCACCCGTCGGGCGGTTCCACGTCGCGACCCCCAGACCACCGAGCCGCTCGGTGAGCACGCGGTCGACTTCGGCGAACTTGGGGGCGATGATCTCGGCGTGCTTGCGCATGTGGGCGCGCACCCCGGCGGCGTCGCCGAAGAACTCGACGTGCCGCAGCTGGTTGACCTTGTCCGGGCCGATCGAGCCCTTGCCCAGGTGCTCGAGGTACCAGGCGACCTGCTCGACCGACGAGGCGAGGAAGGCCACGCCGGCGCCGGCCCAGGTGATCTTGGAGGTCGAGGCGAACATGACCGTCCGGTGCGGGTGCCCGGCGCCAGAGCAGAGACTGATGATGTCGGCGCTCTTGGCCTCGTCCTCGGTGAGGTGGTGCAGCGCGTAGGCGTTGTCCCAGAAGATCTTGAAGTCCGGCGCGGCCGTCTCCATCGCGGCCAGCCGGCTCGCGATCTCCTGGGTGACGATCGAGCCGGTCGGGTTGGCGTAGGTCGGCACGACCCACATGCCCTTGATCGAGGGGTCGGAGGCGGCGAGCCGGGCGACCTCGTCCGCGTCGGGCCCGTCGTCGGTCATCGGGACGGTGACCATCTTGATGCCGAGGTCGGCCAGGAGGGAGAAGTGCCGGTCGTAGCCGGGGACGGGGCAGATGAAGGTGACCTGATCCTCCTTCGCCCACGGACGCGGGGAGTCGATCGCGCCGAAGAGCATCAGGTCGACGAGCACGTCGCGCATCATCGTCAGCGACGAGTTGCCACCGGCGACGATCTGGTCGGGCTCGACCCACAGCAGCTCGGCGAACATCTCGCGCAGCTCGGCCAGACCGGACAGGCCGCCGTAGTTGCGCACGTCGGTGCCGGCGCGGTCGGTGGTGGCGGACGGCAGCGAGAGCATGTCGTCGGAGAGGTCCAGCTGGGCCGAGCTCGGCTTGCCGCGCGTGACGTCGAGCTTGGTGCCCTTGGCCGCCTGGGCCGCGTGGGCTGCGCGCTCGGTCGTCGCGAGGGCGGTGAGCTCCTCGACGGAGAGGTCGGACAGGGGGCGGCTGCTCTGCTCGGTCACGCGGCCAGTCTTCCACCTCGGGCCCCGTCGGCGAAGGGAGGTCCCGCCCTCGGACTCCACCGCGACCGGGGTGGGGCGGCTCGGTTCGCGACCCGGCCCTCGAGTGTCGTACAGTTGTCCCTCGGTTGACTTCGACCAGACTCTCCGGCGTGCCCACGTGCAGGAGACGAAGGGCGGGGGAGACCCGGGCGACCGGCCCCACCGCGGTCTCCCGAAGGGCAGTGGCTCAATTGGTAGAGCACCGGTCTCCAAAACCGGCGGTTGGGGGTTCGAGTCCCTCCTGCCCTGCGTTGCACGACATCCCGTTGCGCAGCCCAGGTGATCCCGGAAGAGAAGAGACGACGTGAGCCAGCTCGGAGCGCAGCCGACCAACGCGCGGCGCGGCCCGAAGGGTGGCAACCCGATCTCTCGCTTCTTCGGGTCGATCGGACTCTTCCTCGCCCAGGTGCTCGACGAGCTCCGCAAGGTCGTCCGACCGACGAGGTCCGAGCTGATCAACTACACGCTCGTGGTCATCGTCTTCGTCGCGATCATGATGCTCATCGTCTCCGGGTTGGACTTCGTGTTCACCAAGGCCGTGCTCTGGGTGTTCGGCGGCTGACGCCGCCACGCACAGCCGCAGTCCGGGCGCTCCCGCGCCGTCGTACGAAGTCGAAGTGAGGAAACAGGTCATGTCCGAGCAGGCCGAGACCCCCGAGCCCCAGGACGAGGGCACGTCGAGCGTCATCGCCGCCGAGCAGGCCGAGCACGCTGCCCAGCCGCCGGCTGACCTCCCTTCGTCCCAGGAGGCCGACGACGCCCGCGCGGCCGACGAGGCCCTCGAGGAGGCCGCCTCCGAGCAGTCCGACGAGGAGCAGGTGCTCGCCGCCGACGTCGACGAGGACGGCGACGTCCTCCCCGAGGACGCGGCCGACCCGGTCCAGGCGTTCAAGGACGACCTCGCCTCCAAGTTCGGCGACTGGTACGTCATCCACACCTACGCGGGCTACGAGAACCGCGTGAAGCACAACCTCGAGACCCGTGTCGCGAACCTCGACATGGAGGACTACATCTTCGAGGTGGCCGTCACGATCGACGAGGTCACCGAGATCAAGTCCGGCCAGAAGAAGGTGCGCAAGCAGCCGCGCATGCCCGGCTACGTGCTCGTGCGCATGGACCTCACCGACGAGTCGTGGGGCGCCGTGCGGCACACCCCGGGCGTCACCGGATTCGTCGGCAACGCGCACGACCCGGTGCCGCTGAGCCTCGACGAGGTCTACACGATGATCAAGCCGGCCGACCTGGAGAAGCCGGCTGCTGCCGCCGCTCCGTCGGGCGCCGCCGCGTCGACCGGCTCCTCGCCGGCCGCACCGATCGACGTCGACTTCGAGGTCGGCGAGTCCGTCACCGTCATGGACGGTCCCTTCGAGACGATGCCCGCGACGATCTCCGAGATCATCCCGGAGAGCCAGAAGCTCAAGGTCCTCGTCTCCATCTTCGGCCGGGAGACCCCGGTCGAGCTCGGCTTCCATCAGGTCGCAAAGCTCTGATGGTCCGGTGCCGCCCACCGGCGGCACCACACTGCAACCGGGTCATCGCCCACGGCGTCGGCCCACGACAGGAAGTAGGAACACCGCATGCCCCCCAAGCAGAAGAAGGTCTCCGGCTACATCAAGCTGCAGATCCAGGCCGGCGCCGCCACCCCGGCCCCGCCCGTCGGCCCGGCCCTGGGTCAGCACGGCGTCAACATCATGGAGTTCGTCAAGGCGTACAACGACGCCACGGCGGACATGCGCGGCAACGTCGTGCCGGTCGAGATCACGGTCTACGAGGACCGCTCGTTCACCTTCATCACCAAGACCCCGCCGGCCGCCGAGCTGATCAAGAAGGCCGCGGGCGTCAAGAAGGCCTCCGGTGAGCCGCACAAGGTCAAGGTCGCGTCGCTGACCAAGGACCAGGTCCGCGAGATCGCCGAGACCAAGATGCCCGACCTCAACGCCAACGACATCGACGCCGCGATGAAGATCATCGCCGGCACCGCTCGTCAGATGGGCATCGAGACGCCCGGTATCTGACGACGGCGGGAGAATCCGAGCGAGCGCCAGCGAGCGAGGCTCGGACCGCCGAGGAAGATGCCAGACAGCGGGTATCTGACCCCCGGGGATCTGATCCCCGGAGCACCACCCCCGTGGGAGGGCCGGCGCTGGCCCGCACCACACCTCCACCACCACCAAGGAGCACTCATGAAGCGCAGCAAGAGCTACCGGGCCGCAGCCGAGAAGATCGACCGCGACGTCGCCTACGCCCCCCTCGAGGCCATCCGCCTCGCCAAGGAGGGCGCGAAGAAGTCCTACGACGAGACCGTCGAGGTCGTCTTCCGCCTCGGCATCGACCCCCGCAAGGCCGACCAGATGGTCCGCGGCACGGTCAACCTGCCCCACGGCACCGGCAAGACCGCCCGCGTCCTCGTCTTCGCCAACGGTGACAAGGCCGACGCCGCCCGCGAGGCCGGCGCCGACTTCGTCGGGTCCGACGACATGCTGGAGAAGGTCCAGGGCGGCTGGATGGACTTCGACGCCGTCGTCGCCACCCCGGACCTCATGGGCAAGGTCGGTCGTCTCGGCAAGGTCCTCGGTCCCCGCGGCCTCATGCCCAACCCCAAGACGGGCACCGTCACGATGGACACGGCCAAGGCCGTCTCCGACATCAAGGGCGGCAAGATCGAGTTCCGCAACGACAAGCACGCCAACCTGCACTTCATCATCGGCAAGGCGAGCTTCGACGAGAAGCAGCTCGTGGAGAACTACGGCGCCGCGCTGGAGGAGATCCTGCGTCTGAAGCCGTCCGCCTCCAAGGGCAGCTACATCACCAAGGCCGTGCTGAGCACGACGATGGGCCCGGGCATCACGCTCGACGCCTCGCGGACCAAGAACCTCCTCGAGGAGTCCGCCGCGGTCGCCGCCGAGTGACCTGAGCACCCGTTGGTCGAGGTGCGAGGCCGTCCGCGGCCGAGTCTCGAGACCATACGAAGGGGGCCGCTTCCCGATCCGGGAGGCGGCCCCCTTCGTGTCTCGTCGCTGGAGCTCCTCGAACCTCAGGGCGGCGCCTTCGTGTCTCGTCGCCGGATTTGGAGCACGCGACCGACCTGCCGTACGCTGATCCACGACCATTGACCGCCGGTTGCCGCATCTGCTCGCAGGGACGGCTGAAGGTTCCGCGAGAGCGGGCGACCCGCGCAGGCCACAGACGCTGACCGCACCATTGGTGCGTGTCCTGGAGTCCCGTGCCTGCGCCGGGGCTCCTTTTCTCGTCTCGGGCCCCGGTGGCACCACACGAGAAGGGAGGCCCGCATGGCGAACGCCGAGAAGGACGCCGTCATTGCCGACATGGCGGAGAAGTTCCGCACGTCGAGCGCGGCCGTCATCACGGAGTACCGCGGTCTGACCGTGGCGCAGCTCGGCGAGCTGCGCAGCAAGCTCCGTGGCAACGCCACCTACTCCGTGGTGAAGAACACGCTGACCGAGCGCGCTGCCAAGGAGGCGGGCGTCGAGGCCGCCTTCGAGGGCCAGCTCGTCGGTCCCAACGCGATCGCCTTCGTCGAGGGCGACCCCGTCGAGGCCGCCAAGGGTCTGCGTGACTTCGCCAAGGACAACCCCCTCCTGGTGATCAAGGGTGGGCTCCTCGACGGGAACCCGCTCACGCCGGAGGACATCGAGAAGCTCGCGAAGCTGGAGTCGCGCGAGGTTCTCCTGGGCAAGCTTGCTGGCGCCATGAAGGCCCAGCTCACCCAGGCCGCGTACCTCTTCAACGCGCCGCTCGCGCAGACGGCTCGCGTCGTCGACGCGCTGCGCGCGAAGGTCGAGGAGCAGGGCCCGGTCGCGACCGACGCCCCCGCTGCGGACACCGAGGAGCCGGCTGCGGCCGACGCCTCCACCGAGACCACCCCCGAGGGTGGCGACGAGGCCTGAGGCATCCGCCTCGAGCCACTGCATTTCCCCGCCACTCACGGCACACACGTTCAAGAGAAAGGACGCCCATCATGGCGAAGCTCAGCACCGACGAGCTCCTTGAGGCCTTCAAGGAGATGACCCTCATCGAGCTCTCCGAGTTCGTGAAGCAGTTCGAGGAGACCTTCGAGGTCACCGCCGCGGCCCCGGTTGCCGTCGCGGGTGCCGCCCCGGCCGCCGGTGGCGACGCCGGTGGCGACGCCGCCGCCGAGCAGGACGAGTTCGACGTCATCCTGGCCGCCGCTGGCGACAAGAAGATCCAGGTCATCAAGGAGGTCCGCGCGCTCACGAGCCTCGGCCTCAAGGAGGCCAAGGACCTCGTCGACGGCGCTCCCAAGCCCGTCCTGGAGAAGGTCGACAAGGAGGCCGCCGACAAGGCCAAGGAGGCCCTCGAGGGCGCCGGCGCCACCGTCGAGCTCAAGTGATCTCCGCCCGTCTCTGACGGGCACGGATCTGCCGAAGGGCGGGTCGCACCTCATGGTGCGGCCCGCCCTTCGTCGTGCTCCCGTTCGTCGACGTCGTCGCGCACTTTCGCCCGCCCCGTTCGTCGAGGAGGTCGCGCAGTACCCCGCCCGTTCGTCGAGGAGGTCGCGCAGCGACCGTCTCGAGACGCCGTGTCAGAGCAGCGGACGCCAGGGGGAGAGGATGCCCTCGCTCACGCGGGCGATGAGCGGCCGGCGGGTCCACTCCTCGAGCGTCAGCTCGGTGCAGTTGCCGGAGTCGAGGTCGAAGATCTCCTCCATGCGCCGCGCGACATCAGCATCGAGGATCTCCATGTTGACCTCGTAGTTGCCCGCGAGGCTCAACCGGTCGATGTTGGCGGTACCGATCGTCGACCAGACGCCGTCGATCGTCGCGGTCTTGGCGTGGACCATCGCGTTCTCGAAGCGCAGCAGCCGCACGCCGCCCTTGAGCAGGCGCTCGTAGGTCACCCGGCTCAACCAGTCGGCGACGATGTGGTTGCTGAAGTGCGGGACGATCAGTCGCACGTCGACGCCACGCTGGGCCGCCTGGACGAGGCTGCGGACGAAGGCGTCGTCCGGGATGAGGTAGGCGGTCGTGAGCCACACGCGGGTGTCGGCCCGGTCGATCGCCTCGAGGTACATGTTGCGGATCGGGTAGACCATGTCGGCCGGCAGGTTGCGGTGGACCCGCATGTCGCGGCTCCACGTGCGCCGAGCCGGCTGGGGGAGGGGCGGCTTGCCGCCGTAGTGGTTCCAGTAGTCGACGAACGCGTTCTCCAGCTCGACGACCATGTCCCCCGCGAACCGGGCGTGTGTGTCGCGCCACCGGTTGGCGTAGTCCTGACCGATGTTGTACCCGCCGATGTAGGCGGCGGTGCGGTCGACGACGAGGAGCTTGCGGTGGTTGCGCCCCCAGTGGCTGGGGAAGAAGAACTTCAGGCCGCCGGTCACGAGGGGGTGGCGCTTGACGTGGATGCCGGCGGGGAGCCCATCGTAGAACTCCTTGGGCACGACGAGGTTGGCGAAGGAGTCGAAGACGACGTAGACCTGCACGCCGCGCTCGTGGGCCTCGATGAGGGCCTGCCGGAAGCGCTCGCCGACGGCGTCGCCCTTCCAGATGTAGGTCTCGAAGTAGATCCGGGAGGTCGCCGAGGCGATGTCGGCGAGCATGTCCTCGAAGAGGTGCTCGCCGAAGGTGTAGATGCTCACCTCGCCGCCGTTGACCGCCAGCGGCTCGCCGGGCCGGTGCGGGAACTCCCGGTCGGGGCGGTCCTTGCGGCGCACGCTGTCGAAGACGAGCAGCCCTGCGACAGTGGCCAGCTGGGTCGCGAGCGTCCCGGCGGCCACCCGGCGGACCGCGCGGCGCACGTCACGGCGCCGGCGTCGGCGGCGAGCGGAGCGCAGGTCCATGGGCCCACACTAAGGGGGCCCGGGACCACGGCGGCGAAGGGAGTCCGCGTCGCGACCCGCCGGGGACGCACCTTGACGTCGGTGCCCGCGTGATCCATCCTCATGGCGTCGATCGATCCGGCGCCGCCCCCCTCGCGGGCGTCGCGTCGCGGACCACCGTCGAGCCGTCGGCTCGACCGGGTTGGACACTCGTGTCTCGTGCGTCTATGCTGTCGCTTTGCGCTGCCCTATTCCTGTCGACGACCTGCCGGAACGCTCCGATCCCCTCAGTGCAGAGGTGTGCTGAGCGCTCCGAGAGGCGTGGTCAGGAGACCCCCGTGGCGCCGCCCGACCCTCAAGGCCCGTGGAAGGATCCATCCTTGGCTGCCTCGCGCACCGCTTCCCCGATGACCACCGCACGGACGGCCAGTGGCCGTCTGTCCTTCGCGAAGATCCGCGAGCCGCTGGAGGTCCCCGACCTCCTGGCCCTGCAGACCGAGAGCTTCGACTGGCTCCTCGGCAACGAGAAGTGGCAGGAGCGCGTCGCTGCCGCTCTCGATGCCGGTCGTCGTGATGTTCCGGAGCGTCCCGGTCTGGAGGAGATCTTCGAGGAGATCTCCCCGATCGAGGACTTCTCCGGCTCGATGAGCCTCTCCTTCCGGGAGAGCCGCTTCGAGGAGCCCAAGTACTCCGTCGACGAGTGCAAGGAGCGCGACCAGACCTACTCCGCGCCCCTCTTCGTCACCGCCGAGTTCATGAACGCCGAGACCGGCGAGATCAAGAGCCAGACGGTCTTCATGGGCGACTTCCCGCTCATGACCGAGCGCGGCACCTTCATCATCAACGGCACCGAGCGCGTCGTCGTCTCGCAGCTCGTGCGCAGCCCCGGCGTGTACTTCGAGCGCACCCCGGACAAGACGTCCGACAAGGACATCTACTCGACCAAGGTCATCCCGAGCCGCGGAGCCTGGCTCGAGTTCGAGATCGACAAGCGCGACCTCGTCGGCGTGCGCGTCGACCGCAAGCGCAAGCAGTCCGTCACGGTCCTGCTCAAGGCCCTCGGCATGACCTCCGCCGAGATCCTCGAGGAGTTCGGCGAGTACGAGTCGATGCGCGCCACCCTCGAGAAGGACGCGGTCGAGGACCAGGACGCCGCGCTGCTCGACATCTACCGCAAGCTGCGCCCCGGCGAGCCGCCGACCCGTGAGGCCGCGCAGAACCTGCTCGACAACCTCTACTTCAACCCCAAGCGGTACGACCTGGCCAAGGTCGGTCGCTACAAGATCAACCGCAAGCTCGGTCTCGACACCGAGCTGTCGGCCTCGGTGCTCACGCTCGAGGACATCGTCGCGACGCTGAAGTACCTCGTCGCCCTCCACGCCGACGAGGCCACCCTGCCGGGTGTCCGCGACGGCGAGGCCATCGAGGTGCCCGTCGAGACCGACGACATCGACCACTTCGGCAACCGCCGCGTCCGCAGCGTCGGTGAGCTCATCCAGAACCAGGTGCGCACCGGCCTCTCCCGCATGGAGCGCGTCGTCCGCGAGCGGATGACGACCCAGGACGTCGAGGCCATCACGCCGCAGACCCTGATCAACATCCGGCCGGTCGTCGCCTCCATCAAGGAGTTCTTCGGGACCAGCCAGCTGTCGCAGTTCATGGACCAGAACAACCCGCTGTCGGGCCTGACGCACAAGCGGCGTCTGAACGCCCTCGGCCCGGGTGGTATCTCCCGTGACCGCGCGCAGATGGAGGTCCGTGACGTCCACCCCTCGCACTACGGCCGCATGTGCCCGATCGAGACCCCTGAGGGTCCCAACATCGGTCTGATCGGCTCGCTCGCCTCGTACGGCCGGATCAACCCCTTCGGCTTCATCGAGACCCCGTACCGCAAGGTCGTCGACGGTCGCGTCACCGACGAGATCGTCTACATCTCCGCGGACGAGGAGGACAAGGTCGTCGTGGCCCAGGCCAACGCCGTCCTCGCCGATGACGGCACCTTCGCCGAGGACCGCGTCCTCGCCCGCACCAAGGGCGGCGAGGTCGACCAGATCCCGGCCGAGGACGTCGACTACATGGACGTCTCGCCGCGCCAGATGGTCTCGGCCGCGACCGCGATGATCCCCTTCCTCGAGCACGACGACGCCAACCGCGCGCTCATGGGCGCCAACATGCAGCGTCAGGCCGTGCCGCTGGTCCGGGCCGAGGCCCCCTACGTGGGCACCGGCATGGAGCACCGCGCCGCGCTCGACTCGGGTGACGTGGTCCGCGCTGACAAGGCGGGCGTCGTCACCGAGGTCTCCGCCGACCTGGTCACCGTCATGCAGGACGAGGGCGGCTCCAAGACCTACAAGATGATGAAGTTCTCCCGGTCCAACCAGGGCAACAGCTACAACCAGCGCGTCATGGTCTCCGAGGGTGACCGTGTCGAGGCCGGCCAGCTGATCGCCGACGGTCCCGCGACCGATGGTGGCGAGATGGCCCTCGGGCGCAACCTGCTCGTGGCCTTCATGCCGTGGGAGGGCTACAACTACGAGGACGCCATCATCCTCAGCCAGCGTCTGGTGCAGGACGACGTCCTCTCCTCGATCCACATCGAGGAGCACGAGGTCGACGCCCGCGACACCAAGCTCGGCCCCGAGGAGATCACCCGGGACATCCCCAACGTCTCCGAGGAGGTCCTCGCCGACCTCGACGAGCGCGGCATCATCCGCATCGGTGCCGAGGTCCGCGACGGCGACCTGCTCGTCGGCAAGGTCACGCCCAAGGGTGAGACCGAGCTGACCCCGGAGGAGCGCCTGCTGCGCGCCATCTTCGGTGAGAAGGCGCGCGAGGTCCGCGACACGTCGATGAAGGTCCCCCACGGCGAGACCGGCACGGTCATCGGCGTCAAGGTCTTCGACAAGGACGAGGGCGACGAGCTGCCCCCGGGCGTCAACCAGCTGGTGCGCGTCTACGTGGCCAACAAGCGCAAGATCACCGACGGTGACAAGCTCGCCGGCCGCCACGGCAACAAGGGCGTCATCTCCAAGATCCTCCCGGTCGAGGACATGCCCTTCCTCGAGGACGGCACGCCCGTCGACGTCGTGCTCAACCCGCTCGGTGTGCCCGGTCGTATGAACATCGGCCAGATCATGGAGCTGCACCTGGGCTGGGCCGCCAGCCGCGGCTGGAAGATCGAGGGCGAGCCGGACTGGGCGTCGATGATCCCGAAGGACGCGCGTGAGGCCCCGGCCGACACCCGCGTCGCCAGCCCGGTCTTCGACGGCGCCGAGGAGGAGGAGATCGCCGGTCTGCTCGACTCGACGACCCCGACCCGTGACGGTGTCCGGCTCATCGACCGCAGCGGCAAGGCCAACCTCTTCGACGGCCGCACCGGTGACCCGTACCCGGACCCGGTGTCCGTCGGCTACATGTACATCCTCAAGCTGCACCACCTCGTGGACGACAAGATCCACGCGCGCAGCACGGGTCCGTACTCGATGATCACCCAGCAGCCGCTCGGTGGTAAGGCGCAGTTCGGTGGCCAGCGCTTCGGCGAGATGGAGGTGTGGGCCCTCGAGGCCTACGGCGCCTCCTACGCCCTCCAGGAGCTGCTGACGATCAAGTCCGACGACGTCACCGGCCGCGTGAAGGTCTACGAGGCCATCGTCAAGGGCGACAACATCCCGGAGCCCGGGATCCCGGAGTCCTTCAAGGTGCTCATCAAGGAGATGCAGTCCCTCTGTCTCAACGTGGAGGTCCTCAACTCCGAGGGCGGCACCATCGAGATGCGCGACAACGAGGACGACGTCTTCCGCGCCGCCGAAGAGCTCGGCATCGACCTGTCCCGGCGCGAGCCGAGCAGCGTCGAGGAGGTCTGACCCTCAGGGGGCGCACGTCCTGACCTGCGCCCCCTGAGCAGCCCCACCACGCCCCGCGTTCGCCCGTCGCGATCGCCACGGGCCACAGAACTTATCGAGTCATCCTCGACAACGAGAGAAGGAAGCACGAAGTGCTGGACGTCAACTTCTTCGACGAGCTGCGCATCGGCCTTGCCACCGCGGAGGACATCCGCAACTGGAGCCACGGCGAGGTCAAGAAGCCCGAGACCATCAACTACCGCACCCTCAAGCCGGAGAAGGAGGGCCTGTTCTGCGAGCGCATCTTCGGCCCCACCCGGGACTGGGAGTGCTCCTGCGGCAAGTACAAGCGGGTCCGCTTCAAGGGGATCATCTGCGAGCGCTGCGGCGTCGAGGTCACCCGCGCCGGCGTGCGTCGTGAGCGCATGGGCCACATCGAGCTCGCCGCTCCCGTCACCCACATCTGGTACTTCAAGGGCGTCCCGTCGCGCCTGGGGTACCTGCTCGACCTGGCGCCGAAGGACCTCGAGAAGGTCATCTACTTCGCCGCGTACATGATCACCAGCGTCGACGAGGACCAGCGGCACACCGACCTGCCCTCGCTCGAGGCGCAGATCGAGGCCGAGAAGAAGGAGCTCGAGAACCGCCGCGACGCGGACGTCGAGACCCGTGCGCAGAAGCTCGAGAAGGACATCGCCGAGCTCGAGGCCGAGGGCGCCAAGTCCGACGCCAAGCGCAAGGTCCGCGACTCCGCCGAGCGCGAGATGAACCAGATCCGCAAGCGTGCCGACCAGCAGGTCGAGCGCCTCGCCCAGGTCTGGGACCGCTTCAAGAACCTCAAGGTCCAGGACCTCGAGGGCGACGAGGTCCTCTACCGCGAGATGCGCGACCGCTTCGGTCTGTACTTCGAGGGCGGCATGGGTGCCGCGGCCATCCAGAAGCGTCTGGAGACCTTCGACCTCGAGGCTGAGGCCGACAAGCTGCGCGAGATCATCGCGACCGGCAAGGGCCAGAAGAAGACCCGCGCGCTCAAGCGCCTCAAGGTCGTCACCGCGTTCCTCACCACGGACAACAAGCCTGCCGGCATGGTCCTGGACGCGGTCCCGGTCATCCCGCCGGACCTGCGCCCGATGGTTCAGCTCGACGGTGGCCGCTTCGCCACCTCCGACCTGAACGACCTGTACCGCCGCGTCATCAACCGCAACAACCGCCTCAAGCGACTGCTCGACCTCGGTGCCCCCGAGATCATCGTCAACAACGAGAAGCGGATGCTGCAGGAGGCCGTCGACAACCTCTTCGACAACGGCCGCCGTGGCCGCGCGGTGACCGGCCCGGGCAACCGCCCGCTCAAGTCGCTGTCCGACATGCTCAAGGGCAAGCAGGGTCGCTTCCGCCAGAACCTCCTCGGCAAGCGCGTCGACTACTCCGGCCGTTCGGTCATCGTCGTCGGCCCGCAGCTGAAGCTGCACCAGTGCGGTCTGCCCAAGGCCATGGCGCTCGAGCTCTTCAAGCCCTTCGTCATGAAGCGGCTCGTCGACCTCGACCACGCCCAGAACATCAAGTCGGCCAAGCGGATGGTCGAGCGGCACCGCTCCGTCGTGTGGGACGTCCTCGAAGAGGTCATCACCGAGCACCCCGTGCTGCTCAACCGTGCGCCCACGCTGCACCGTCTCGGCATCCAGGCCTTCGAGCCGCAGCTCGTCGAGGGCAAGGCCATCCAGATCCACCCGCTCGTCTGCACCGCGTTCAACGCGGACTTCGACGGTGACCAGATGGCCGTCCACCTGCCGCTGAGCGCGGAGGCCCAGGCCGAGGCCCGGATCCTGATGCTCTCGAGCAACAACATCCTCAAGCCGGCCGACGGCCGCCCGGTCACGATGCCGACCCAGGACATGGTCATCGGCCTCTACCACCTCACCGCCGAGCTGGCGCCGGAGACCGAGCACCGTCGTGCCTTCGCCTCCCCGGCCGAGGCCCGCATGGCCTTCGACGCCGGTGAGATCAAGGTCGGCACGCCCGTGCGCATCCGCCTGAAGGACGTCGTGCTGCCCGCCGGCCAGGAGCTGCCCGAGGGCGTCGAGGTCGACGAGCAGGGCAAGGCGGCCACGTGGATCGCCGAGACGACCCTCGGTCGCGCGCTCTTCAACGAGACGCTGCCGGTGGACTACCCCTTCGTCAACGAGCCCGTGGACCGCAAGCGTCTGTCGACGATCGTCAACGACCTGGCCGAGCGCTACACCAAGGTCGAGGTCGCTGCGTCCCTGGACGCCCTCAAGGAGGCCGGCTACCACTGGGCTTCCCGCTCGGGCACCACGGTCGCCCTCTCCGACGTCGTCACCCCGCCCCGCAAGCCCGAGATCCTCGCGGCCTACGAGGAGAAGGCGACGAAGGTCCAGATGCAGTACGAGCGCGGCCTGATCACCGACGACGAGCGTCGTCAGGAGCAGATCGAGATCTGGACGCAGGCGACCAACGAGGTCTCCGCGGAGATGCAGGAGAACTTCCCCAAGGACAACCCGATCTTCCGCATGGTCAACTCGGGTGCCCGAGGCAACTGGTTCCAGCTGCGCCAGATCGCCGGTATGCGTGGCCTCATGGCCAACCCGAAGGGCGAGATCATCCCGCGCCCGATCCGCACGAACTTCCGTGAGGGTCTGTCCGTCGTCGAGTTCTTCATCTCGACGCACGGTGCGCGCAAGGGTCTGGCCGACACCGCCCTTCGTACCGCCGACTCCGGTTACCTCACGCGTCGTCTCGTCGACGTCTCGCAGGACGTCATCGTCCGCGAGGACGACTGCGGGACCGAGCGTGGCCTGGCCATGCCGATCGCGCAGCACGACGAGCTGACCGGCACCCGCCGCATCCACGACGAGGTCGAGTTCACCGTGTACGCGCGGTGCCTGGCCTCCGAGGTCGAGCACGAGGGCCAGGTCCTCGCCGAGGCCGGTTCGGACCTGGGTGACGTCGTCATCGACCAGCTGTACAAGGCCGGCGTCGACGAGGTGAAGATCCGCTCGGTTCTCACCTGTGAGTCCAAGGTCGGCACCTGCGCCAAGTGCTACGGCCGCTCGCTGGCGACCGGCCAGCTCGTCGACATCGGCGAGGCCGTCGGCATCATCGCGGCCCAGTCGATCGGTGAGCCCGGTACCCAGCTGACGATGCGCACCTTCCACACCGGTGGTGTGGCCGGTGACGACATCACGCAGGGTCTGCCGCGTGTCGTCGAGCTCTTCGAGGCGCGCACCCCCAAGGGTGTCGCCCCGATCGCCGAGGCCGACGGCAAGATCACCATCGAGGAGACCGACAAGGGTCGCCGCATCCTGCTCGTCGCGGACCGCGACGGCGAGGAGCACGCCTACCCGGTGAGCAAGCGTTCGCGCCTGCTCGTCGAGGACGGCGAGCGCGTGGCCGTCGGCACCCAGCTGGTCCAGGGCGCCATCGACCCCAAGCAGGTCCTGCGCATCCTCGGCCCGCGCCACGCCCAGAAGCACCTCGTCGACGAGGTGCAGAAGGTCTACCGCCAGCAGGGTGTGTCGATCCACGACAAGCACATCGAGGTCATCGTGCGGCAGATGCTGCGCCGCATCACCATCCTCGAGTCCGGTGACGCGAACCTGCTGCCGGGCATGCTCGCCGAGCGTTCCCGCTTCGAGAGCGAGAACCGTCGGGTCGTGTCCGAGGGCGGTCGCCCCGCCTCCGGTCGTCCGGAGCTCATGGGCATCACCAAGGCCTCGCTGGCCACGGACTCCTGGCTCTCCGCCGCCTCCTTCCAGGAGACGACCCGCGTCCTCACCGAGGCCGCGATGGAGGGGCGCTCGGACCCGCTGCTCGGCCTGAAGGAGAACGTCATCCTCGGCAAGCTCATCCCCGCCGGTACGGGCCTGCCCCGCTACCGCAACGTGGACGTCGAGCCCACCGAGGAGGCCAAGGCCGCGATGTACTCGCTGCCGAGCTACGACGAGTACGCCTACCCGGTCTTCGGTCCGGGCTCCGGCGAGGCGATCCGTCTGGACGACCTCGACCTGGACGTCTGAGTCACCTCGTCCCACGACGAAGGGGGGCGCGCCGCGATCGCGGCGCGCCCCCCCTTCGCCTGTGGTACGGACGTGACGGATGTGGTCACCGAGGGGCGTCGACCCACCAGATCGCCGGAAAATCAAGGGAAACACGCCGGGGCACCAGTCGACGAGGGCCCGGTGTTCGTGGTTGATTGGTCCCTGTTCGATCTACGAACTTCACAGATGGAGATCCCACATGAACAAGTCTGAGCTCGCCAGCGCCGTCGCCGAGAAGGCCGGCGTCTCCGCCTCCGCGGCGTCCGAGGTCATCACCGCCCTGCAGGCGGTCCTGTCCGAGTCGGTCGCCAAGGGCGAGAAGGTCACCGTCCCCGGCTTCTTCAGCCTCGAGCGCGTCGAGCGCAAGGAGCGCAAGGGCCGCAACCCGCAGTCGGGCGAGGAGATGACCATCCCCGGTGGCTACGCCGCCAAGCTCTCCGCCGGCAGCGCCCTCAAGGCCGCCGCGAAGGGCTGAACCACGGCCCACTGACCGAAGGCGCCGTCCCACGGGGGCGGCGCCTTCGGCGTGCACGGACGTCATGGGAGAGGATGAGCGCATGAGCGAGGAGCAACGGGACCAGCCGATGTCGGTGCGGGCCACCGCGGGTCGGTGGGCCTTGGGCACCCTGCTCGCGATCGGGGCCGTCGTGCTGCTGCTCAAGCCGGGAGGCGTCAGCAAGCTCATCGCGCTGGTGCTCGCGGCGGCAGCCGTGACGACCTTCGCCCGGCGGTCGCGCAGCGACGCGACCATCGTCACCGTCGTGCTGCTCCTCGTGGCCGGGTTCTACCTCGTCGCCTTCCTCAGCGGCAACAGCTCCTGGATCACGGACCGGTACTGATGCGCGACGACCTCATCATCCGCCGGGAGGACCCGGGCGACGTCCGGCCGACCGAGCAGCTGCACGACGCAGCCTTCGGCATCCCGCAGGGGCGCAGCGAGTCCATCGAGCGGGAGCTGCTCCGCGGCCTGCGCGCGGACGGGTCGGTCATCGACGAGCTGACCTTCGTCGCCGAGCTCGACGACGAGGTCGTCGGTCACGTCGTGTGCAGCCGCGCGAGCCTGGCGGGGCAGCCGTCCGTCGGTCTCGGTCCGATCGGCGTGCGGCCCGACCTGCAGCAGCAGGGCATCGGGGCGGCTCTGCTCATGGCGGTCGTCGCGAGCGCCGACCGCATCGGCGAGCCGGCCCTCGTGCTGCTCGGCGATCCGGAGTACTACGGCTTCTTCGGCTTTGTCCCCGCGGCGGTCCTGGGCATCGGCGCCCCCGGGCCATGGCAGGAGCACTTCCAGGCCCTGACCCTGCGCGCGTGGCGCCCCGAGATGGCCGGGCCGTTCCGCTACGCACCGGCCTTCGAGCGCCTGACCTGAGCGCAAGCACGTCCGCGCGCCCGAGGCCAGTCGGCACGCCCGGGATACCGATTTGTGACGCTGCGGGGCGCGCCGGTATCGTTGATCAGCGTGCGTGGCACGGCTGTGCCGTGACGCGCGTCGAGGAGGGTCGGAGACGATCCGCCTCGCACCTCTCGCCGGGCGCCTCGGCACGGTCCTTCCGGGACCGGGCAGGGGAGTGCAGGGGAGAGCACCATCGGCGACACACCCGAGTGCGGGGGTCGCCGGTGGCATCCAAGGAGTGTCCGCCGGGTCCGCCCGGTGGGCGCAGACAACATCACCGACGTACGGAGACACAGGTTGCCTACCATCAACCAGCTGGTGCGCAAGGGCCGGCAGGACAAGCCGTCCAAGGCCGCCACGCCTGCCCTCAAGGGCTCGCCGCAGCGCCGTGGCGTGTGCACGCGCGTGTACACCACCACCCCCAAGAAGCCGAACTCCGCCCTTCGCAAGGTCGCCCGTGTGCGCCTGACGAGCGGCATCGAGGTCACCGCCTACATCCCGGGTGTCGGCCACAACCTGCAGGAGCACTCCATCGTGCTCGTGCGTGGTGGTCGAGTGAAGGACCTCCCCGGTGTCCGTTACAAGATCGTCCGCGGGTCCCTCGACACCCAGGGTGTCAAGGGTCGTCAGCAGGCCCGCAGCCGTTACGGCGCCAAGAAGGAGAAGAAGTAATGCCTCGCAAGGGTCCCGCCCCGAAGCGCCCGCTCGTCGTCGACCCGGTCTACCAGTCGCCGCTGGTCACCCAGCTGGTCAACAAGATCCTCCTCGACGGCAAGAAGTCCATCGCCGAGTCCATCGTCTACGACGCCCTCGAGGGTGTCCGTGACAAGACCGGCACGGACCCGGTCCAGACGCTCAAGCGCGCCCTGGACAACGTCCGCCCCTCCCTGGAGGTCAAGTCCCGCCGCGTCGGTGGTGCGACCTACCAGGTCCCGATCGAGGTCAAGCCGGCCCGCGCGACGACCCTGTCGCTGCGCTGGCTCGTCGGCTACGCCCGTCAGCGTCGCGAGAAGACGATGACCGAGCGCCTCATGAACGAGATCCTCGACGCGAGCAACGGCCTGGGTGCCGCGGTCAAGCGTCGCGAGGACACGCACAAGATGGCCGAGTCCAACAAGGCCTTCGCGCACTACCGCTGGTGACAGCAGGTCGGGGCCGGCCCACGCCGGCCCCGACCACCCGCCCGCCCGGGCAGACACGACCGCAACGAGCGAGATGAGATAACGAGTGGCACAGGACGTCCTGACGGACCTGACCAAGGTCCGAAACATCGGCATCATGGCGCACATCGACGCCGGCAAGACGACGACGACTGAGCGCATCCTTTTCTACACCGGCGTCAACCACAAGCTGGGCGAGACGCACGACGGTGCCTCCACCACTGACTGGATGGAGCAGGAGAAGGAGCGCGGCATCACGATCACCTCCGCCGCGGTCACCTCCTTCTGGGACGACACCCAGATCAACATCATCGACACCCCCGGGCACGTCGACTTCACGGTCGAGGTCGAGCGCTCGCTGCGCGTCCTCGACGGCGCCGTCGCCGTCTTCGACGGCAAGGAGGGCGTCGAGCCCCAGTCCGAGACCGTGTGGCGCCAGGCGGACAAGTACGACGTCCCCCGCATCGCGTTCGTCAACAAGATGGACAAGCTCGGTGCCGACTTCTACTTCACCGTGCAGACGATCAAGGACCGCCTCGGCGCGGAGCCGCTCGTCATGCAGCTGCCGATCGGCGCGGAGAACGACTTCGTCGGCGTCGTCGACCTCATCCAGATGAAGGCGCTCGTGTGGCCCGGCGACGCCAAGGGTGACGTCACTCTCGGTGCCTCCTACGAGACCCGCGAGATCCCCGAGGACCTCCAGGCCAAGGCCGAGGAGTACCGCAACGCCCTCGTCGAGCGCGTCGCCGAGTCCGACGACGACCTCATGGAGAAGTACCTCGGTGGCGAGGACCTGACGATCGACGAGCTCAAGGCGGGCATCCGCAAGCTCACCGTCAACTCCGAGCTCTACCCGATCTTCTGCGGCTCCGCCTTCAAGAACCGCGGCGTCCAGCCGGTGCTCGACGCCGTGCGCGACTACCTGCCGAGCCCCCTCGACGTCGCTGCCATGGAGGGCCACGCCCCGGGCAACGAGGACGAGGTCGTCCTGCGCAAGCCGAGCACCGAGGAGCCCTTCTCCGCGCTCGCGTTCAAGATCGCCGCGCACCCCTTCTTCGGCACGCTGACCTTCATTCGCGTGTACTCGGGCAAGCTCGTCCCGGGCACCCAGGTCATCAACTCGACCAAGGGCAAGAAGGAGCGCATCGGCAAGCTCTTCCAGATGCACGCCAACAAGGAGAACCCGGTCGACGAGGCGATGGCGGGCCACATCTACGCCGTCATCGGTCTCAAGGAGACGACCACGGGTGACACCCTGAGCGACATCAACAACCAGGTCATCCTCGAGTCGATGTCCTTCCCGACCCCGGTCATCGAGGTGGCCATCGAGCCGAAGACGAAGGGCGACCAGGAAAAGCTCGGCAGCGCGATCCAGCGTCTCGTCGCCGAGGACCCGACCTTCCAGGTCTCCCTCGACGAGGAGACCGGTCAGACGATCATCGCCGGCATGGGCGAGCTCCACCTCGACGTCTTCGTCGACCGCATGAAGCGTGAGTTCAAGGTCGAGGCCAACATCGGCAAGCCGCAGGTGGCCTACCGCGAGACGATCCGTCGTGCGGTCGAGAAGTACGACTACACGCACAAGAAGCAGACCGGTGGTTCGGGTCAGTTCGCGAAGGTGCAGATCACCTTCGAGCCCCTCGACTCCACGACCGAGGACGCGGACGGCGAGCTCTACGAGTTCAAGAACGCCGTCACCGGTGGTCGCATCCCGCGTGAGTACATCCCGAGCGTCGACGCCGGTATCCAGGACGCGATGCAGTACGGCGTGCTCGCCGGCTACCCGGTCGTCGGTGTCAAGGCCACCCTTATCGACGGTGCCTACCACGACGTCGACTCCTCGGAGATGGCCTTCAAGATCGCCGGCTCGATGGCCTTCAAGGAGGCCGCTCGCAAGGCCGACCCGGTGCTCATGGAGCCGATGATGAAGGTCGAGGTGCGTACCCCCGAGGACTACATGGGCGACGTCATCGGCGACATCAACTCGCGTCGTGGCCAGATCCAGTCCATGGAGGACATCAGCGGGGCCAAGGTCGTCACCGGCCTCGTGCCGCTGTCGGAGATGTTCGGCTACGTCGGTGACCTGCGGTCCAAGACCCAGGGCCGCGCGAACTACTCGATGGAGTTCGACTCCTACGCGGAGGTCCCCAAGGCGGTCGCCGAGGAGATCATCAAGAAGACCCGAGGCGAGTGACCGGTAGCATTACCGGGATCCCGACACGGACCATCCACAACACACCCACAAACGACGCCACCCTGCCGGGCAAAGGCGTAACCGAGAAGACGTCCTGAGGAGGACAACACAGTGGCGAAGGCAAAGTTCGAGCGGAGCAAGCCGCACGTCAACATCGGCACCATCGGTCACATCGACCATGGCAAGACGACGCTGACGGCTGCGATCTCCCGCGTGCTGCACGACCAGCTCCCCGACCTCAACGAGGCCTCGGCGTTCGACACGATCGACAAGGCTCCCGAGGAGAAGCAGCGCGGTATCACCATCTCGATCGCGCACATCGAGTACCAGACGGAGTCGCGTCACTACGCGCACGTCGACTGCCCGGGTCACGCTGACTACGTGAAGAACATGATCACCGGTGCGGCTCAGATGGACGGCGCGATCCTCGTGGTCGCCGCCACCGACGGCCCGATGCCGCAGACGAAGGAGCACGTCCTCCTGGCCCGCCAGGTCGGCGTCCCCTACATCGTCGTCGCGCTCAACAAGGCCGACATGGTGGACGACGAGGAGATCATGGAGCTCGTCGAGATGGAGGTCCGCGAGCTGCTGTCCTCCTACGAGTTCCCGGGCGACGACGTCCCGGTCGTCAAGGTCTCGGCGCTCAAGGCGCTCGAGGGCGACGCCAAGTGGGGCGAGTCGATCATGGAGCTCATGGGCGCCGTCGACTCCTACATCCCCGAGCCGGAGCGCGACCTCGACAAGCCGTTCATGATGCCCGTCGAGGACGTCTTCACGATCACCGGTCGTGGCACCGTCGTCACCGGTCGTATCGAGCGCGGCGTCCTCAACGTCAACGAGGAGGTCGAGATCGTCGGTATCCGCGAGGAGAAGACCACCACGACCGTCACGGGCATCGAGATGTTCCGCAAGCTGCTCGACGAGGGTCGTGCGGGTGAGAACGTCGGTCTGCTCCTGCGTGGCACCAAGCGCGAGGACGTCGAGCGCGGCCAGGTCATCTGCAAGCCGGGCTCGATCACCCCGCACACCGAGTTCGAGGCGCAGGTCTACATCCTGTCCAAGGAGGAGGGTGGCCGTCACACGCCGTTCTACGACTCCTACCGCCCGCAGTTCTACTTCCGGACCACCGACGTCACCGGCGTCGTCTCGCTGCCCGAGGGCACCGAGATGGTCATGCCCGGCGACAACACCGACATGAAGGTCGAGCTCATCCAGCCGATCGCCATGGAGGAGGGCCTGAAGTTCAACATCCGCGAGGGTGGCCGCACCGTCGGCGCCGGTCGCGTCACCAAGATCCTCAAGTGATCCTGGGCTGACCGTCCGGTCAGCGACCACGCAGGGCCCGTCTCCCCGTCAGGGGAGGCGGGCCCTTCGCCGTGACCGGTGGTCCCTGCGTGGGTCCCACGCTCCGCGTGGGCGCGCGCATCGTCTGGTCCCTGAGGGCTTGCGCAGCAAGCGTCTCGAAGGGTCAGTCCCGCCCGGCCGCGCTCCAGACCTGCGCGTCGAGGACCCAGCCGTCCCGCACGAGGGCCTCTCGCACGCTGGACCGGGTGTGGGTGGCGATCCCCGCGCGGCGGTAGCGGCCCCGTCCCCGCTCGAGGTGGCTGCGCACCGTCTCGGTGCGCAGGGCGAGCACCCGCCCGAGGTAGGCGGGTGAGTGGCCTCGTGTCGAGGCGTAGAGGGCGAGCACCTGCAGCTCGCGGTCGGTGAGTGCGGCGAGGGGCGGCTCCGCGGGTGGGATCCGCGCGTGGTCGGCCACCACACCGAGCGCCGCCTCCCGGATCGTCCGGGCGGTCTCGGCGAGCCCTTGGCTCGGCTCGATCCAGGCACCGGCCCCCTCGTGACCGCACCGCCGGGCGAAGGGGGTCTCCCGTCCCGGCCCGAGGATGATGGCCGTCGACCCCAGGCGGCGCAGCGCGCGCACCTTGAGGGGGAGGGGCAGGTGGTCGTCGAGCAGTGCGTCGACGATGACGACGTCGCCGGCGAAGTCCCACTCCCTGCGGAAGTCGGCCCAGGAGTGCACGGTCGTCTCGACCCGCACCGGGGTGGCGCCGGAACGCAGCTCGTGCCGCAGGGCCGTCGTCACCACGGGCGAGGTGTGGACGACATCGAGGCGGGGAGGGGCGGGCATCGGGCACGATGCTCCCATGCGCCCCAACCCGCCGCTCGCCGTGTGGGCCCCGTGGGCGCTGCATGCCGACGCACTGGTTGCGGTGCTGCTGGGAGCCGACGAGGGTGCCGTCGCCGTCGGGGACCCGGAGGTGGTGACGGGGGTGCTCGTCGTGGGCGCGGAGGCTCCCGGCGTGCTGACGCTCGTGCGTCGTCGTGCCCGCCTCGGACGGGAGACGATCGTCTGGGGAGGAACGCTGGCGCAGTCCCGCACCGAGGCCCTGCGGAAGGCGGGGGCGAGTGCCTACGTGTCCGCGCTGGCGCTGCCGGGCGAGCTCGTCGAGGCGGTGCGGCTGGTGCGGTCCGGCGGCGAGGTGGAGTGGCCGGTGGCGGGGTCGTCCGTCGTCCCGCTGACCGCTCGGGAGCTCGAGGTCGCGCGGGCCTACCTCGTGACCGGGGCCGAGCGCACCCGGGCCGAGGTGGCGGCCGGGCTGGGCCTGAGCGAGCGCACGGTGAAGGTCCACGTCTCCCGCATCCGGGACAAGGTCGGTCACGAGGGGACGTCGACGAGGGAGGGCCTACGTCATGTGATGGTCAGATGTGGACTCCTGGCGTAGTCCTTCTGGGTGCAATCCGACCGCACATGTTCAGCGGACCCTAAGGTCCTGTGTGGCGGCTGGACAGGAAGCCGTCAGGGGACACCCGCCTCAGCCGCACCGTCGCCTTCCAGCGCGGTGACTCACAGACAGCGCCTGTCCGCAGAAGGAATCGCCACGTGACCCAGAACGTCATCACCCCCTCCCGCCGCTCCGTCGCCAAGGGCGCGGCGTGGGCCGTCCCCGCCGTCGCCGTCGCGGCCGCCGCTCCGTCGCTCGCCGCTTCGACGACGTACTGCACTGGAACGCCGACCTTCACCATCGACGTGGTCTGCCCCCCCACCGATATCGATCTGCTGGACGGGAACAGCGAGTCCCTGTACTTCGTGGTGACGAACACCAGCGGGTGCACGGTGGAGGCCGGTCAGGAGTTCACCCTGGACACCACCAACCTCGCTGGTGTCACGGTGGAGGGGCTCAACGCCATCAACGCCGGCGTTGCCGTGTTCGGTGCAGATGGCCGCACGGGAACGCTCAGCCAGGACCTCGCGGATGGCGCCAGCGTTGAGATCCACGTCTTCCCCGTGGCGGACGTCGACGTCAACCTGGCCGTCATCGGGGCCACGACGCTGACAATCGAGGCCGCCTCGTTGACTCAGGCGTACACGCTCATCGAGGCCGACGCCATCGGTGCTCTCGCGGTGACGATCGCCTTCTGTGGCGGTGAGGGCTTGGTCGAGACCCTGCTGGACCTCCTTGACGCGAGCGTGGTGGAGGTCGCTGAGATCCTCTTGGCCCTTGGGCTGAGCTGATGCCCTGAGCCGTCCTACATAAGCGCCCGTCGTCCCACGCGGGACGACGGGCGCTTTCGTTCACACCTCAGAGATCGTCGTCCGCGCCAACCGCCGACCAGCGAGCAGCGCCCCCGCGACGAGTACCACGACCGCGGCGACGGCCGAGAACCACGCGGCCGGGTGCGCCTCGACCCCCAGCCCGGAGTGCAGCACGCTGCTCCCGTACGCGCGCGCCGACAGGTACTGCGCGGGCTCGAGCACCGAGGTCAGCAGCGCCTCCCAGACGAGCCAGTACAGCAGGCACCCGGTGACGCTGCGCTTGACGAGCAACGCCAGCAGGGCGAAGGCCCCCGTGTAGGCGATCGCCGACACGCTCCCGCCGAGCAGCGCACTCCACCACAGCCCACCGTCGGTGCCGACCATGATCAGCGTGGCGAGCGCCAAGGGCACGACGGCGAAGGCCAGTGAGCTGGCGAGGATGACGAGCATCTTGCTCGCGACGATCACCCCGCGGGGGACCGGCTTGCTCAGCAGGTAGATGATCGAGCCATCGTCGATCTCGGAGGTGAGCAGGGTCGTCGTCCCGATGAGGGTGACGATCGGCACGACGACCCCGATGCCGAAGGTGCGCACGAGGTCCAGCGGCGCCCCGGTCGCCTCGAGCTGACCGGTCGGCGCGACCCGGATGATGACGGCGAGCATGACCAGGGCCGCGGACATCGCCATGAGGACGATGACGCGCGAGCGCCCCAGCAGCGATCGCAGGGCCAGGCGGATGATGGCAGCGTTCATCGGTTCACCAGGTATCCGAAGATGCTCTCAAGCGACTCGTCGGTCGGCGTCAGCTCGAAGATGCGGATGTCGTGCTCCCGGGCCACCCGGGGAGCGAGTCGGGCGAAGGCCCCGAAGTCGTCGGCCTCGAGCTCGAGGAACCGGTCGCCGTGCAGCCGCACCCCACGGACGGCGTCACCGGCCATGAGCGCCGCGGCGAGCGCGCGGTTGTCGCTGCTGCGGATCCGGTACTGGTTGGGCCGGTCGGTCATGAGACGTCGGATGGCGGTGCGGTCCCCGGACGCCGCGTGCCGGCCCGAGACGATGACCTCGATCTGTCCGGCGAGCGACTCGACCTCCTCGAGGATGTGCGAGCTGAAGACGATCGTGCGCCCCTGTGCGGCGTAGTCCGTGAGCAGCGTCGCCATCGCGTGCCGCTGGATCGGGTCCATGCCGTTGAAGGGCTCGTCGAGCAACAGCACCTGCGGGTCGTGCACGAGCGCCGAGGCCATCTTGACCCGCTGCCGCATCCCCTTGCTGAAGGTCGCGACCGGCCGGTCGGCCGCCTCCACGAGGTCGACGAGCCGCAGCGCGTGATCGGTCGCCGCCTTGGCCGAAGGGAGTCGGTGCAGGTCGGCGTTGAGCCGCACGAACTGGCGTGCGGTGAGGAAGTCGTAGA
Organism: Janibacter anophelis NBRC 107843; assembly: GCF_001570945.1. GTDB lineage: Bacteria > Actinomycetota > Actinomycetes > Actinomycetales > Dermatophilaceae > Janibacter > Janibacter anophelis. Next base: position 47,561 of record NZ_BCSQ01000017.1, read on the forward strand.
CCGCCTCCTGCACCGGCACCAGGCCGATCTGTCGGTACGCCTGCGTGTCCTGGCGAAGGGGGCGACCGTCCAGGGTCGCGGTGCCCGCCGAGGGTGCGAGCAGGCCGGCCATGATCGACAGCACGGTCGACTTTCCCGCGCCGTTGGGGCCGAGCAGCCCGGTGACGCCCGGCCCGACCTCCATCGTCACGTCGTTGACCGCGACGACATTGCCGTACCAGCGGGAGACCGAGTCCAGCCGCAGCGTGCTCACAGCGCGGCCACCGATCGCATCCGCGCCACGAGGGCGAGCACCGGCAGGATCACCCACGCGAGGCACACGAGCACCGCGGCCGCGATGAGCCATCCCCCGGGCTGGGGGAGTGCGGGCATGACGGGTGGATCGCCGAAGACCCCCGAGACGAGCATCGCGACGGCCGAGAAGGGGTGGGCCGAGGCGATGGCCTGGCCGATGCCGGGACGCTCCAGCTCGGTCGTGATCGCCAGCGCCAGCGTGATCATCGCCGACGGCACCATGAGCACGACGATGATCGCGGCGAGGGCCAGCCCGGACTTCGTCGCGAGCGTCGACACGAGGCCGGCGACGGCCGCGAGCACGAGCGAGAGGATGGCGACGCCGACGAGCGCGGCCCCGAAGCGGCGGGCGTGCAGGCCGCTGTCGACTCCGGTCGACAGGGCGCAGGCGAACCACACGAGCATCGGGGCGATGATGACGACGAAGATCGCCGTGGTCAGCGCCGCGAGCCGCGTCAGCACGAAGCGCGTGCGGGAGACCGGCCGCGCGAAGTACAGGACGATCGTGCGGTAGCGCAGGTCCCGGGCGAAGAGGACCGGCGCCTGCGTCGCGACGAAGATCGTGACGAGCAGCTGCGTCCAGTACGGGTACCCGAAGTAGTTCGACGGCGCGGCCATCCCCGGGGCACCCTCGGGAGCCTGGCCGGCCTGGATGCTCAGGGCACCGAGCACGACGGCCGGCACGGCCATGAGGCCGATGACCATCCACGGCATGACCTTGGCCTTGCCGGAGCGACCGATCCCGAAGGCCTGCGCCAGCGAGTTGCGGTACAGCTCCCACGTGATCGCGCCGTCGCCGAGGCGACGGCCGCCGAACCCGCGGTAGCCGAGGTCGTGGATGACGCCACGCGGGGGCGTGGTCACGGGGCGACACCTCCTGGGGCGGAGGCGACCGCCGGGGACGAAGGGGGAGGAAGGAAGACCTCGTCGAGGGTGTGCCGACGCTCCTGCAGGCGCACCAGCCCGAGGTCGAGCTCGACGGCGACGTCCCGGATGGCGTCCAGGTCCTCGGGGCGCTCGATCCGCACCTCGACGTCGTCGCCGGCGGGCCAGGCGGTGATGCCGCGGTCGAGGAGGGCCTGCCCCAGGATCCGGTCGCCGTCACCGGCGCCGAGCACCTCGACGACGACGGTGCCGGTGCTCTGCGTCAGGTCGGAGGTCGTCGAGGCCCGCAGCAACCGTCCGCTGTCGAGCACGACGATCCGGTCGGCCGTGCGCTCGAGCTCCCCGAGCAGGTGGCTCGTCACGACGACCGAGATCCCGAAGTCGGCGTGCACCCGCGCGATGAGGTCGAGCATGTCGTCGCGGGCACGTGGGTCGAGGCCACTCGTCGGCTCGTCGAGGAAGACGAGGGTGGGGTCGTGGACGAGGGCCTGGGCCAGCTTCGCGCGCTGCTTCATGCCCGTGGAGTAACCGCCCATCGCGCGGTGGCGTTCCTCGTCGAGGCCGACGTGCCGCAGCACGTCGGAGGCCCGCTCGCGGCTGGCCTGGCGGGGCAGCCCGGACATCGTCGCCATGTGCAGGACGAAGTCGGCGGCGCTGACGTCGGCCGGCAGGCAGTCGTGCTCGGGCATGTAGCCGACGAGGGCTCGGATGTCGCGGGCTTGGACGGCCGGGTCCATCCCGAGGACGTGCACCCGGCCCGAGGTCGCGGGCAGCAGCCCGAGCAGCACCTTGATGAGCGTCGACTTGCCGGCGCCGTTGACGCCCACGACACCCGTGATCCCGGCATGCACCTGGAGGGTGAGGTCGTCCAGCGCGGTGACCGACGGGTACCGCTTCGTCAGCGCGTGTGTCTCGAGCACGGGTGCGTCCCCGGTCATCTGCCCCTCCTGGTGTCTGCCCGGATCACCCTACGGGCCCACATCGCCATAGGCTGGGGGCGACCGCTCTGCACCCGACCCGGAGGCGCCACGCGACATGGCCACCGACGCCACGACCGAGACCGACCCCGTCCCCGAGGAGGCCGCGGGACTGGACGAGCAGGCCAAGCCCTCCCTTCGTGAGCTGAAGGGACGCGGCTGGCTCTACGCCGGCAAGCGGGCGATCAAGCAGTTCAGCGCCGACGGCTGCACCGACCTGGCCGCCGCCCTCACCTACTTCTCCGTGCTGTCGATCTTCCCGGCGCTGCTGGCGCTCGTCTCCATCCTCGGGCTCGTGGGGGAGCCGGAGGAGACGAAGACGACGATCATGGACGTCCTCGACCAGCTCGGCACGGGCAGCGTGAGCGACACCCTCGAGGGACCGCTGGACCAGATGGTCAACTCGCCGGCCGCCGGCATCGGTCTCTTCGTCGGTCTCGCCGGTGCCCTGTGGTCGGCCTCCGGGTACGTGGGCGCCTTCGGTCGTGCGCTCAACAAGATCTACGAGGTCCCCGAGGGGCGTGGGTTCATCAAGCTGCGTCCGATGCAGCTCATCGTCACCGCGGTCCTGCTCGTGCTGGCGGCCGCGATCATCCTCTCGGTCGCCGTCAGCGGTGACCTCGCGCGGGTCATCGGCGACACCATCGGCCTCGGTGAGGCCGCGGTCATGACGTGGAACCTCGCCAAGTGGCCGGTCATCCTCCTCGTCGTCATCTTCATGGTCGGCCTGCTCTACTGGGCCACGCCCAACGTGCGGCAGCCGACGTTCCGCTGGCTCAGCCCCGGAGCGGCCGTGGCGATCATCGTCGCGATCCTCGCGTCGGTCGCCTTCGGCTTCTACGTCTCCAACTTCGGCTCCTACAACAAGACCTACGGCTCGCTCGCCGGCGTCATCGTCTTCCTGCTGTGGCTGTGGATCCTCAACAACGTGCTGCTCCTCGGCGCGGAGTTCGACTCCGAGATCGAGCGCTCCCGTCAGCTGCAGGCCGGCATGCCGGCCGAGGAGGACGTGCTGCTGCCGCTGCGCGACACGACCAAGTCGGACGCGGCCGCCGAGGCGGAGGAGGCCGCCCGTGAGGAGGCCCGGTCCCTGCGGATCAAGGGGCTGCGGGACCAGGGTCGCTCGACCGCGGAGCTCGCCGACCAGGACTGAGGACGAAGGGGGGAGGTCCCCCTTCGACACGGATGCTGCGCAACCTGCTCAGGGGACGTTGATCGTCCTGTCAAGCACCGCCCCGGCCCGATTTGGACTGGGGCGGCGGGCTCTGGCACACTGTTCAGGTTGCTTGTTGAGCGGTGACGCCGCGATCGGACTTTGCCACGATCGCCGGTGCCACCGACATGCCGATGACAACGCATCGAACCGCCACGGGCGGGGCGACACATCGGAACCACAGCACGATCCGGTTGATCCGGGTCGACGATCAGACCGACGACCAGCCATTCGGCGCGTCGTCGGGCCGCGGAGCGGGTGCGACACACCCGACCGCGTGGGTCGGAGACCGGGCAACCGACAGAGACCAGGCAAGACGGCGAGAGAGAGACGGAAACACAGATGGCGGGACAGAAGATCCGCATCCGGTTGAAGTCGTATGACCACGAGGTCATCGACAACTCGGCGCGAAAGATCGTCGACACCGTGACCCGTGCCGGCGCGACGGTGGTCGGCCCCGTGCCGCTGCCTACGGAGAAGAACGTGTTCTGCGTCATCCGGTCGCCGCACAAGTACAAGGACAGCCGCGAGCACTTCGAGATGCGCACCCACAAGCGCCTCATCGACATCATCGACCCGACGCCCAAGGCCGTCGACTCGCTGATGCGCCTCGACCTCCCGGCTGACGTCAACATCGAGATCAAGCTCTGAGGCTGAACGAGATGACCACTACTGCCACCAAGACCGTCAAGGGCGTGCTCGGCGAGAAGCTCGGCATGACGCAGGTCTGGGACGAGGAGAACCGCCTCGTCCCGGTCACCGTCATCCAGGCCGGCCCGTGCGTCGTCACCCAGGTCCGCAACGCGGAGACCGACGGGTACGACGCCGTGCAGATCGCCTACGGCGCCATCGACCCCCGCAAGGTGAACCAGCCGCAGAGCGGCCACTTCGCCAAGGCCGGCGCCACCCCGCGCCGTCACCTCGTCGAGCTGCGCACGGCCGACGCCTCCGAGTACTCCCTCGGTCAGGAGGTGACCGTCGAGCTGTTCGAGAACGGCCAGTCCATCGACGTCACCGGCACGACCAAGGGCAAGGGCTTCGCCGGTGTCATGAAGCGCCACGGCTTCGCCGGTGTCAGCGCCTCGCACGGTGCGCACCGCAACCACCGCAAGCCCGGCTCGATCGGTGGCTGCGCCACCCCGGGTCGCGTCTTCAAGGGGATGCGCATGGCCGGCCGCATGGGCGGCGTGCGCCAGACCACCCAGAACCTCACGATCCACGCGGTCGACGCCGACAAGGGCCTCCTGCTCGTCAAGGGTGCCGTCCCCGGCCCCCGCGGCGGCGTCGTCCTCGTCCGCACCGCGGTGAAGGGAGCCTGACGTGCCGACCATCGACATCATCAGCCCGCAGGGTGCCGCTGCCGGCACCGTCGAGCTGCCCGCCGAGATCTTCGACGTGCAGGTCAACGTCCCGCTGATCCACCAGGTCGTCGTCGCCCAGCTCGCCGCCGCGCGCCAGGGCACCCACGCGACCAAGACCCGCGCCGACGTGCGCGGTGGTGGCCGCAAGCCGTACCGCCAGAAGGGCACCGGCCGCGCCCGTCAGGGCTCGACCCGCGCGCCGCAGTTCGCCGGCGGTGGCATCGTCCACGGCCCGCAGCCGCGTGACTACAGCCAGCGCACCCCCAAGAAGATGAAGGCCGCCGCCCTGCGCGGTGCCCTCTCCGACCGGGCGCGCCACGGCCGCATCCACGTGCTCAGCGCACTCGTCGAGGGTGACACCCCCTCGACCAAGAACGTCGCCGCCGTGCTCGGTGGCCTCAGCGAGCGCAAGAACCTGCTCGTCGTGATCGAGCGTGGCAACGAGTCCGCGTGGAAGTCGGTGCGCAACCTCGCCGACGTGCACGTGCTCCCGGCCGACCAGCTCAACACCTACGACGTGCTGTGCGCCGACGACGTCGTCTTCACCCAGGCGGCTCTCGAGGCCTTCCTCGCCGGCCCCGCGCCCAAGACCGCAGAGGAGTCGGACAAGTGACTGAGTCCATTTCGAGCGCGGCCCAGATCAAGGACCCGCGCGACATCCTGATCCGTCCCGTCGTGTCGGAGAAGTCGTACAGCCTGCTCGACGAGGGGAAGTACACCTTCATCGTCGACCCGCGGGCGAACAAGACCGAGATCAAGATCGCCGTCGAGCAGGTCTTCGGCGTCAAGGTCGACTCCGTCCACACCATGAACCGTGTCGGCAAGACCCGCCGCACCCGGTTCGGCACCGGTAAGCGCAAGGACACGAAGCGCGCGATCGTCACCCTCCGCGAGGGCTCGATCGACATCTTCGGCGGCCAGGGCTGACGGAGAGGACAAGGAAGAATCCATGGGAATCCGTAAGTACAAGCCGACCACCCCGGGTCGTCGCGGCAGCTCCGTCGCCGACTTCGTCGAGGTCACGCGCTCCACGCCCGAGAAGTCGCTGGTCCGCCCGCTGACCAAGTCCGGTGGCCGCAACTCCACCGGCCGCATCACCACCCGTCACATCGGTGGTGGCCACAAGCGCGCCTACCGCGTCATCGACTTCCGTCGCCACGACAAGGACGGCATCCCGGCGAAGGTCGCTCACATCGAGTACGACCCCAACCGCACCGCCCGCATCGCGCTGCTGCACTACGCCGACGGCGAGAAGCGCTACATCCTGGCGCCGAACAAGCTGGCGCAGGGCACGGTCATCGAGAACGGCCCGTCCGCCGACATCAAGGTGGGCAACAACCTGCCGCTGCGCAACATCCCCAACGGCACGACGATCCACGCCGTCGAGCTGCGTCCCGGCGGCGGCGCCAAGCTGGCCCGCTCCGCGGGTGCCAGCATCCAGCTGCTCGCCAAGGAGGGGCCGTACGCCACGCTGCGCATGCCCTCCGGCGAGGTCCGTCGCGTCGACGTGCGCTGCCGCGCCACCGTCGGTGAGGTCGGCAACGCCGAGCAGTCGAACATCAACTGGGGCAAGGCCGGCCGCATGCGGTGGAAGGGCAAGCGCCCGACCGTCCGTGGTGTCGTCATGAACCCGGTCGACCACCCGCACGGTGGTGGCGAGGGCCGCACCTCCGGTGGCCGTCACCCCGTCTCGCCCTGGGGTAAGCCCGAGGGCCGTACCCGGCGTCCCGGCAAGGCGAGCGACAAGCTCATCGTCCGTCGCCGCCGCACCGGCAAGAAGCGCTGATAGGAGCCTTTGGACATGCCTCGTAGTTTGAAGAAGGGCCCCTTCATCGACGACCACCTTCAGAAGAAGGTCGACGTCCAGAACGAAGCGGGCACCAAGAACGTCATCAAGACCTGGTCGCGCCGTTCGGTGATCTCGCCGGACATGCTCGGCCACACCTTCGCCGTCCACGACGGCCGCAAGCACGTCCCGGTGTTCGTCACCGAGGCGATGGTCGGCCACAAGCTCGGCGAGTTCGCACCGACCCGCACCTTCCGCGGTCACGTGAAGGACGACAAGAAGGGACGTCGTCGCTGATGCCTGCCATCGAGACCACCGAGCAGGAGGCGCTGGTCGCCCGCGCCTCCGCGCGCCACGTGCGCGTCACGCCGCAGAAGGCGCGTCGCATCGTCGACCTCATCCGCGGCAAGGACACGCAGACCGCCATCGCGACCCTGCAGTTCGCCCCCCAGGGTGCGGCCGAGCCGACCCTCAAGGTCCTGCAGAGCGCCATCGCCAACCTGCGCGTCAAGGCCGACGAGGCCGGGGAGCCCTTCGACGAGCGCAACCTCGTCATCTCCTCCGCCTTCGTCGACGAGGGCCCCACGATGAAGCGTTTCCGTCCGCGGGCCCAGGGCCGCGCCGGCCGGATCAACAAGCGCACCAGCCACATCACCGTCCTCGTGACGAGCAAGCCTGAGAAGGCCGCGAAGGGAGGGACCCGCTGATGGGTCAGAAGATCAACCCGCACGGCTTCCGTCTGGGCATCACCACCGACCACAAGAGCCGCTGGTTCGCCGACTCCAACAAGGAGGGTCAGCGCTACCGCGACTACGTCAAGGAAGACGTCGCGATCCGCAAGCTGCTCTCCACGGGCATGGAGCGCGCCGGCATCGCCCGCGTCGAGATCGAGCGCACCCGTGACCGCGTGCGTGTGGACATCCACACCGCGCGCCCGGGCATCGTCATCGGTCGCCGCGGCGCCGAGGCCGACCGCATCCGCGGCGAGCTCGAGAAGCTCACGGGCAAGCAGGTCCAGCTGAACATCCTCGAGGTCAAGAACCCCGAGATCGAGGCCCAGCTGGTCGCCCAGGGCATCGCCGAGCAGCTCGCTGCCCGCGTCACCTTCCGTCGCGCCATGCGCAAGGGCATGCAGTCCTCCCTGCGCGCCGGTGCGAAGGGCATCCGGATCCAGTGCTCCGGTCGTCTCGGCGGCGCCGAGATGTCCCGCTCGGAGTTCTACCGCGAGGGTCGCGTGCCGCTGCACACCCTCCGCGCGAACATCGACTACGGCTTCTACGAGGCCCGCACGACCTTCGGCCGCATCGGCGTCAAGGTCTGGATCTACAAGGGCGACATGACCGAGAAGGAGTTCGCGGCCCAGCAGGCGACCGCCGCTCCCCGCGGCCGTGGCCCGCGTCGCGACCGCGACGACCGTCCCGCCCGCGCCCGCCGTGGTGGCGACCGCAACGAGGCTCCGGCTCAGGCCGCGGCCCCCGCTGCGGAGGCCCCCGCCGCCGAGGCGCCGGCCAAGACCGAGGGAGAGTCCTGAGATGTTGATCCCCCGACGGGTCAAGCACCGCAAGCAGCACCACCCGAAGCGTTCGGGTATGGCCAAGGGCGGCACCTCGGTCGCCTTCGGTGACTACGGTCTCCAGGCGCTCGCGCCGGCCTACGTCACCAACCGGCAGATCGAGGCCGCGCGTATCGCCATGACCCGCTACATGAAGCGTGGCGGCAAGGTCTGGATCAACATCTACCCGGACCGTCCGCTCACCAAGAAGCCGGCTGAGACCCGCATGGGTTCCGGTAAGGGCTCGCCCGAGTGGTGGGTCGCCAACGTCAAGCCCGGCCGGATCATGTTCGAGATCTCCGGCGTGGACGAGGAGACCGCTCGCGAGGCCATGCGCCTGGCGATGCACAAGCTGCCGATGAAGTGCCGCTTCGTCGTGCGTGAGGGTGGTGGCAACTGATGGCAGTCGGATCCAAGGACCTGACTCCGGTCGAGCTGCGTGAGCTGACCGACGACCGCCTGGTCGACGAGCTGCGCAAGGCCAAGGAGGAGCTGTTCAACCTCCGCTTCCAGTCGGCCACCGGTCAGCTGGAGAACCACGGCCGCCTGCGCGCGGTCCGCAAGGACATCGCCCGGATCTACACCGAGATGCGCGAGCGCGAGCTCGGGATTGGTGAGTCCAAGTGAGCGAGAACGTGAAGGAAGAGACTGTGACCACCCGCAACGACCGCAAGACGCGCCGCGGCTACGTCGTCAGCGACAAGATGGACAAGACCGTCGTCGTCGAGGTCGAGGACCGCGTCAAGCACGCGCTGTACGGCAAGGTCATGCGCCAGACCTCCAAGGTCAAGGCGCACGACGAGCAGAACAGCGCCGGTGTCGGCGACCACGTCCTCATCATGGAGACCCGACCGCTGTCCGCCGGCAAGCGCTGGCGCATCGTCGAGATCCTCGAGAAGGCCAAGTAAGGCCACCCCGTCGCGAAGGGGGCGCACGCCCCCTTCGCCCGGACGAAGACCACATCAGTTCGGCCAGGCTCGCTGCGGCGAGAACCAGCACGACGACAGGAGTATGAAGTGATCCAGCAGGAGTCGCGACTGCGCGTCGCCGACAACACCGGTGCCAAGGAGATCCTGTGCATCCGTGTGCTCGGTGGCTCCGGCCGCCGGTACGCCGGCGTCGGCGACACCATCGTCGCCACCGTCAAGGACGCCATCCCCGGTGGCAACGTCAAGAAGGGTGACGTCGTCAAGGCCGTCATCGTCCGCACCACCAAGGAGCGTCGTCGTAACGACGGTTCCTACATCAAGTTCGACGAGAACGCCGCCGTCATCCTCAAGGCCGACGGCGAGCCGCGCGGGACGCGCATCTTCGGCCCGGTCGGTCGCGAGCTGCGCGACAAGAAGTTCATGAAGATCGTCTCGCTCGCACCGGAGGTGATCTGACCATGAGCAAGCTCAAGATCAAGAAGGGCGACCTCGTCCAGGTCCTGTCCGGCAAGGACAAGGGCCTGCAGGGCAAGGTCATCTCGGTCAACACCGAGACCCAGCGCGTCGTGGTCGAGGGTGTCCAGCGGGTCACCCGCCACACCAAGGCCGGCTTCGGCGGGCAGG
>NZ_BCSQ01000018.1 GCF_001570945.1 Janibacter anophelis NBRC 107843
CTTACCGCTGTCCATGCTTGGGCGTCAATTCCGTGATGCGCTCTTGGAGCGGCCGGATGTTGATCGCGCTTGGATCTTCAGCGGTGGCCCATCGTATCAGCGAGGCTGTGCGGTTCCAAATCCCGTTTCCGTCCTGCTGGGCAGTGCGGTGCGGACTGATCTGGATCAGGGCTGTCAACTCGTGGGACCGGCCTGCCTGGGGCGGCTTCGAGAGCCACCGCTTGGTGTCCGTTCCTCCCTCTCGGGCTGACGTCGAGAACATTAGATCACCAGATGTCGCAACACCAAATCGCCTGTCACCGGCGGCTGCCCGGACCCTCCACCGGGGCGGCTCGACGACCCGGCCGCGAGCCTGCGGCGGCTACCCGACAGGCGTCGGGTGGGGCGTGGCGGAGCCGCGCATCGGCTCCCAGATCCCGCGGCTGATCATCACCGAGCGCAGCCGGTCCGGGCGGTCGGTGATGATGCCGTCCACCCCCATGTCGAGCAGCTCGTGCATCAGGACCGGGTCATCCACGGTCCACACGACGACGCGGACCCCGAGTCGGTGGGCGCGGCGCACGAGGGACGGTGAGTGGATCGGCAGACGCCCGAGCTGGATCGGGACGTGCGCGAAGCGGCCCCGGACCACGGAGGCCGGCGGCTGCACTCCCGCCTTCGCCGCGGAGATCAGCGCGACGAGCGAGCGCCACCCGAGCGCGGTGCGCACGTGGGGTGACTGCGAGGCGAGCAGCTGGAGCCAGCCATCCCAGGCACCGGCGACACAGACCCGCTCCGCATAGTCGCGTCGCTGCAGCAGCCGCGCCATGGGGGCGATCGCCGCACGGTCCTTCAGGTCCACGGTGAAGCACGCGTCGGGGAAGGAGATCAGTGCCTCCTCGAGCGTCGGGATCGGCTCGGTCCCACCGACGCGGACATTGCGCTCGAGGTCCGCGAGGGTCCGCTCCCCCAGCCGACCCGTCCCGGTCGTGCACCGGTCGAGGTACTCGTCGTGGAAGCAGACGAGGTGACCGTCGGAGGTGAGCTTGATGTCGCTCTCGAGGTAGCGCAGGCCCAACGCGGTCGACATCCCGAACGCCGCGAGCGTGTTCTCGGGGGCCAGCTCGGCGCCACCGCGGTGCGCGATGGCCAGAGGCGTGGTCTCCTCGCCGTAGCTCATGTCTCGATGGTGACCCCTCCGACGGGCCCACTTGGCCAGAAACGGCCGGTTCCGAGCAAGGTTCACCGGAACTTCGACCGGGCGTCGTCCCCCCTTCGCCGGGTATGTCGTGACCGCCGCATCACGCCGGCGTACCCGCAGTCGACCGGACTCGTGGGTAGGCTGGCGACGAGAACGCACGCCACCCCCGGTGGCCGATGTCACCGAGCGACCAGGAGCAGCATGAGCAACGATCACGCCCGCACCGCCAGCACCGACCCCGCCACCCGGCGCCTCGTCGGTCAGCCCGCTCCGGGCGAGGCCGAGCGCACGGTCGGTCAGTTGGTCTCCGACGCCACGCACGACATCTCGGCCCTCGTCCAGAGCGAGATCCAGCTCGCCAAGGCGGAGGTCACCAAGGGCCTGTCCTTCGGCGGCAAGGGCGCGGGCCTGCTCGGCGGCGCCGCCTTCGTCGGACTGCTCGGTCTCATCTTCCTCTTCCACACCCTCGCCCAGGTCATCGCGATCTGGCTGCCGGTGTGGGCGGGCTACCTGATCGTCACCGTGCTCCTCTTCCTCATCGCGGCGGTCGCCGGCCTGCTCGGCCTCAAGGCGCTGAAGAAGGCCAAGGAGAACACCGTCCCGCAGAAGGCGATCAGCAACGCCAAGGAGACGGTCGCCGCCATCAAGCCGGGCAGCTGAACCCGCCCGACGCCGCGGCCGCCCTCGTCGAGGGCCCGTGGGAGCACCGATTCGTCTCGGCCAACGGGGCCCGGTTCCACGTCACCACGACGGGGACCGGGCCCGTCGTCGTCTTCGTGCACGGGTACCCCCAGTTCTGGTGGAGCTGGCGTGACCAGCTGCCGGCCGTTGCGGCCGCCGGCTACCGCGCCGTCGCCGTGGATCTGCGAGGCTTCGGCGCCAGCGACAAGCCGCCGACGGGGTACGACGCCCCCACTGCGTGCGACGACCTCGCGGCGATCGTGCGCAGCCTCGGTGCCGAGCGGGTGGTCTTCGTCGGCCTGGGGCTCGGTGCCACCTTCGTGTGGAGCATGCCGACCCACCACCCCTCGGTGACCGCAGCGGTCGCGCCGATCGGCATGCCGCACCCCGCGGTCTTCCACCACTCGATGTGGCGTCACCCCGTGCAGTGGCGGGCCAACCGCTACCTGCGGGCGATGCAGGCTCCCTTCGCCTCGGAGCGACAGCCTCCGAGCGTCGCGCGACGGCTCGCCGCGTGGTCGGGCCCGGACCATGGCTGGATGACCGATGAGGTCGTCGACCGGTACACGGAGGCGATGTCCTTCCCCTTCGCCGGCGTGGCCGCGGCCGAGTACCACCGGTGGTTCTACCGGTGTCGGCTCACCCCGACCGGCCTGAGGTACCTGCAACGGGTCAAGACACCGATCGAGGTGCCCGTGCTGCACCTGCACGGCTCGGCCGACCCGACGTCGCTGCCGACGATGGCTGCCGAGTGCGAGCGGCACGTCTCGGGACCGTTGACGGTGCGCACCGTGCCGGAGGTCGGCGCCTTCGTCCCCGAGGAGGCTCCCGAGGAGACGACCCGCGAGCTCATCGACTGGTTGGCCGTCGTCCACCCGAGCGCATGACGTACTGGCGCACGAAGCGCCACGGCAGGCGACGCCGCACACCTTCGTCCCACGGCTGGGTCAGGCCGGCCGCGTCGAGCAGCACGGTGAGCAGCTGCGCCGTGAAGCCCCACACGAAGAGGTCGGCCACCTCGAAGCCCGGCCCGACGTAGCCGCTCGGCCCCTTGACCATGAACCGGTTGGCGGGATCGACGAGGTCGGCGACGGGGATCCGCTCGACCCGCGCCACCTCGCCGGGGTCGACGACCCGCAGAGGTCCCGGGTCACGCCACCAGCCGAGGACGGGGGTGACCGCGTTCTCGCTCGGACCCAGCCAGAGGTCGGGGAAGGACCCGATGACGTCGACGCCCACCGGCTCGACGCCGACCTCCTCCCAGGTCTCGCGCAGCGCCGCGTCGACGGGCGTCTCCCCCGGGTCGAGCTTGCCCCCGGGGAAGGAGACCTGGCTCGCGTGGCTGCGCAGGCTGCCGGAGCGCTCGGTGAGGACGATGTCGTGCCCGCGCTCGCCCTCGGCGACGAGCATGAGGACCGCCGAGCGGCGTGGCGGGTCACTCGGTGGGGCGAACTGCGTGAACCACCCGGGCAGGTCCGCGCGCAGCGCGTCCTCCGCCTCGAGCAACCACGACGGCGGGACGGAGGGAGCGGTCACTGCTCCCCCTTCGTCGTGATCGCCTCGGGTGCCAGCTCGTACTTGAGGAGCTTGGCCGCCTTGTCCGGATCGGTCTCGCCGATGCCGTACGAGGGGCACCACTTGGTGACGGGGCAGGCCCCGCACGCCGGACGACGGGCGTGGCAGGTGCGCCGCCCGTGGAAGATCAGGACGTGGCTGAGCATGGTCCAGTCCTTGCGCGGGATGAGCTCACCGACGGCGTGCTCGACCTTGACCGGGTCCTCCTCGTCCGTCCAACCCATGCGACGGGCCAGCCGGCCGAAGTGGGTGTCCACGGTGATCCCGGGGATGCCGAAGGCATTGCCGAGGACGACGTTGGCGGTCTTGCGGCCGACACCCGGCAGCTTGACGAGGTCCTGCAGCCGGGGCGGCACCTCGCCCGCATGCTGCTCGACGATCGCCGCGCCGAGCTTGAGGACGGAGTTGGTCTTGGCCCGGTAGAAGCCGGTGGGACGCAGCACCTCCTCCATCTCGGTGCGGTCGGCGCTCGCCAGGTCGGCGGCCGTGGGCCAGCGGGCGAAGAGGGCCGGCGTCACCCTGTTGACCGTCACGTCGGTGGTCTGCGCGGACAGGACCGTGGCGACGAGCAGCTGCAGCGGGGTGTCGAAGTCGAGCTCGCAGTGCGCGTACGGGTAGCGCTCGTGGAGGGTGCGGTACATCCTCCGCGCACGACGGGTCAGGGCCAGATCGGACTCCTCGCGCACGACAGACACCCTCGTAGCCTAGGCCCCCGCTCGGACAGGTCCCGTGGCACACTGCCCTCTGTGAACCTCGATGTCGTACGCCGCGCCCCGCTCTTCGCGACCCTTGACGACGCCGACGCCGCAGAGGTGATGGCGACGATGACCCCCGTGCGCATGGAGCGCGGGGACGTCCTCTTCAACGAGGGGGACCAGGGCGACCGGCTCTATGTCATCACCGAGGGCAAGATCAAGCTCGGCCGCTCCTCCAGCGACGGCCGGGAGAACCTGCTCGCCATCCTCGGCCCGTCCGAGATGCTCGGTGAGCTCAGCCTCTTCGACCCGGGCCCCCGCACGGCCACCGCGACCGCTGTCGCCGAGACCCAGCTCATCGGTCTGGGCAACGAGCAGCTGACCCAGCTGCTCGGCGCCCACCCGCGCATCGCCGGCACCCTCCTCGCGGCCCTGGCCCGTCGCCTGCGCCGCACCAACGAAAACCTGGCCGACCTCGTCTTCACCGACGTCCCCGGTCGCGTCGCCAAGGCGCTGCTCGAGCTGAGCCAGCGCTTCGGCCGCCCCGTCGAGGACGGCGTCATGGTCGCCCACGACCTCACCCAGGAGGAGCTGGCCCAGCTCGTCGGCGCCTCCCGCGAGACGGTCAACAAGGCCCTGGCCGACTTCGCCTCGCGCGGCTGGCTGCGCCTCGAGGCCCGGGCGGTCCTGCTGACCGACGTCGAGCGCCTCCAGCGCCGCGCCCGCTGATCCAGACCGACCACAGAACCGCGCATTTCCCCGGGGAGATGCGCGGTTCTGTCGTCCCGGGCGTGCATTCGCCCGGGCGGATGCGCGGTGGAGGACGAAGGGGGCGTCAGCCCGCCTGCTCGAGGTAGCGCATCTGCGCGAGCACGGACAGCTTCGCCGCGGGCCAGACCGAGCGGTCGACGTCGGCGTAGACCGTGGCCACCACCGCGTCGGCGTCGAGCGCGCCGTCGGCCATCGCGGCGCGCACCTGCTCGAGGCGCTCCCGCCGGTGCACCCGGTAGAAGTCGACCATGGCGGCGGCATCGGGCACGGTCGGTCCGTGGCCGGGCAGGATCATCGCGACCTCACCGCCTCCGGTCAGTGCCTTGATCCGCTCGAGTGAGTCCAGGTAGGCCTCGAGCTCCCCGTCGGGGTGGGCGACCATCGTCGTCCCGCGGCCGAGGACCGTGTCGCCGGTGAGCAGCGCGTGGTCGGCCGCGAGCGCGAAGGAGACCGAGTCGGAGGTGTGGCCGGGCGTCGCGACGACCCGGACCTCGAGGCCGGACGCGGTGAGGACGTCGCCGTCGGTCAGGTCGTCGTGGCCGCGCCCGACCGCCCGGACCGGGGCGCCGGTGAGCTCGACGAGACGGGGCACCCCTTCGTCGTGGTCGCGGTGGCCGTGGGTGACGACGATCTGCGCCACCCGGGCGCCGATCGCGGTGACGTGGTCGACGACCCGCTGCTGGTGGGCGGCCTCGTCCTCGCCGGGGTCGATGACGATCGCCTCGGTGCCGCCGGGCGCCATGAGCACCCACGTGTTGGTGCCGTCGAGCGTCATCGGGCCGGGGTTGCCCTGCAGCAGGCAGTGGGCGTGATCGGTCACCTGACCGCCGACCCACTGGCCGAAGGGAGCAGAAGGCTCGGGTGCCACCGCGCCGGTCACGGCAGCTCCGCCCGCATCGCCGGGCCGGCGTCGGTCTGCACGAGGTGCGGCATGACCGCCGCGATCGGGAGGTCCTGGTCAAGTGCGGCCCGCACCGTGGTGACCTCGGCGAGCTGCTCGAGGCAGACGAGCGTCGGTGGCATGAGCATCAGGTCTCCGTCCTCGAAGGCGGCGACCGCCGCCGACGGCCGCAGCCACTCGGAGTGGTCGGCCTCGGTGGTCTCGCCGTCGGGGTCCTGGCCTTCCGGGACGGCGGCCACGAAGAAGTACGTGTCGTAGCGGCGCGGTTCGACCTCGGGGGTGATCCAGTGCGCCCGGTAGCGCAGCAGGTCGCTGCGCAGGACGAGGTGGTGCTCCAGGAGGACCTGACCGAAGCCGATCTCGTGGGCGACGAGCCGCCGACGGAGGTCGGCGGCGACCTCTGCGGCGAGGTGCGGGGTGCCGGCGTCCGCGTCATCGGCCGGGGAGGCCAGCAGGACGCCGGTCTCCTCGAAGATCTCGCGGACCGCGGCCGCGACGAGCATCCGCGCGCCGGCCTCGTCGGTGCCGAGGATCTCGGCCCACTCCTCGACGGCCGGTCCCGCCCAGGGCAGCTCGTCCTCGGCGTCGCGCCGGTCGACGCCTCCACCCGGGAAGACGTGCATCGAGGGAGCGAAGGCCATCGAGGAGACCCGGCGCAGCATGAAGACCTCGAGAGGGCCCTCGTCGTCGCGCACGAGCATGACGGTGGCGGCCGGCTTCGTGGGCGCCGGGGTGGCCTGCTCCGGCCGGTCACCGTCGAGGCCGAGCAGGGCCTCGCGCACCGAGCCGAGCAGGAAGTCGCGCTGGGCCATCAGGACCGGACCCGGACCGTGACCTCCACCTCGACGGGCGCGCCGAGAGGCAGCGCGGCGACGCCGACCGCGGAGCGGGCGTGCTCACCGGCGCTGCCGAAGACCTCGCCGAGCAGCTCGCTCGCGCCGTTGATGACACCGGGCTGGCCGGTGAAGTCGGGGGCGCTGGCGACGAAGCCGACGACCTTGACGACCTGCTCGACCCGGTCGAGGTCACCGATCGCGGAGCGGATGGCGGCGAGCGCGTTGATCGCGCAGACCCGGGCCAGCTCCTTGGCCTGCTCCGGGTCGACCTCGGCGCCCACGTGGCCGGTGGCCGGCAGCGCACCGTCGACGAGCGGCAGCTGGCCGGAGGTGAGCACGTGGTCACCGTCGACGATCGCGGGGACGTAGGCGCCGGCCGGAGCGGCGGGCTCCGTCAGGGTGATGGACAGCTCGGCGAGGCGCTCGTCGATGCGACCCATCAGGCGGCCTTGGGTCGCTTGAGGTAGGCCACGAGGTTGCCCCCGTCGCCCTGCAGGACCTGCACGAGCTCCCAGCCGTCCTCGCCCCACTGGTCGAGGATCTGCTTGGTCGCGTGGACGATGAGCGGAACGGTCACGTACTCCCACTGGGTCATGTCGGCACCCTACTCGTAGGCTGGCAGTCGTGACCGGCCCCTCCGACTCCCCCGTCCGGCTCCACGTCGTCACCGGCAAGGGCGGCACCGGCAAGACGACGGTCGCCACTGCCATGGCGCTTGCCCTGGCCGCGCGCGGCCAGCGTGTCCTGCTCGCCGAGGTCGAAGGGAGACAGGGCCTGGCCCAGGTCCTCGACGTGGCCCCGTTGGGCACCGAGGAGCGCCTCCTCGTGACCGACCCGTCGGGTGGCGAGGTGGTCGGCCTGTCCGTCGACGCCAAGACCGCGCTGCTGGAGTACCTGCAGAAGTTCTACAAGCTCGGCCGCGCCGGCTCCGTCCTGGAAAAGGTGGGCGCCGTCGACTTCGCGACGACGATCGCCCCGGGCGTGCGCGACGTCCTGCTCATCGGTCGCGTCTACGAGGCGGTCGGTCGGGTGACGAAGGGGGCGAAGCGCCGCCCCGTCTTCGACTCCGTCGTCCTCGACGCACCTCCGACCGGCCGGATCGGCCGGTTCCTCAACGTCAACTCCGAGGTCTCGGAAGTCGCCCGGGTCGGGCCGGTGCGCAACCAGGCCGACTCGATCACCCGACTGCTGCGCAGCCCCGCGACCGTCGTCCACCTCGTCACGCTGCTCGAGGAGATGCCCGTGCAGGAGACCCTGGACGCGATCGACGAGCTGGGCTCACTCCCCCTTCGGGTGGGGTCGGTCATCGCCAACGGCGTGCGCCGCCCCGTGGTGCCCGAGGAGCACGCCGCGGCGGTCGCCGCGCAGGACCCCGCCGTCGCCGAGTCCCTCGAGGAGGCCCTCACGGCCATCGGCGTGAGGACCGGGCCGGCGCTCGTCGGCGGCCTGCTGCAGGAGGGTGCCGACCACGTGGAGCGCGCCCGCCTGCAGGCCGAGCAGCACCACGTGCTGGACCAGCTCGACGTCCCGGTCCGGGTGCTGCCCCACCTGAGCGACGGCGTGGAGTCCGGGGAGCTGCGGCTGCTCGCGGACGAGCTCGCCGAGCAGGCGGGTCTGTGATGGCGACCGACCAGGGCCCCGTGCTCGACCTCGACACCGTCATCGACGACCCGGAGCGGCGCATCGTCGTCTGCTGCGGCTCCGGAGGCGTCGGCAAGACGACCACGGCCGCGGCACTCGCGCTGCGCGCCGCCGAGCGGGGACGGCGCGTCGTCGTCCTGACGATCGACCCGGCGCGGCGCCTGGCGCAGTCGCTCGGGCTCGAGGAGCTGGACAACACGCCGCGTCCCGTCGCCGGCATCGACCCGGCCTCCGGCGGCTCGCTCGACGCGATGATGCTCGACATGAAGCGCACCTTCGACGAGGTCGTCGAGGCGCACGCCTCCCCCGACAAGGCCGCGCAGATCCTCGCCAACCCCTTCTACATCGCCGTGTCGAGCTCCTTCGCCGGGACGCAGGAGTACATGGCGATGGAAAAGCTGGGACAGCTGCGCGGACAGATGGACGATGGCTCCCGCGACTGGGACCTCGTCATCGTCGACACGCCCCCGTCGCGCTCGGCCCTGGACTTCCTCGACGCGCCCCAGCGGCTCGGCTCCTTCCTCGACGGCCGCTTCATCCGCCTGCTCACCGCCCCGGCGAAGGTGGGCGGTCGGGCCTCCCTCAAGGTCTTCAGCGCCGGCGTCTCGCTCGCCAGCGGCATCATGACCAAGCTGCTCGGCGGGGAGTTCCTGCGCGACGTGCAGACCTTCGTCGCGGCGATGGACACGATGTTCGGCGGCTTCCGGCAGCGCGCCGACCAGACCTATGCCCTGCTCTCCCGGCCCGAGACCTCCTTCGTCGTCGTCGCCGCACCCGAGCGGGACGCCATGCGCGAGGCCGGCTACTTCATCGAGCGCTTGGCGAGCGACCGGATGCCCCTGGCCGGCGTCCTCGTCAACCGGGTCCACGTCGCCGCGGCCAAGCAGATGGGCGCCGGGCGGGCCGAGGACGCGGCCGCGCAGCTCGACGAGCTGGGCGGTCATGAGCTGGCGGCGTCGTTGCTGCGGGTGCACGCCGAGGTCGCCGAGACCGCGGCCAGGCACCGAGGGGTCGTCACCCGATTTCGCACCTCCCACCCGGGCGTCCCGCTGGGGACGGTGCCCGCGCACGCCGTCGACATCCACGACCTCGAGGGTCTGCGCCGGATCGGTGAGGCGCTCACCGGCCGCTGAGGACGTGGCCGGCGCGGTCCCGGCACCCCCGCGCGCGTCGCGGGCCGTGCTCAGGAAGCGCCGTTACCCTGTTGAGCATGTCTGACTCTCGGATGCCGCACCTCCTCCGACTGCTCGGCGCCTTCTTGGCCGTGTCCGTCGGGATCGGACTCGTGGGGGCCGGTGTCGTCATCCCGTTCGCGGGAGCGACCGGCGGGGCTGCGAAGTCCACCGCCACCGGGTTCAACGAGCTGGACGACGAGTTCACCGCCAACCCCCTGGCCCAGCAGTCGAAGATCTACTCGGCCGACGGCAAGCTGCTGGCGACCCCGTACGACGCCAACCGGATCGTCGTGCCCTTGAGCAAGATCTCGCCGTGGATGCGCAAGGCGCAGCTGGCGATCGAGGACAGCCGCTTCTACGAGCACGGCGGCATCGACGTCCGCGGCACGATGCGGGCGCTCGTCTCCAACGCCTCGAGCGGTCAGACCCAGGGTGGCTCGTCGATCACCCAGCAGTACGTCAAGCTCATGCTCCAGGAAAAGGCGCTGCGCAACGACGACCAGGAGGCGGCCAAGGCTGCGGTCGAGGTCTCCTACTCGCGCAAGCTGCAGGAGCTGAAGTACGCGCTCAACGTCGAGAAGACGCACACCAAGGACCAGATCCTCAACGGCTACCTCAACCTCGCCTTCTACGGTGACCAGGCCTACGGCGTCGAGGCGGCTGCCAAGCACTTCTTCAGCAAGAGCGCCAAGGACCTGACCATCGCGGAGTCAGCGGCTCTCGCGGGCGTCGTGCAGTCGCCCAGCGTGCTCAACATGCGCACCAACCCCGAGGCCGTCCAGGAGCGACGCGACGTCGTCATCAACCGCATGCAGCAGCTGGGCATGATCGACGCCGAGCAGGCCGAGAAGGCCAAGGCCAAGGACGTCGAGGACATGCTCAAGATCAAGCAGAACGAGGGCGGCACCTGCTCCAAGGCCGTCGACCCCTACTTCTGCAACTACGTCATCCAGTACCTGCGCCAGATGCCGGAGCTCGGGCCCGACCCGGACGCCCGCATGCAGGCGGTCAACACCGGTGGATTCACCATCAAGACCACGCTGCGTCGTGACTGGCAGAAGGAGCTCAAGGAGGAGCTGACCGACCGGGTCCCGCAGGGCACCGAGCGCTTCGGCAGCGCCGCCGCGATGATCGAGCCGGGCACCGGCAAGGTGCGCGCGATCGCGCAGACCTCGAAGTACAAGGTGGGCCTGAAGAAGGCGACGACCTCCTACTCCGAGCAGGCATGGACCGTCCCGGCCCAGTACGGCGGCACCAACGGCTTTGCCATCGGCTCGACGGCCAAGATGTTCGCGATCGTCGCCGCCCTGGAGAAGGGCATGCCGATGGACGCCACCGTCCAGACGCCTCCGGGGAGTCAGGCGACCTTCATGCCGAAGGACTTCGACCAGAAGTGCACCACCGCCTTCCCGTGGGAGGTCTCCAACGCCGAGAACGGCGCGGGCGGGACGATGACGCTGGCGCAGGCCACGAAGATGTCGGTCAACACCGTCTTCGCCCAGCTCGCCTCCGAGATGGGGTCCTGCCGGATCCCCAAGGTGATGGCGAAGATGGGCCTGAGCGACGGGTACGGGCTGCCCTACGGCCTGAACTACAACGACGGCAAGAAGGTCAAGGACGACTACGCGGTGTCCAACCTCGTCCTCGGCTCGGACTCGTCGACGCCGCTGCAGCTCGCATCGGCCTACGCGACCTTGGCTGCGGAGGGCAAGTACTGCCCGCCCAACCCCATCGAGTCGATCACGACGGCCAAGGGCAAGAAGATGAAGATCAAGCCCCCGCCGTGCAAGCAGGTCGTCGACAAGGGCATCGCGCGCGGCGCCACCGACCTGCTCACCAACACGATGGAGCCGGGCGGCACCGCGGCCGCGATGGTGCTCGACGACGGCCGCCAGGCTGCCGCCAAGACGGGTACCACCGACAACAACAAGCAGTCCTGGTTCGCCGGGTTCACCCCCCAGCTCGCGACCGCCGTGTGGGTCGGCTCGCCGATCCGTGAGTACGAGATGACCGGTGTCAACATCGGCGGCCAGTACTACGGCAAGGTCTACGGCGGCACGATCGCCGGTCCGATCTGGGAGGCGATCATGAACAAGGCCTCCGAGGACATGCCGAAGAAGAAGTTCAAGAAGCCCGGCGACAAGGTCGTCAACGGCGACATGCGCAAGATCCCTGACGTCGCCGGCATGGGCCCGACCCAGGCCGAGGAAAAGCTGAAGAAGGCCGGTTTCAAGGCCAAGGTCGGCGACCAGGTCAACAGCCACGCGCAGCCCGGCGCGGTCGCCTACACGCAGCCGCAGGGCAGGGCCCTCAAGGGCACGACGGTGACGATGTACATCTCCAACGGTGTGCCGCCGTACACCCCGCCGCCCCCGCCCACCTCGACCTACACGCCCCCGCCGCCGGTCACGACCACCCAGCAGCCGCGACCGACGTCCACGAGCTCGTCCTCGAGGTCGACGTCGAAGTCCTCCACCTCGTCGTCCAGGCCGAGGTCGACGTCCAGGACGTCCGACAAGCCGAAGACGACCACGCCCAAGCCGAAGCGGACGACGCGCCCGAGCAGTGACGGCGGGGACGACTGAGCCGGCTCAGCCGGCCAGGCGCGCCTTGACCTTGGCCGCGACGGCACCGCCGTCGGCTCGGCCGGCGACCTCCGCCTGCGCGACCTGCATGACCTGACCCATCTGGGCCATCGAGGTGGCTCCGACCTGCTCGACGGCACGGTCCACGATGGCGGTGAGCTCCTCGTCACCGAGCTGCTCGGGCAGGTAGGTCTCGAGGACGGCGAGCTCGGCCTCCTCACGCTCGGCGAGCTCGGGGCGCCCGGCGTCGCGGTACGCGGTGGCCGACTCCTTGCGCTTCTTGGCCTCCTTGGCCAGGACCTTGAGCGTCTCGTCGTCACTGAGCTCACGGGCGGACGTCCCAGAGACCTCCGCGGTGCTGATGGCGGTGAGCGCCATGCGCAGCGTGGCGACCGTGACCTGCTCGCGGGCGCGCATGGCCGCGTGCAGGTCGTGCTGGAGGGTGGTCTTCAGGGAGTCGCTCATGCACCGATTGTCGCAGCGTCTCCCCGCTGCGTCGTCCACTTTGCGAGGATGGGCCCGTGACCGCTCCCCCAACCGCCCGCTCCCTCGCCGGCGGCATCGCCGCGGCCGGGATCGGTGCCCTCGCGTGGGGCACTCTCGTCGAGCCGCGCCTGTTCGCCCTTCGTCGGTACACGGTGCCGGTGCTGCCGGCGGGATCCCTCCCGGTCCGGGTGCTGCAGGTGAGCGACATCCACATGGTCCCCGGCCAGCGCGCCAAGGCGGAGTGGATCCGCGACCTGGCCTCCCTCGAGCCGGACCTCGTCGTCAACACGGGCGACAACCTCAGCCACCTGCAGGCCGTGCCGGTGGCCCTCGACGCGCTCGGGCCGCTGCTGGAGCGGCCGGGCGTCTTCGTCATGGGGTCCAACGACTACTACGCCCCCACGCCGAAGAACCCGGCGCGCTACCTCACCAAGGACTACGCCAAGGTCGTCGCCGAGCGCGTCCACCTGCCGACCGACGAGCTGCGGGAGGGGATGACCTCCCGGGGGTGGATCGACCTCGACAACGCCCGCACGAGCCTCGACGTCGGCGGGCAGCGACTCGACCTCGTCGGCGTCGACGACCCGCACATCGGCCGCGACGACTACGCGAGCGTCAGCGGGCCGGCGAGCGCGGGAACAACGACGATCGGCGTCGCCCACGCGCCCTACCAGCGGGTGCTCGACGCGATGACCGGCGATGGCGCGCGCCTCGTCATCGCCGGTCACACCCACGGTGGCCAGCTGTGCGTCCCGGGCGTGGGCGCACTCGTCACAAACTGCGACCTGGACCGCAAGCGGGCGAAGGGGGTCTCCCGCTGGTGGCCGGGGGCCGGCACCTCCGCGCCGGCCCCGCAGGACCCCGCATGGCTGCACGTCTCCGCCGGGTTGGGCGCCTCGCGCTACGCTCCGGTGCGCTTCGCCTGCCGCCCCGAGGCCACTCTCATGACACTCGTCTCCGAGGAGCTGAACCGATGAAGCCACGCGACATCGTCTTCCTGACCGCTGCGACGCTCTTCGCCGGCAGTGCCTCGGCATGGGCGGTGGCCAGCTCGACGCCACCGGTGGACCTGCCGCCGGCGCCGACGCTCTCGACGAGCTCGTCGTCATCGACGTCCTCCTCCTCGACGTCGTCCAAGAGCAGGACCTCGAGCACCTCGAGCAGCTTCTCCTCCAGCAGTGCCTCGTCGACCGACTCGGAGACGATGGAGGAGCCGACCGAGACGTCGACGACGCCGGAGTGGACCCCGCCGGAGACGAGCAGCACCCCCGAGTGGACCCCGGAGCCAACCACCACCCAGCAGTGGACGCCGGAGCCAACCACCACCCAGCAGTGGACGCCGGAGCCGACCGCGACGTGGACGCCCGAGCCCACCCAGACCTGGACCCCACCGCCGCCGCAGGACACCGCGACGGACCCCGTCGTCCCCTTGCCGGAGGAGACGACCCAGGGCACCGACCCGCTGTCGGAGACCTCGACACCGCTGGGCGAAGGGGGCCCGGCCACCGTGGAGTAGCCCCGATTGTTGCTCGGCAGGGCGACTGGGTTATCCTTCCTTGTCGCTGCCTGATGCAGGTGGTGAGCACCTCGGGGTGTGGCGCAGCTTGGTAGCGCGCTTCGTTCGGGACGAAGAGGCCGCAGGTTCAAATCCTGTCACCCCGACCCGCCGAAACCGGCTCTGGTCCAACGGATCAGGGCCGGTTTTGTCGTTCCTGGACATCTCTCACTTGTATACAAGTCGTGGTGTTGCATACATTGGGTCACCGCTACCGAGGAGGACCCATGACCGACCGCCCCTGCTTCCACCTGGCCATCCCCGTCGACGACATCGCCGCGGCGCGCGAGTTCTACGGAGGTGTGCTCGGTCTGAGCGAGGGCCGCTCGGACACCCTGTGGGTCGACTGGAACTTCTACGGGCACCAGGTCGTCACCCACCAGACCGCCGCCGGTTCCCCCGGCCCGGCCGGCCACAACCCGGTCGACGACCACCAGGTGCCGGTCCCCCACTTCGGCGCCGTCCTGTCCTACGACGACTTCCACGACCTCGCCGGCAAGATGCAGGCCGCGGGCGCCGAGTTCGTGATCGAGCCCTACCTGCGCTTCGAGGGCCAGCCGGGCGAGCAGTGGACGATGTTCTTCCTCGACCCCGCCGGCAACGCCATGGAGTTCAAGGCCTTCGCCGACGAGTCGATGATCTTCGCCAAGTAACCGGTGACGACCTCCCCTTCGCCCTCGACCAAGGCCGGCCGTCTCCACGCCGACCTGCGGGACGCGATCCTCTCCGGGCGCCTGGCGCCCGGGGACCCGGTCGACGAGGCCACCACCGCCGCCGAGCACGGCGTCTCGCGCACCCCGGTGCGTGAGGCGCTGCGCGCGTTGACGAGCGAGGGCCTGCTCGTGCCCGGCCCGCGCCGGCAGCTGCGGGTCGTCGACGTCTCGCCCGAGCACCGACGGGAGGTGACCTCCCTTCGCATTGCCTTGGAGGGCACCGGCGCCCGCCGAGCCAGTGAGGTGCGCACGGACGACGACCTCGAGCGGCTCCGCGCACTCGTCGACCGCCAACGACGCCAGGCGACGGGGGACGACGCCGCCGCCTTCCTCGCCGCGGACGAGGACTTCCACCGCGCGCTCGCCGAGGTCGCGGGCATGCCGACGCTCCTGCTGCTGCTCGACCAGCTGGGCGCCTTCGTCCGGCTCGCCCGCCTCGGCGAAGCCACGCCCCGCCGTCACATGCTCGCCATCACCCGCGAGCACGACGACCTCGTGGACCTGCTGGAGGCCGGCGACGGCCAGGCGCTCGCGGACGCCCTGGCCGCGCACATCGGGAGCACCGCACCGCGCGACTGACCTACCCTGCAGGCATGAGCGACGACCCCTGCCCCTGCGGATCCGGGCTGCCGTACGCACAGTGCTGCGGTCCGCTGCTCTCGATGGAGCGCCAGGCCGCCACGGCCGAGGAGCTCATGCGCAGCCGCTACACCGCGCACGTCTACGTCAACGCGGAGCACCTGTGGCGCACGTGGGACGGGCGCACACGGCCCAAGCAGGTCCAGCTCGACGACACCCGCTGGCTGGGGCTGGAGATCCGCGAGGTGGTCGACGGGGGCGTCGACGACGCGACCGGCGTCGTCGACTTCGTCGCCCGGTACGAAGGGGGCGAGCTCGCCGAGCGCAGTGAGTTCACCCGCCGCGGTGGCCGCTGGTTCTACACGAAGGAGATCCGATGACCGAGGTCCGCTACGACGTCGCCGACGGGATCGCGACGATCACGCTCGACGCGCCCGACCGCCGCAACGCCCTGTCGGTCGAGATGTCCCGCGAGCTCATCGACGCCACCCGCACCGCGGAGACCGATGCCTCGGTGGGCGCGGTCATCGTCACCGGCGGGCAGCACTTCTGTGCCGGGGCGGTCCGCTCGGTCCTGGCCGAGACCGGCAAGGACCCGGTCGAGGACACCGCCTACCGCAACCTCGAGACGGTCTACTCCGCCTTCACCACGATCGGGTCGATCGACCTGCCGACCATCGCCGCCGTGCGCGGCGCCGCGGTCGGCGCGGGCCTGAACCTCGCCCTCGCCACCGACCTGCGCATCGTCTCCCGCACCGCCCGCCTGCTGCCCGGCTTCGCCCAGATCGGCATTCACCCGGGAGGTGGGCACCTCCACCTGCTCCACCGGGTGGCTGGCCGAGAGGTCACCGCAGCCATGGGCCTCTTCGGTGAGGAGGTGTCCGGCGAGCGCGCCGTCGAGCTCGGGATCGCCTGGTCCGCCCACGACGACGCCGAGGTCGAGGGTGCCGCGCGCGCGGTGGCCGCCCGGGCGGCCACCGACCCGGACCTGGCGCGTCGCCTGGTGCGCAGCTTCCGCCGCGAGACCGCCCCCGGCGGCCTGGCCTGGGACGCGGCCGTCGAGGTCGAGCACTCCCCCCAGATGTGGTCGCTGCGCCGCAAGCACGGCGCCTGACTCAGCCGCGCGGCTGGCCGATGTCCTCGAGCAGCTCGACGAACCAGTCGACGCCCGGGTCGAAGGCCCCACCGCCGGCGATGCGGTCGAACTCGATGACGCGCAGCTCGTCGCCGCGCTCCGTGTCCTGGCCGACGACACCGGAGCGGCCGTCGAGGGCTGCGGCCACGGCGAGCTCGGTGCAGCGGGCGATGAGGTCGAGGTCCTCGGCGTTCGGGGCGGCGGAGCGGGCGAAGTAGCCCGACTTCCACACCTTCGACTTCTCCGCGCCCACGCGCTCGGCGACGTCCGACGCGAGACGCTCCCCGGGGTCGAGGTCGTCGAGGCGCACGTGGCCGAAGGCGTCGCGCGGCACGTCCTGCCCGGCGGCCTCCATCGCGGCGACGATCTCGTCGACGCCTGCCCCCTCGGCAACGAAGACGTTGACGCACCCGAACTCATCCATGACGGCGGCCAGGCGCCGCCCTTCGCCGTCGAGGTCGATGGCGAGCTCCGGCACGTACACGGCGTGCACGTCCCACCGTCGCCGGTCGTTGCCGATGCCGGGGACGAACTCGCGGGTCGCCAGGTCGGCCCGGTAGCGCCGCGCGGTCTCGGCGGTCAGCCATCCGCTGTGCCGACCCATGACCTCGTGGACCACGAGCATGCGCGGATTGGACGAGTGCTCGCCGATGACGTTGCGGGCGAAGAGCGCGCCCTGCTCGGCCGCGGTCCAGGCGCCGAGGCTCTGCCGGATGGGGACGATGTCGTTGTCGATCGTCTTGGGCAGACCGACGACCCGCATCTCGTGGCCGTGCTCGGCCAGGTGCGCGGCGAGGTCCGCCGCGGTCGTGTTGGTGTCGTCGCCGCCGATGGTGTGCAGGACGTCGACGCCGTCCGCGGTGAGCTGGTCCGCGGCGACGCGCAGGGGGTCGGCCCCCTTCGCCACGAGACCACGCGCCTCGAGATCGGCCGCGTTGGTCAGCTTGACCCGGGAGTTGCCGAGCGGCGACCCGCCGAAGTCGTGGAGGCGGGAGGCCCCGGCACGCACCTCGTCGGTGACCTCGATGCTGCGGCCAGCGAGCAGACCGGCGTAGCCGTCGAGGTAGCCGATGATCCGCACGTCGGGCGCGACTCGCGTGTACCGCTCGATGAGTCCGCCGACCGCCGAGGAGAGGCAGGGCGCGATCCCACCCGCGGTGAGGATCGCGACGGTGCGAACGGTCATTTCTCGGCCGCCGTGCAGGGCTTCTGGATTGTCTCCGCCGGGCGCACGTACGGCTTGGCCTCGGGGACGGAGGACGCGGGCTTCAGGCCCTCGTACTTGTTGCCCAGGACGAGCGAGACGGTGGCCCCGGCGCGGTCGTCCTTTTGCAGCTGCACGCCGTCGATCTGCTCGGCGAGGCGCTTGGCGGCGCGCTGCCCGTCGGGACCGAAGCGGATGATCGCCACCTCGTCCTCGAGGAAGCTCATCCGCGGGTCATTGCCCGTCTTGCCGATCTTGAACTTGCGGTCCTTGAGACCGGACGCGGTCTCGGAGGCCAGGCCCTCCTTCCACGTCGTGTTGTACACGTTGACGCGGATCTCGGAGGGGGCGGGCAGCGGCGGGTCCGGCTCGTCGACGAGCTTGTCGAAGCCGTAGCCCAGCACGAGCTGGACATTGGTGCCGGGACGAGCGTCGTTCCAGATCTTGGCGCCGGGGATCTGCTTCTGCAGCAGCAGGGCGTTGTCCAGGCCCTCCGGGCCGTGGTAGATCGTCGCCGCGCCCTTGACGTAGACCGAGCTGTCGGCGTTGCCGACGGACGCGATCTTGAAGTCGCGCAGTCCGAGCTCGCGCGCGACGTCACTGCCGAGCCCGTTGGTGTCGTTGCTGTTGAGCAGCTTGATGTCGAAGGAGTCTCGCGCCGGCGCGGGCGCGGAGACCGGCTGGCAGGTCGCGGTCTCGGTGCCGATGAGGCCCGTGCCGTAGGCGGTCGCGACGGTGGCGGTGCCGAGCAGCAGGCCGGGGAGGGTCACGAAGAGCAGCAGACGACGACGTCGCTGACGTCGGAAGTGCGCGGCAGCCGCGCCCTCGAGTTCATCGAAGCCGACGACGCGGTACGAAACCGGTGCGTCGTCCGAGTGCTCATCCACCTCTTGACCCCTATCGCTCATCTGATCCCGCCCTACCACAAGTGTACGTGGCTCATACATTCACTCTGACCACACCAGTCACACAAGTCACAGGCGCAGATCGTTCCCTGACCGAGACCGTCCCGGCCTCTCACCACTGTTGACGCGTGGAGTGACGGGATGGTTGCGCGGAGGTCACCGACTGGCCACGAGCCCCCCTTCGTCGCCGTGGTCTCGATCACCCGTAGGTCGAAAGGGGTGACGCGCGGGCGTCCCGGCGCCCCGGACGACGCCCGGCAGACCGGAGTCAGGAGGCGGTGAGTTCGTCGCGGACGAGCTCCGCGACGAGGAGCATGGCGCTGGCGCCGCGACGCGTGGTGTCGGCGCTGACGAAGAGGTCGACGTGGTGGCCGGCCCCCTTCGGCTGGCGGATCCGACCGACGAAGCGTGGGTCGATCCCGACCGAGTCGACGGGGGTCGGGACCTCGCCGGTCTGCTCGTCGAGGTGGACGAGCGAGGGCGCGGCGACGCAGGCCTGCCGCACCTTGTCGATCGCGATGGGACGCGCGCACCGGGCGTGCAGGGCCATGGAGTGCGCGAGGACGACCGGCACCTGCACGAGCGTGACGACGACGGGAACGTTCTCCGCGAGGCCGAGGACCTTGCGCACCTCCTCACCCACCGCCAGCTCGGCGGAGGTGAATCCCCCTTCGTCGGCGTTGCCGACCCACGGGATGACGTTGAGGGCCAACGGCGCCGGGAAGGGGGAGGCCACCGGGAGGTCGGAGACCGCGGCCCGTACGTCGCCGGGGTGCTGGCCGATCGTCGCGTCGGAGGCCACGGTGTGCAGCTCCTCGCGCAGCCGTGCCACACCCCGGTCGGACTTGGAGACGGCGGCGATGAGGCCGGTGACGACGAGGTGCTGCAGCTCCCACCCCTGGTGGAGGACGTGCGCGGCGTCGATCAGGCCCCAGGTGACCGGACCCGGCAGGGCGATGATCCCCTTGGGCCGCTGGGCGACGAGCTCGGTGTTGATCCCCGGGACGACGAGCGGCACCTCGGGGTCGGTGCGGTGCGCCGCACTGGCGTCGACGACCACGGCCCCGGCGGCGACCGCCAGGGCCGCCCACTCGGGGGTGATCTCGGGCGAGAGGTTGAACAGGGCGACGTCGACGCCCTCGAAGGAGTCCTCCCGCAGCATCTCGATGGGCTCCTCGCTGCCCCGGACGCTCAGGGTGCGCGTGGTCACTCCCGGCGCGAGCAGCCGGATCTCGCCCCAGACGTCGTCACGCAGGGCGAGCGCCGAGACGATCGCCTCCGCGAAGCGTCCCGTCGCCCCCACCAGGGCCAGCGTGGGCCGGGTGGAGGACGACGGGGCGGGTCTCACCTGCCGGTGCCCGCGTAGACGACCGCCTCGCCGTCCTCGGAGTCCAGTCCGAAGGCGGTGTGCAGGGCTTGGAGAGCATCGTTGAGCTGGTCGGCCCGGGTCACCACGGAGATGCGGATCTCGGAGGTCGAGATCATCTCGATGTTGATGCCGGCGTCGGCGAGCGCACGGAAGAAGGTCGCCGAGACACCGGGGTTGGTCCGCATCCCGGCGCCGACGAGCGAGAGCTTGCCGATCTGGTCGTCGTACTGGATCGACTCGAAGCCGACCTCGTCCTTGGTCCGCATGAGGGCCTCGACCGCCTTCTGGCCGTCGGACATCGGCAGGGTGAAGGAGATGTCGGTGCGGCCGGTGTCGGCCTCCGAGACGTTTTGCACGATCATGTCGATGTTGACCTGTGCCTCGGCGATGGTCGTGAAGATCTGGCCCGCGCGGCCCGGCTCGTCAGGGACGCCGACGATGGTGATCTTGGCCTCGCTGCTGTCGTGGGCGACGCCCGCGATGATCGGTTCTTCCATGCCTTCGGCTCCTTCGGTGTCGGGGGGCAGCACCCACGTGCCTTCCTTCGAGGAGAAGGACGAACGCACGTGGATGGGGATGTCGAAGCGGCGCGCGTACTCGACGCACCGCAGGTGCAGGACCTTGGCGCCACTGGCGGCCAGCTCCAGCATCTCGTCGTGGGAGATGCGGTCCATCTTGTGGGCCTTGGGGACGATGCGGGGGTCCGCGGTGAAGATGCCGTCGACGTCGGTGTAGATCTCGCAGACATCGGCCCCGAGCGCCGCGGCGAGGGCCACGGCGGTGGTGTCGGAGCCACCGCGACCGAGGGTGGTGATCTCCTTGGTGCCCTGGCTGACGCCCTGGAACCCGGCGACGATGACGATGTGCTTCTTGCCCACGGCCTCGGTGATCCGGCCGGGCGTGACGTCGATGATCTTGGCCTTGCCGTGCTCGGTGTCGGTGATGACACCGGCCTGGCTGCCGGTGAAGGACCGCACGCTGTGGCCGAGGTCGGCGATGGCCATGGCGACCAGGGCCATCGACATGCGCTCGCCGGCGGTGAGGAGCATGTCCATCTCGCGGGGCGGCGGGACCGGGCTGACCTGCTCGGCGAGGTCGAGCAGCTCGTCGGTCGTGTCGCCCATGGCGGAGACGACGACACAGACGTCGTGCCCCGCCTTCTTGGTCTCGACGATGCGGTGCGCCACACGCTTGATGCTCTCAGCATCAGCGAGCGACGATCCGCCGTACTTCTGGACAACCAGGCTCAAGGACAGCTCCGTGGATTGGTTCGCGGGTCCGGCCCGGGCGCGGACCGGCACGACCCCACGAGGATAACGACCGGAGCGCGTCGGTCCGAGTCGCGTCCACGGTCGGGGGTCGGTCGAGACCCAGACGTGACCCTTCGGCGAGCGGGAGCGCAGCCGAGGAGTCAGGTGTTGAGCGCGTCGAACTCCGCCTCGCCGACGACCTCCGCGTCGGCGTCCAGGCGCAGGTGTGCGAGCAACGTCTGCAGCACGCGCACGGCCATCGCCGCCCGATCGCCCCAGTCGGCGAGGTAGCTGTACTGCCACCACCAGAGGGCCTCCACACCGCGTCCGGCGTCGTGATGGGCCAGGCCGTGCGCCAGAGCCGAGGCGATGGCGGCCAGGTCATTGCTCAGGGCGCCGCGAGTGGTCTCGACGGAGGTGACCGGGTCGACGACGTCGGCGTAGTCGTCGACGCCCTCGAGCAGCTGGGCCAGACCGACGCGCAGGGGGTCGAGCTCGGTGTCGGGACCCGGGTCCTGCTCGAAGCGCTCCTCGAGGACGACGTCGGCGATGGCCCCGAGGCGGGCGCCGACGAGCTGGATCTGGCTGGTCGTGAGCAGCAGCAGGGGAATCGCGCTCTCGGGGGCGGCCCCGGAGGCGATGTCGGCGACGGTCGCCAGCCAGGTGCGTGCCTCGGCGGCGCACTCGTCGGCGAGCAGGGTGGTCTCGTCAGGCACTGAGCAGCTTCCTCCCCTCGAAGGCCCGCCCGAGCGTGACCTCGTCGGCGTACTCGAGGTCGCCGCCGACCGGCAGCCCGGAGGCGAGGCGGGTGACCTTGATCTCGAAGGGGGAGAGCAGCCGCGCCGTGTAGGACGCGGTCGCCTCGCCCTCGAGGTTGGGGTCGGTGGCGATGATGACCTCGGCGACCGTGCCGTCGGACAGGCGCGACATGAGTTCGGTGAAGCGCAGGTCGTCGGGACCGACGCCGTCCATGGGACTGATCGCTCCGCCGAGGACGTGGTAGCGGCCGCGGAACTCACGGGTCCGCTCGATGGCCACGACGTCCTTGGGCTCCTCGACGACGCAGATGGCGGTGGCGTCGCGGCGGGGGTCGGCGCAGATGCGGCACTGCGGTCCCTCGGCGACGTTGCCGCACGTCTCGCAGAAGGCGACCTTGTCCTTGACCTCGCTGAGCGTCTGGACGAGTCGCTGGACGTCCTGCGGGTCGGCCTGCAGCAGGTGGAAGGCGATCCGCTGGGCACTCTTGGGGCCGACCCCGGGGAGTCGCCCGAGTTCGTCGATCAGGTCCTGGACCACGCCTTCGTACACGCCTCGACCCTACGCCCCGGGACCGTCAGCGCGGGACATCGACCCTCACTCCTCGCGGATGACCGTCCCACCGAGGATGCGCTCGATGACGGCCGGCCCGGCGGCCCCCGCGTCGATGATGTCCTCGTCGTCGTCGCTGACCGAGGAGTCGTCCGGCTCGGCCGGTCGCGTGGGCTCAGGAGGAGCGGCGGGTTCAGGGGCGGGTGCGGTGGCCCAGGCCGGCGCGGACGCCGCGGTCGATGGCGCACTCCCCCAGTCGGATCCGGCGGGTCCGGCCACCGGCGCGGGCACGCCGACGTCGGCCGGCGGAGGTGAGGCGTCCGCCGGTGCCTGCTGGGGCGCTGCCCCACCACTCGTGTCGGGCGCACCCGGTCCTCCGCCGGCGGCGGCACCGGACGTGGGGGCGTCCGGCGCGGGCGCGGACCGGGCCGTCGTGGCCTGTGCGCCGCCTCCGGTGGGGGTGGAGCCGGTGTCGTGCGGCACCCCTTCGACCCGGGCATCGACACCGAGGGTGTCGATGAGCGCCTGGCGCACGACCTCCGCGTGCGACCCGATGCGGAAGGCATTGGCCAGTCCGACCGTGGCGATGCCGAGCACCAGGCGCTGGCCGTCGTAGCTGAGCACCTGCGCGTGCTCCGAGAGGAAGGTCCAGGTCGCGCGGCGCATCTGGTAGATCCGTCCGAGGACGTCCGGCCAGCTGCGGCGCAGCGCCTCGACGTCGATGCCTCCAGCCGTCGTGCCCGTCGGCTGAGGCGCCGATGCACTCTCCGTCGGCTGAGGCGTCGACTCGCTCTCCGTCGGCTGAGGCGTCGCGACCCCCGAGTCGCGCATCTCCCCGGGCAAATGCGCGGGAGCAGGCGCAGAATCGCGCACTTCCCCGGGCGAATGCGCGGGAGTCGGCGCAGAATCGCGCACTTCCCTGGGCGAACGCGCGGCTGCCGGCGCAGATTCGCGCACTTCCCCGGGCGAATGCGCGGGGGCGGGCTCGGGTTGGCTGGGTGGAGCCGCCTGCGGCGTCGGCGCGGGTCGCGGCGGAGCCTGGGACGCCGGCTCGGCCACCGCGCCCGAGGGCACTCCCCCACCCGACGGCACGCCACCGACCTCGAGCCGCCGCTCGATGCGGTCGAGGCGCGCCGCGTAGCCCGACTCGCCTGCCGCAGCCGGCAGCAGGACGCGTGCGGCGATGATCTCGAGCTGGACCCGGGGTGAGGTGGCTCCGGTCATCTCGGTCAGGCCGGCGTTGACGATGTCGGCGGCCCGCGAGAGCGACGCCGGACCGAAGACCGCGGACTGCTGCCTCATCCGGTCGATCTGGTCGCCGGGGACGCCCCGCAGGATCGCCGCCGCGCCGTCCGGTGCCGCCGCGACGACGATGAGATCGCGGAATCGCTCGAGGAGGTCCTCGACGAAGCGCCGCGGGTCCAGCCCGGTCTCGATCACGGAGTCGATGACCTTGAAGACACCCGCGGCGTCACCCGCGCCGAAGGCGGTGACGGCAGCGTCGAGCAGCTCGCCGTCGGTGAACCCGAGCAGCGCGGCCGCGCGCTCGTAGGTCAGCCCCTGCTCGTCGCTGCCGGCCATGAGCTGGTCGAGGACCGACAGCGAGTCACGCACCGAGCCGCCACCCGCACGGACGACGAAGGAGAGCACGCCGGGCTCGACCTGCACGCCCTCTGCCTCGCACAGCTGCGCCATGTAGTCCTGCAGCCGCACCGGGGGGACGAGTCGGAAGGGGTAGTGGTGGGTGCGCGAGCGGATCGTGCCGATGACCTTTTCGGGTTCGGTCGTGGCGAAGATGAACTTCACGTGCTCGGGCGGCTCCTCGACGATCTTGAGCAGCGCGTTGAAGCCCTGCGGCGTCACCATGTGCGCCTCGTCGATGATGTAGATCTTGTAGCGGCTCTGCGCCGGGCCGAAGGAGGCCCGCTCGCGCAGGTCACGGGCGTCGTCGACACCACCGTGGCTCGCCGCGTCGATCTCGATGACGTCGACCGTGCCGGCCCCACCGCGCGCGAGCGCCACGCACGAGTCGCAGCGGCCGCAGGGGGTGGGGGTCGGCCCCTCCTCGCAGTTGAGGCACCGCGCCAGGATGCGCGCACTCGTCGTCTTGCCGCAGCCACGTGGCCCCGAGAAGAGGTAGGCGTGGTTGACCCGACCGGACCGCAGCGCCTGCATCAGCGGATCGGTCACGTGCTCCTGCCCGATGACGTCGGCGAAGGACTCGGGGCGGTAGCGGCGGTACAGCGCGGTGCTCACGGCACGACTCTACGTGCGGCGCACGACAGCAGCCTCCCCCCGAGCCCGCTTGTGCACAACGCAGCGCACCGACGCCGCGTCAGCGGCGCCGGTGCGCTGGAGTCAACGATCAGGGGCGAAGGGAGGAGGTCGCCTCGGTCAGTCGCGTCAGCTGCTTCAGGACATTGCCCAGCTCCTTGACGCGGCGCTCGGCAGGGGCGAAGACCGCTCCGTCCTCCTCGACCTCGAGCATCGTGCTGAACGAGACCTGGCCGCGCGTGACGTGCATCTGCACGTTGGCGAGGATCGTGCGCCAGTGCTCGACGGCCCGCACGCCACCATCGGCGCCGTAGGAGACGAGCGCCACCCCCTTGTGCAGCCACTCCGGGTAGAGGACGTCGAAGGCGTTCTTCAGCGCGGCGGGTACGCCGTGGTTGTACTCCGGCGTGACGAAGACGAACCCGTCGAACTGGTCGATCGTCTCGCTCCACCGGCGAGTCTTGGGATTGTCGTACTGGCGCTTGGCCGCCCCGGGGACGGTCGGCTCGTTGAGCAGGTCCAGGTCGTACTCGGCGAGGTCGACGAGCACGTACTCCGCGTCGTCGCGACCGGCCACCTGCTCCATGACCCAGTCCGCGACCTGGGCGCCGAAGCGGCCGGGTCGGGTGCTGCCGAGGATGATGGCGATCTTCACGAGTCTCCTTGTGTGTCGGGGGCACGCGTCGGGCCCGCCACCGTGGTGGTGACGGGCCCGACGGTCGTCAGGTCACCTGCGGGGACCCTCGTCCCCGCGGATGTCCTCGACCTTACCGCGCAGCTTGTCGATGAGACCCGGCTTGGCGTGGTCGCCGCCGGGCCGCTCCTCGGCGTCGAGGTGCGAGGGTCCGCGCGTGTCCTCCGGACCGGTGGACGAAGGGAGGTCACCCTCCGTCCTCATGTCGGGACGGGTGGGGTCGGAGGACTCCCAACCGTCAGCGGTCCCGGGCGCGGGCTCGGCTCCCGCGGGGGGCACCGTCCCCGGCTCGTGACGTACGTCGGATCGCGAGGGGTCCGAGGACTCCCACCCGTCGGCGGTCCGTGGGGCCGACTCGGCGTCGACCGGCGCAGCCCCGTGCTGGGTGTGACCGGGCTCGGCGGAGGCCACCCCGACACCGGGCTGGTCGACCTCGGGGTCTCGCGCGCCCGCTCCCCCGGTCACGGCCGGGTCCTGGGTCTCCCAGCCGCGCGTCGGGTCGTTCGCCCCCTCCACGGGGGGCGAACCCGGCGTGGCCGGGCTGGCCGGAGCGTCGGCGTAGGAGTCCTCTGACTCGATGACGCCGTCGCGGAAGCCGTCACGGTTGTCGTCACGGAACCCACCAGCATCCCGCGACTCGTCACGGAACCCACCAGCATCCCGCGTCTCATCACGGAACCCACCGGCATGGCCCGACTCGTCCCGGAACCCACCGGCTTGACCCGGCTGGTCCGGCAGACCGGCGTCACGCGTGTCGTGCCCAACGCCATCCCGCTCGTCACCGAAGGCGGTCGCACCTGCGGCGGCACCCCCGGCGCCCACGGCGGCGCCACCGGCCACGGCCGTCCCCGTGCCGACCCCACCGTCGCGCCGGTC
This sequence comes from Janibacter anophelis NBRC 107843, assembly GCF_001570945.1. Lineage (GTDB taxonomy): Bacteria > Actinomycetota > Actinomycetes > Actinomycetales > Dermatophilaceae > Janibacter > Janibacter anophelis. Next base: position 26,389 of record NZ_BCSQ01000018.1, read on the forward strand.
GTCGTGGCGCACGTCGTCCTGGCGCACGTCGTCCGGTCGCACGTCACGACGGGTCGTGTCGTCCACGGAGCCCCGCTCGTCGACGTCGTCGATCCGTCGGCCCTGGTCGTCGACGTCAGTGATCCGGCGACCTTCGTCATCGGTGCGCACGTCCGGGTCCTTGGCGTCGGCCTCCCGGAGCTTCTCCTCGTAGGCGCGCTGGTCGTCGGCAGCAACCTGGGAGCGCGCCTGCGCCTCCTGCTGCATCCGCTCCGCCTCGACGCGACGCTGCTCGGCCTCGGCGGCCTGACGATCAGCGTGCGCCGCCTGGCGCTCCGCCTCTGCCTGTGCGGCGCGGGCGTCCGCGTCGGTCGCGGCCGCTGCGGCCTGGCTCTCGCGGGTCTGCCGCTCTCGCTCGGCGGCCTCCATGCGCAGCTGCTCGGCCTCTGCGCGCTCGCGCTCGATGCGCTTGGCCTTCGACCCGCGTGACAGGGCCACGATCAGTCCGATGACGACGAGCAGCAGCACGACGCCGATGATGATCCAGATCCACGTGTCCATGAGTCCCCTCCTCGGGGTGGGCTGCGGCCGCGGTCGCGACCGCTTGGTCACCAACCTAGAGGGATCTGCGCCGCACGCCACTCGAGAGACCGCCGCGTGTTTCGCCCGGGTCCGGACACGAGGACACCCCGCGTACCTGGAAGAGCTCACCTACCCTTGCTGCATTCCTGCCCTGGGGGAGTTCGGCGAGGTACCACCACGCGGGGTGCCGATCGCAGAGTCTACGTCGCCGTCGGTCCGGGATCCAACGCGCCCCGGGAGCGGCATGACGCAGGCCCGCCCCGCGCAGTGCGGACGGGCCTGTGGGTCGTGGCGGAGGATAGGGGATTCGAACCCCTGAGAGCTTTCACTCAACGCGCTTTCCAAGCGCGCGCACTAGGCCACTATGCGAATCCTCCGCGGGAGAGATTACCCGAGCGGTTCGCCACCTCGAAATCGGGTCGATTTCACCCCTTCGTCACCCGTCGGTGACCATGGGCCCATGACCCTGCCGTCCCCCCGCCGTCTCTACACCTTCGTCGCGACCGCCGAGGCCGTGACCTGGACCCTCCTGCTCATCGGGATGTTCCTCAAGTACGTCACGGAGACCACCGAGCTCGGGGTCCGCATCGGCGGGATGCTGCACGGCATCGTCTTCATCGCCTACGTCCTCGTGACCGTGATCGTGTGGATCGACGGTCGTTGGAGCACCAAGCACGGAGTCATCGCCCTGCTCTCCGCGATCCCGCCGCTCGTCACGCTGTGGACCGAGCGCTGGCTCGACCGCGGCGGTCACCTCTCGAGCACGTGGCGACTGCAGGCGAAGGGAGAGGCCGTCACCCCCTTCGAACGGATCGTCTCCGGCGGGCTCCGCCGCCCGCTCGCCGCCGCCGGGGCGCTCGTCGTCGCGGTCGTCGTCCTCACCGGCGTCGCCCTCGTCGCAGGACCCCCCACCGGCTGAGCGACCCAGATCACAGCGGATCGGGTCGCGGGGCGAACTCGAGACTGCCACAGTGGTTTTCGGTCTGAACCACCCTGCGACCGAAGGTCCGCCCTTGATCCCCTCAGCCCTGACCCCGGGCCGCCTGTGCGGTGGTGACGTCACCCGCTGGGAGATCGCAGCAGCGAGCCTCGCCGCGTGGGACGACGCCCCTCTCGACCCCCGTCCACCCAGCCACGACCAGCACGGGCGACTGCACGAGGACCCCGACGGCACCGCGGACCACTCCGCGTGGATCGGCTTCTCCGTCCTGCTGCCCGGCGCAACCTGCGAGACCGTGCAGCGGACGCTCACCGCGTGGATCCGTCAGCACGAGTCGCTGCGCAGCAACCTGCGTCTCACCGAGGGCCGGCCGCAGCGCCGCACGCTGGCGCCCGACGACCTCGCGCTCACGCCACGACCGCTCGGACCGCACGACCCGGACGAGCTGTGCGAGCTGCTCCGGCGCGAGTTCCACGCGAGCTGCCGCCCGACCCGCCGACCGGCGTGCGCCTTAGTCTCCGTCGCGACCGACCAGGGGCACGTCCTGCACGCCGCCTTCGACCACGTGACCTTCGACGGGTTGTCCGCCTACGGGGCGGTGGGCCACGTGGCCGGACTCCACACGGCGATCGTCAACGACGTCCACGAGCAGCACCACTCCCCCAGCTACGTCGACGTCGCCGAGCAGGAGGTCGCCGTCGGCGCGAGCACGACCACCGAGGATCCTCGCCTGGCACCGTGGCGCTCCTTCCTCGCCGAAGGGCGCATCCCGCCCGCTCCCGCGGCATCGGGCATCGACCCCGCCGGCCGCTACGACCACCGCTTGGTCCGCCACGACATCTGCGACGGAGACCGGGCCGCCCGGCTCGCCCTGGGCTACGCGGCCGAGGGCTTCCCCACCGGCATGTTGTGGACCGCCATCCTCATGCAGGCGATCGGCGAGCGGTCGCACGCACTCATGTCCACCCACGGTCGGCCGTCCCCGTTGTGGATGGACTCCGTCGGCTGGTTCGCCGGGGTGGCCCCGCTGTCGATGTCCCTGCCCGCCGGAGCGACCACGCGCGACTGGGTCATCGAGGGCGTGCGCGCCTGGCGGGAGAGCGCGCCGGCGGCAGCGCTGCCCCTCGGCCTCGTCTCGCAACTGCTCGACGTGCCCATGCACCCGCAGATCGTCCTGTCGATCATCGACGGCTCGCGCATCGACGGCCACGAGTGGTGGCGTCCCCTCGGCTCGGCCATCCACCTCGGCGACGTGCCCCCGAGCAGCCAGTGCCACATGTGGCTGACCATCCTGCCCGAGGGCGTCTCCCTGGCGACGCGCCTGCCCCTCGCCGACGGCAGCGAGGCATGGCTCGACGGCGTGGCCGAGCGCTTCGCCCGCATCGTCGAGACCGAGACCTCCCGCCCCTACGTCCCCCACCCGGAGGCCCTCCCATGATGACGATGAGCCGCATCACCGACCGGACGACCATCGACGGCACCTACCTCGCCTTCACACCGACGACCTCGATGGAGTCGGCCATGGCGAGCGCGGTGCCGGGCGACCGGCAGCCCTCCTTCATGCAGGCGGCCCACCTCGACCTGCGCACCGAGACGAGCGAGACCGGTGAGCAGGACGACATCTGGCTCGGCTTCACCTACCGGGTGCCCGGCCGCTTCGACGCCGAGGCGATGGCCCGCGCCATCACCCGCTGGGTGCAGCGTCACGGCGTCATGCGCGGTTGGTTCGTCGCCGACGCTGACCGTCCCACCGGGTGGACGCGCGTCGACCTCGCGCCCGCCGACATCGCGTTCACCCCACGCGAAGGGGGACCCGTCACCGCCGACGAGGTCAACGAGCGCGTCAGCGACGACTTCCGCGCGGGGTGCAATCCCCTCGGGCGCATCGGCTACTCCTTCCGCGCGGTCGCGGGCGAGGACGAGACGATCTTCTACATCGGGCTCGACCACAGCTACACGGACGGCTTCTCCTTCTTCCTCGTCTACTACGAGCTCGACGCGCTCTACACCGAGGAGGTCGGGGGTGCCGCGACCGAGTTGCCGCCGGTCGGTGACTTCATGGACTTCGCGCAGGTCGAGCGGGAGCGGGTCGCCGACGTCGACATCAACCACCCGTCCCTGCCCGGCTGGGCCGACTTCTGGTTTGCGGGCGACCAGGAGCTCGGCCGCTTCCCTCTCCCCCTGGGCACGGTCGTCGACGAGCCGGTCGAGCTGGAGCACCAGCAACAGCTCCTGCTGACCGGGGACGAAGCAGCCGCGCTGGACGCGGCCGCCGAGCGACTCGGCACGCGCACGACTCAGCTGGTCTACGCCGCCGTCGGTCTCGCCGGCCGCGAACTCGGTCAGGCGCAGTCCCTGCGGTTCCTCAACCCGGTGCACACGCGCGACGCCCCCGAGTGGCTGCTGGCCGCCGGCTGGTTCATCAACGTCATGCCCGTGCACATCGACGTCTCGGACGGTGACCTCGTGGAGGTCGCCGGCCGCGTGCGACAGGCCTTCCGCACCGCGCGGACCGCCTCCGAGCTGCCGGCGATGAAGATCTACGACGTCGTCGAGCAGGCTCTCGGGGTCAAGCTGTCGCAGGTCGGCGAGCGATTCATGCTCTCGTACATGGACCTGCGCCACCTGCCTGGAGCGACGACGTGGGGTGAGGCTGACGCGGTGCTCGTCTCGCGCGGCGGCCGGGACACCAACGCCACCTCGTGGATCATGCGTGAGGACACCGGCATGTACGTCGAGACCATCCTCCCCGGCACCGCCGAGGCGCTGGCCGCCGCGCCGCGGCTCTACGGGCGCACCGCAGAGATCCTGCGCGGCGTCCTCTGAGGGTCAGCGACCGAGTCGTGCGACGACCTCCTCGGCGATCGCGAGGCTCGACGTCGCCGCCGGTGACGGCGCATTGCGCACAGCGGTCACCGGTCCGACCTGCTCGATGACGAAGTCGTCGACGAGCGACCCGTCACGCCCCACCGCCTGGGCTCGCACACCCGCGCCACCGGGCACGAGGTCGGCGTCGCGCAGCTCCGGGACGTAGCGGCGGGCGGCGGCCGCGAATCGCCGCGCGGAGACCGAGCCGAGGACCTCGACCGCGCCGGTGCGCCAGTGGCGCGCGGCCACCGGCCGCATGCCGGGCCACGTCAGCGTCTCGAGGAGGTCGGGCACGGCAATATCCCGCAGTCGGTAGCCCTCGCGGGCCGTGGCGAGGACCGCGTTGGGCCCGACGTCGACGCTCCCGTCGACCCGGCGGGTCAGGTGCACCCCGAGGAAGGGCAGCGCCGGGTCCGGCACCGGGTAGACGAGGCCGCGCACGAGGTCGCGCCGCTCAGGGGCGAGCAGGTGGTACTCGCCGCGGAAGGGCACGATCCGCGGGTCCGGGTCGCCACCGGCCATCCGGGCCAGCCGGTCGACGTGGAGTCCGCCGCACAGGAGGAGGCGGTCCGCGGCGAGGCGGGTGCGCTCCCCCGCGTGCTCGACGAGCACCTCCACACCGGAGCGAAGGGGGCGGATGGCGACCACCTCGTGGCCCAGGAGGATCCTCCCTTCGCCCGTGGTCACGTCGTCGGCGATCGCCCGGGCGACGGCCGGGAAGTCGGTGATCGCCGTCGTCGGAGAGTGCAGTGCAGCGCGGCCGCGCACGTGCGTCTCGAGGTCACGCAACCCGTCGGGACCGAGGCGGACCACGCCCGGGACCCCGTTGGCCACGGCCCGCCGCTGCACCTCCTCGAGCCGCGCCTCGTCGTCTCGGTCGACGGCCACCACGACCTTGCCGACCTCGTCGTAGGTGATGCCGCGCTCCTGTGTGTACTCACGCAGCAGCCCGACCCCGCGACGGCACAGGCGCGCCTTGAGCGAGCCGGGTGGGTAGTAGACGCCCGCGTGGACGACCCCGGAGTTGTGGCTGGTCTGGTGGGCGCCGACCTGCGCCTCCTTGTCGAGCACCACGACCTCGGCGTCGGGCCGGGTGCGCTGCAGCTCGCGGGCGACCGCGAGCCCGACGATGCCGGCGCCGACGACGAGGGTGCGCGGGTGGGGCATCAGCCCGACGACCGCTGGCTCGTGATCTCGCCGACGGGCCTCACGCGCTCACGGTCGTTGTAGGTGTAGTAGTCGGTGGCCAGCTCCTGCTGGTAGACCAAGGGGTCCTTCGCCATCATGCCGCGCAGGATCTCTTGGTCGCTCTGCGCGCCGAGGATCAGCTGGGTCGCGCTGTCGGCGCCGCCCAGCTCGAAGACGGCGTCGGGGTTGTCCTCGCAGTGCCGCAGCACGTCCGTGGCACTGACGCTCCCGTCCGCGGGTATCGGGAAGTCCGGATAGTCCTGCGGATTGGCGTTGATCATGTTGGCCTGGGTCACCGCCGCCTGCGACCTCATCGCGGTCAGGTCGTCGTGGGTGAGGGTGAGCACGACGTTCTGCTCCGTCGTCGGGCTGACATCCCGGTCGAGGTAGATGCGGTTGTAGTTGCCCGCGGTGGCCGGGTCGACCCCTTCCATGCGCATGTAGTAGGTGTTGTCCTCGACGATCATGTTGCCGTCCGGGTCGAAGGTCGCCACGCCACCCACCTGGGTGCCGGCGGACTGACCGCTCCACTCCAGCGTGGTGGACCCGTCGGCGTGGGTGCGTTGCACTCCCCCGACCTCCCAGCTCGAGAGGGTGCCGCCCATCGTGATGTCGCCCAGTGTGCCGGAGGCGCCGAGGGACCGGGACGCGTTGAGTACGGTGACGTCAGCGACGTCGACGACCCCCGCGCTGTCGGCCGCCGGTATCGAGCCGTCCTCAAGGATCCCTCGGTAGGCCTCCTGCCCCGCAGGGGTGGACAGGTCCAGCGTCACCTCCTTGGCCGTGCCCGTCGTGACGCCGCTGGACGCGGTCACCTGGGCGTTGGCCTCCGTGCTGCCGACTCCCAGCGACATGGAGGCACGACTGAACTCGCTGTCCCCGACGAGCACGGTGACCTCGTCACCGTCGCCCTTCGACACCTCGACGAAGGCCCCGGAGCCGGACTCGATCCCGGCGCTGGCCAGGAGCCCGCGGAAGCGCACGTCCGCCTGGAGGGCCACGAAGTAGTCCTCGTTGAGCCGCACGCTCGTGCCGGGTGGCCACGACGCGGGGTCCGTCGGGTCGATGGTGGCCGGGTCCACACCGACCGGGGCAGTGACCGAGTAGCTGACCTCCGTGCCACCGGTCCCGCTGAAGCCGCCTCCTGTCGTCTTGCCTCCGGCGTCGCCGACCAGACCCGCCTCGACCCTCACGGTCAGCGTCGAGGTCTGCACGCTGCGTCCCTCGGAGTCGACGAACTCCGGGGAGGTCTCCACGGTCTCCGTGCCGGTCATCCGGACCTTCAGCCCCGGCTTGTCACTCCCTGGTGTGTCCGTGTTCGTGGTGAATCCGGGCTGGATGTTGCGTCCTCGATCGACCTGCGACCCCTCACCGATGGCTTGTGGAGGCTCCTCCTTCCCCCCACCCGCCTCCCGGGTGAAGGCGTTCGTCAGCGGCACACCGCCCTCCCCCCGGAGCGGGTTCCCTGCACCACCGAGGAGCGGGTTGCCTCCGGTCGGCGCGCCACCCTGCGCGCGCAGACCGGCGAACGGGTTGGCTCCGCCGCCTCCCGGCCCACCGGGTCCTCCTGCGCCACCGCTCTCACCGGACCCGGCCTCCTGCTGGTCCGCCTGCCCACGCAGCTCCTCCGCCCAGGCCACGAGCGTCGCGCCCGTGCCGGCGATGGTGGGTCGCAGGCCCTCGACCTGCGTGAGTAGGTGCTCGGCATCAGGCCCGCCCCAGGCCTCCTGCAGCATGGCCGCGAGCGGCACCAGCTCGTCGCCGATCTCCTGCACCCGCTGGCCTTGGCCGCGCATCGTCGTCGCGATGTCCCGCAGCCGTGCGGCGTCCGCCCCGTGGGTGACACCCGTCATCGTTCACTCCCCTGGTCCTTGCATTGGTCGATCATCGTGTCAGGCACTCGCGCCGTGAACGAGGGGACCTCAGTCCGTCCCCGTGCTCGTGACCTTGCCCCGGTGCCCGCGGTAGTTGTCCTGGTGCACGGAGTACTCCCGGGCCAGCTCGTTCTGGAACTCCACCGGGCCCTCGGCGCTCATGGCACGCAGGATCTCCGAGTCGTCCTGGGACGCGAGCAGATCGGTCGAGGCAGTGTCGATCCCGTCCAGTCCGCGAGCACGATCAGGGTGGCCGTCGACGTACTCGAGCACGTCGTCGGCCGTCCACTGCCGACCGTCGTCGATGTCGGTGCCCCGGTACCACTCCGGCTCGTTGTTGATCCTCGCGGCTGCGCTCTCGGCGGCCGTGTACCTCATGGCCTGCAGGTCGTTGGGGGTCAAGGAGATGGCGACGTTCTGGCTCTGCGACGGCCGTACGCCCGAGCCCTGGTGCTGGTTGTATTCGTGGGCGACGTCGGCGTCGACGTCCCGCTGACGCAGGTAGTAGGTGCTCTTGTCGCGGTCGACGTTGCCGTCGGGGTCGATGTGGGTACTGCCACCGACCTGCGTGCTGCCGTCCTTGCCCGACCACTCGACCGTCTCGCTGCCGTCGGCATGCTGCTTGGACAGTCCGCCGGCATTCCAGTTCGAGTCGGAGCTGCCGAAGGTCTTGTCCCAGAGGGAGACGGACGCGCCCGTGCTCCTCGATCCGGAGAACGCCTCGACGTCAGCGACGTCGACGACCCCGGGGGCGTCGGCCTGTGGCGCCTTGCCGAGCAGGACGAACCGGTTGTAGGCGTCCTGCCCCTCCTGCGTCGACAGGTCGAAGGTGACCTCCTTGGCGCGTCCCTGCGTGAAGTCGGAGTCGGCGGACAGCCGGGCGCTGACGTCGTCGGTGCCGAGCCCCAGCGAGCTCTTCGCCTTGTCGAAGTCGTCATCGCCCACGACCACCGTCACCTCGTCACCCTCACCGCGGGAGACCTCGACGTAGTGCTCCGTGCCGGACTCCGTGCCCATGTCGGCGGACAACAACTTGTAACTGGCACCGAGGCCGTTGCCCGTGTACCAGGAGCTGCCCAGCCGCGCGGACGTGCCCTCGGGCATGTTCGTCGGGTCCAGCGGGTTGACCGAGGCGGCGTCGGTCCCGTCCGGGCCCGTGACCGCCCAACTGCTCTCAGTGCCGGCGAAGGCCTTGCCGTCCACACCGATCCGGCCGACCTTGGCGCTCCCTTCGGCACTCAACTCGGTCGTCCCCGTCACGGTCGTCGTCTGCAGACCGCGACCCTGGGCGTCGACGCCCGCATCACTCGTCGAGCCCGTCGTCGTGTGACTCAGCTTGATGTTGTTGCCCGTCGAGTCCGTGTGCGAGGAGCTGCCCGTCCTCTTCTCGTCTCCGCCCGGCTTGCCGTCGATGACGTTGCGGGGCTTGACGTCGGGCGTCGGGTCGTTGCCGAACCGCGGACGGTCGATGGCCGCGGCCAAGGGATTGCGCATCCCCGTGTCGCCCCCGCCGCCATCCTTGGTCACCCCTCCGACGATGTCCTTGATGTGGTCCATGGCCTCCTGCCGGGTCGGTCCAGCAGGATTCGCCGCCCGCCCGTGGCTGTTGCCGCCTCCGCCACCGGCGCCCGAACCACCGGAGGCACCCGCACCACCCGACGCGTCGGTCTGCTCGTCAGCCTGGGCACGCAGCTCCTCCGCCCAGGCGATGACGGTCGCACCCGCGCTCGCGACGCTCGGGCGCAGCCCGTCGACGTCGGCGATCAGGGCTGCGGCATCCGGGCCGCCCCACGACTCCTCGAGGACCTGCGCGATGGGGCCGATCCGGTCGCCGATCTCCTTGACGCGCTGGCCGTGGCCGCGCAAGGCGTCCGCGACCTCACGCAGTCGCTCGGCGTCCGCCCCGTGGGTCACACCGGTCATCGTTCGCTCTCTCCCCCGATCGCGTGCAGTGTGCACAGATCCTGTCAGGTGCACACCGCCACCTCAACGGGGAGCACTCCCCGTTGAGGTGGGTCGATGGCGCTGAGCGGGCGTCAGCGGCGGCGGCGCGAGGTACCGAAGAGCGAGCGCGTGATCTCGCGGCCGATGACCGTGCCCGCCGACCGCAGCGCGGAACGGAAGGCGGACGAGCCCACGACCTTTTCGACCATGCCCGGCTCCTCCTTGGGTGCCTTCGACGGCGAAGGGGGCGTATCCCCCTTCGTCTCGACCGACGCCTCGTCGGCGGTCGGCGCCGCCTCGAGGCGGGCCGCGAGCTTTTCGTACGCGGACTCCCGGTCGAGGGCCTCGGAGTACTTCGGGGCGAGCGGGGAGCCGGCGACGGTCTGCTCGAGCAGCTCCTTGGTCGAGGGCGACATCAGCGACTGCGGCGCCCGCATCATCGTGTGTGCGACCGGCGTGGGCGTCCCCTTCTCCGACAGCACGGTGACGACGGCCTCGCCGGTGCCGAGCTGGGTGAGCAGCTCCGCGAGGTCGTAGTCGGTGTGCGGGTACGTCGAGACCGCGGCCTTGATCGCCTTGGAGTCCTCGGGGGTGAAGGCGCGCAGCTGGTGCTGCACCCGGTTGCCGAGCTGCGCCAGCACGTCGCCGGGCACGTCCTTGGGGCTCTGCGTCACGAAGAAGACACCGACGCCCTTCGAGCGGATGAGGCGCACGGTCTGCTCGATCGAGTCCTGGAAGGCCTTGCTCGCCTCGTCGAAGAGCAGGTGCGCCTCGTCGAAGAAGAAGACGAGCTTCGGCTTGTCGACGTCACCGACCTCGGGCAGGTCGTGGAAGAGGTCGGCGAGCAGCCACATGAGGAAGGTCGAGAACAGCTGCGGGCGCTGCTGGACGGCCGGCAGCTCGAGGCAGGTGACGATGCCGCGACCGTCGTCGGTCATGCGCAGCAGGTCGGCGGTGTCGAACTCCGGCTCCCCGAAGAAGACGTCGGCGCCCTGGTCCTCGAAGGCGATGAGCTCACGCAGGATGACTCCCGCGGTGGAGCTCGACAGCCCACCGAGCGCCTTGAGCTCGGCCTTGCCCTCGTCGGAGACGAGGTGCTGGATGACCGCGCGCAGGTCCTTGAGGTCGAGCAGCGCCAGACCGTTCTTGTCCGCGAAGTGGAAGATCAGGCCCAGGCTGGACTCCTGGGTGTCGTTGAGCCCGAGGACCTTGCTCAGCAGCGTCGGGCCGAAGCTCGTGATCGTCGTGCGGATCGGCACGCCGATGCCCTGGCCGCCGAGGGTGAGGAACTCGGTCGGGAAGGCGGTCGCCTGCCAGTCCTGCCCGATCGCCGACGTCCGGGAGGTGAGCTTGTCGCCCCCTTCGCCCGGGGTCGCGATGCCCGAGAGGTCGCCCTTGATGTCCGCGAGGAAGACGGGCACGCCGGCCGCCGAGAGCTGCTCGGCCATCAGCTGCAGGCTCTTGGTCTTGCCCGTGCCGGTCGCACCGGCGACCAGGCCGTGCTTGGTCAGGCTCGCCAGCGGCACGCGCACGGGCACGTCCGCATGCGTCGCGCCGTCGAGCACGGTGGCGCCGAGGTCGATCGCGGGTGACGCGAAGTCGTAGCCCGCGCGGATGGAGTCCAGGTGTGAAGAGTCGGTCACGGAGCCGAGACTAGTGCGACGTGCGGCGAGGACCCCTCTTATCGTGGCTGCGTGATCTTCCAGGCCGTCGGTGACACCCGCCCGTACCCCGACCACGGGCGGACGACCCCGCGCGACTGGGCGGACGTGCCGCCACGACCAGTCCGGCTGGAGCAGCTGACGACGACCAAGAGCTCCCTCAACCTGCACGACCTGCTCGCCGAGGACTCGACGTTCTACGGCGACCTCTTCCCCCACGTCGTCCTCTGGCGCGGACGCCACTACCTCGAGGACGGGCTGCACCGAGCGCTGCGCGCCGCCCTCCACCAGCGCTCGGCCCTGCACGCGCGCGTGCTCGAGGTGGAGGGCTGACCGTGCGCGAGGACTACGACTACGACGGCGAGGAGGACCCGGTCCGGGCGCGACGGCGCCGGTCGGTCATCACCTTCGCCGTGGTGCTGCTCCTCCTCTTCTTCGCGGTCTGGTACGCGTTGTCCTACATCCGCGCGGATCAGGCGCGCGGCGAGCAGGCCGCGACGTCGTCGAGCACGACGACGAGCAACGAGAGCTCGACCTGCGACATCTCACCCGGTCAGGTCGACGTCAACGTCTACAACGCCACCAACCGCGCCGGGCTCGCCGCCCGCGTCGCCGGCCAGCTGGAGGAGCGCGGCTTCAGCGTGAAGACGATCGCCAACGACCCGAAGAAGGCGAAGCTCGACGGCCCCGGCCAGCTGCGCTACGGGAGCAACGGCCGCAAGGGTGCGGACCTCGTGCGGGTCCACGTCGGGGAGTTCGAGATGATCCACGACGTGCGCAAGCGCCCGTCGGTCGACGTCGTCCTCGGTCCGACGTACGAGCAGCTGGTCCCCGAGGGCGAGCTGCCCACCTGCTGAGTCAGGGCCGGGTGGTCGTCAGCTCCACGCGGTCGTCACCCACGACGTCGCAGGTGATCGTCGTGTCGACCACCACGAAGCTGCTGCCCTGCGTGCACGTGTTGTCGTTGCCACCGGCCTGGATGACCGCCTCGCCGCCCTCGGCGGCGGAGACCAGGCGGATGCGGTCCTTGATCTGTTTGGTCTTCCCGTACCCCTCGCTCGCGTCGTAGGGGCGGGGGAACTCGTAGAAATCGTCGCCCTCGATCATGATCTCGCAGGTGTTGTCTGTGTCGCACTTCGAGCTCCACCGGTCGCAGCCGCTCAGCGGCACGACGACGGCGGCCGCGGCGAGGGCGGACATGAGGACCTTGGCTGGACGTCGCATGTCCCCAGACAAACAGACGGACGAAGGGGGCGCCACGGGGAGCGCTCCCCCGGTACGACACGCGGACCCGGCGACATGACGAAGGCCCTGAAACCCGTGAAGCATCCGGGGTTCCAGGGCCTTGGCCAACTGGCGGTGGCGGTGGGATTTGAACCCACGGTCGGCGTCAACCGACAAACGCTTTCGAGGCGTTCTCCTTAGGCCGCTCGGACACGCCACCGCGGAGCACAATACAAGGTCGAGGGCGCTGTCCCCGAATCGGACCGGCGGACGCGTCGCCGGATCAGCCCGGCTCGCCGCCCCGGCGGTCCTCGAAGAAGTCCACGAGGAGGCGCGCGGCCTCCCCTTCGCGCACCCCGCCGACGACCTCGGCGCGGTGGATCGACCGGCGGTCACGCACGACGTCCCACACCGACCCGCAGGCGCCCATCTTGGGGTCCCAGGCGCCGAGGACCACGCGGGGCACCCGGCTGGCCACGACGGCGCCGGCGCACATCGGGCACGGCTCGAGGGTGGCGACGAGCGTGCACCCTTCGAGGCGCCACTCCCCCTTCGCCCGCGCCGCGGCGCGCATCGCGACGACTTCGGCGTGCCCGGTCGGGTCGCCGTCCCGCTCACGGGTGTTGCGCCCTTCGCCGATGACCACGCCGTCCGCGTCGACGACGACCGCACCCACCGGGATGTCGCCGTCGGCGGCGGCCGCCGCGGCCAGCTCGAGGGCGCGGCCCATCCACGCCTCCTCGGCGGGGCGCTGCGGCCGGGTGGGGTCGGGACTCACGGGACCAGTGTCGCGCACGGTAGTTTCGGGGCCATGCGCGTCATCGTCGCGGACCACCCGCTCATCGCCCACAAGCTGACCTACCTGCGACACAAAGGCACCGACAGCCCGACCTTCCGCCGGCTCGCGGACGAGCTCGTCACCCTGCTCGCCTACGAGGCGACGCGCGAGGTGCGCACCGAGGCCTTCGACATCGAGACCCCGGTCGGCCCGACGACGGGCACCAAGCTGTCGACGCCCAAGCCGCTCGTCGTGCCGATCCTGCGCGCCGGCCTGGGCATGCTCGAGGGCATGGTGCGGCTGCTGCCGACCGCCGAGGTCGGATTCCTCGGCATGCTGCGCAACGAGGAGACGCTCGAGGCGGTCACCTACGCCAACCGGCTGCCCGACGACCTGTCCGGCCGCCAGTGCTACGTCATCGACCCGATGCTCGCCACCGGCGGGACGCTCGCGATGTCGATCCGCTACCTCGTCGAGCGCGGCGCCGACGACATCATCGCCGTCACGCTCCTGGCCGCCCCCGAGGGGATCGACGCCATCGAGCACGAGCTGCGCGACCTCGAGGTGCCGGTCACGCTCGTGACCGCCGCCGTCGACGAGCGGCTCAACGAGGACGGCTACATCGTGCCCGGCCTCGGCGACGCGGGTGACCGTCTCTACGGCGTGGTCTGACGCGTCACACCCGTCACATCTGCCACACTGGACCGGATTCACGCCCTGACGTGGACCGCCGCTGCCCACAGATGACGGAGAAGAACGAGCCATGAACACGCCGCCGATCAAGAAGATCGTCCTCTGGCTGCTCACGATCTTCCTCCTCTACGCCATCCTCACCTCGCCCGACGAGGCCGCCAACATCGTCGGCTCCGCCTGGGACGTCGTCGCCAACGGCGTGCGCAACATCGGGCAGTTCTTCGACTCGCTGATCGCGAGGTGACGATGCCGGAGGAGGTCGCCCACCGGGGACTGCGCAAGTACCTCCTCCCCGGCGAGACCGCGGTGGCGGAGATCCGTCACCACCGCATCGTCCTGCTCAAGCCCGCGCTGGTCGTCCTCGCCGCCACCGCCCTGTGCGTGTGGCTGGACATCTCGGTCAGCGACGCCAACAGCGGCATCCTCGGCTACCTCTGGTTCCTGTATCTCGGCGTCCTCGGCTGGGCGGGCTGGCAGTGGATCGAGTGGCGCCACACCCGTGTCGTCGCGACGGACAAGCGGATCGTGCTCTTCGAGGGGTGGATCAACCACAAGGTCTCGATGATGCCGCTGAAGAAGGTCACCGACATGGGCTACGAGCGCTCCCTGCTCGGCCGCATCCTCGGCTACGGCACCTTCGTCCTCGAGAGCGCCGGGCAGGACCAGGCCCTCTCGAGCATCGAGTTCGTCCCCGACCCGGACGACAACTACCGGGCGATCTGCTCGGTCGTCTTCGGCATGGGCCCCCTCGACGAGGACGACGAAGGGAGCGAGCCCGTCTGGGACACCGAAGCGGACTACGCGACCCGGCTGGGTGTCGTCGACGGGGTCTACGTCGGCGGGGGCCCCGTGCCTGATCCCGAGGTCTACGGCCCGCCGCCCCGCCGGGACAGCCTGATCTACCGCAGCCACGACCTCGAGCACCGCGACCGCGACGCCGACACCGGCGAGCTGCCGCCGTACGACCCCGACGCCCGCTGACGCGGGCGCTGCCCCCCTTCGGGATCGACGCGGCCTCAGCCACGACGCCACGAACTACTGCAGGCAGCAGTTCGTGGCGTCAGCCGTAGCTCGAACTCCTGCTGGCGATACCAACCTGAGCCGGCAGCAGTTCGTCAGGGAGGTGGTCCGTCAGGCGTACTGACGGGTGGTGTCGCGCATCCGGCGCAGCGCCGTCACGGCCTCCCAGCCGCAGATGACCGCGATGCCGACGGCGACGGCCGGGATCGAGATGGTCCAGTCCGCGTCCCAGCCGAAGGTCGCGTTGAACTCGGCCGGCAGGTCCGTGAGCAGTCGGTCGCTCAGCAGCAGCCACACGAGCACGACACCCGAGACGACGGCACTGACGAGGCTGACGGCGGCCAGGGTCCGGGTCCACCCACCGCGCGCCCAGGCCGCGATCGTCACCAGGACGTCGAGGGCGAGGAAGCCGACGATCAGGGCACCCCACCCCCAGCCCAGGTCGGGATCGAGGACCTGCACCGCGTCCTCGCCGACGCCGCCGAGCTGCCAGACGACCAGGCCGATGACGACGAGGGTGGCGACGACTTCGAAGAGCATCTCCGCCAGGCTCGCCCGGCGAGCACGGTCGGCGGGGTCGGCGAGCTCGTCGGGGCTCCAGGTCTCGGCGAACGTGTCCTGCTCGGACGCGCTGCCGTACCGCTCGACGACGGCGAAGACGAGCGTGGTCCAGAAGACGACGTGCACGATGACCGACAGCGCGATCACGGCCGCCTCGCCGACGATGCCGCCGAAGCTCGCACCGGCGACGAAGGTCTGCGCGATGACCGAGCCGAGCACGGCCAGCGGGACGACGATCGCCAGCAGCACCTTGACCAGGCGCACCCATGCGGGGAAGTACGCCGGCCCGATGAGGTGGTTGGGCCGGCCGCCGTACTCGCGGGCGAGGACGTCGGGGTCGCCGAGCTCGAGGATCGTCTCGCGCTCGGCCGTCGCCGTCTCCTCACCGGCGGCGACCCTCCCTTCGACTGTCTCCTCGATGGTCCCCCGCAGCTCGCGGGCCACGTCGGGGCCCGTCTCCGGGGGCAGCTGGCGGGTCACCGTCCAGACATAGCGATCGGTCAGGCTCGTCCTGCTCATGGCGTCTCTCCGTCCAGTCCCTCGATCGCCGAGTCGAGCGATCGCCATTCGGTCATCAGTCGTGTGCGCAGCTGCGCGCCCTCGGCGCTCGTCCGGTAGAACTTGCGCGGCCGCGCCTCGTCGGTGTTCCACTCGCTCGTGAGCAGCCCCTGCTTCTCGAGGCGGCGCAGCAGCGGGTAGAGCGTGTTGCCGTCGACGGCGAAGCCAGCGGCGTCGAGCGTCTCGAGCAGGGCGTATCCGTACCTGGGGTGCTCGAGGGTCGCCAGGCAGGCGAGCACGACGGTCCCGCGCCGCAGCTCCTGCAGGTGCCCTCCGAGCAGTTCGTCGTCCATGCGTCACACCATAGTGTGCGAGACACACTATTGTCCATCGCCCATTGATGTCGCGTTGGATGGGTGGCGCACGGGCCGCGCATCCGCCCGGGGAAATGCGCGCCCATGGACCCCAGAACGCGCATTTCCCCGGGGAAATGCGCGCCAGTGGACCCGAGAACGCGCATCCGCCCGGGAAATGCGCGCCAGTGGACCCGTCGACACGGCATGACGAAGGGCGGCGCCCACCCCGATCGGGTGGGCGCCGCCCTGCGTCGCTTCGAGGCTCGCTGGCGCTCGCGCCTCAGCGAGCGACAGTCGGTCAGAGGGACTTGAGGATGTCCTCCACCCGGTCCTTGGCGTCGCCGAAGAGCATCTGGGTGTTGTCCCGGAAGAACAGCGGGTTCTGGACGCCCGCGTACCCCGTGGCCATGGAGCGCTTGAAGACGATGACGTCCTTGGCGTTCCACACCTCGAGCACCGGCATGCCCGCGATCGGGCTGGTCGGGTCCTCGGCAGCGGCCGGGTTGACCGTGTCGTTGGCGCCGATGACGAGGACGACATCGGTCTCGTCGAAGTCGTCGTTGATCTCGTCCATCTCGAGCACGACGTCGTAGGGCACCTTGGCCTCGGCGAGCAGGACGTTCATGTGACCGGGGAGGCGACCGGCGACCGGGTGGATGCCGAAGCGGACGTCCACCCCCTTCGCCCGCAGCTTGGCGGTGAGGTCGGCGACCGGGTACTGCGCCTGGGCCACCGCCATGCCGTAGCCCGGCGTGATGACCACGGACGACGCGTCGGAGAGCAGCTCAGCGACCTGCTCCGCCTGGACCTCACGGTGCTCGCCGTGGTCCTCGTCCCCGGAGGACTTCGGCGCCTCGGCACCGAAACCACCGGCGATGACGGAGATGAAGGAGCGGTTCATCGCCTTGCACATGATGTAGCTCAGGAAGGCACCGGAGGAGCCGACGAGCGCACCCGTGACGATGAGCAGGTCGTTGGAGAGCATGAAGCCCGCCGCGGCCGCGGCCCAGCCCGAGTAGCTGTTGAGCATCGAGATGACGACCGGCATGTCACCGCCGCCGATGGAGGCGACGAGGTGCCAGCCGAAGAGCAGCGCGATGACCGTCATGATCCCGAGCACCAGGAGCGAAGGGGTGATGACGTAGACGACGCAGAGCGCGATCGAGACGAGCACGGCGAGCAGGTTGAGCCAGTGGCGCGCCGGCAGCACGAGCGGAGCGGACTTCATCTTCTCGCTGAGCTTGAGGTAGGCCACGACCGAGCCGGTGAAGGTGACCGCACCGATGAAGACGCCGATGAAGACCTCGCCGTTGTGGATCCCGACCATGTCGAGGGCCTCGAGGCGCTTGTGCTCGGCGACGGCCTCGGGGCTGTCGCCGTGCGAGGCGAAGAAGGTGTTGTAGCCGACGAGCACGGCGGCCAGACCGACGAAGGAGTGCATCATCGCGATGAGCTGCGGCATGCCGGTCATCTCGACGCGGCGGGCGATGCGCACACCGACGGCCGCACCGAGGGCCATGGTGATGACGAGGACGCCCAGCCCCCACTTGCCGGCGTCGGTGGCCGGACCGTCGGAGTAGACCCCGTCGATGACCAGGGCGATCGTGGCCAAGAGAGCGATGGCCATGCCGGCCATGCCGAACCAGTTGCCGTGCTTGGCCGTCTCGTGCTTGCTCAGGCCGGCGAGGGAGAGGATGAAGAGGAGCGCCGCGACGATGTAGGCGGCGGTGACGACGGTGGACAGCACGACTCAGCCCTTCCGGAACATGTTGAGCATCCGGTTCGTGACCGTGAAGCCACCGAAGACGTTGATGCTGGCGAAGAAGATGGCAGCTGCGGCGATGACCTGGATGACGATGTTGGACGAGGTCACCTGCAGCAGTGCGCCGACGACGATGATCCCGGAGATCGCATTGGTCACCGACATCAGCGGCGTGTGCAGCGCGTGCGCGACGTTGCCGATGACGTAGAAGCCGATGACCACGGCCAGCGCGAAGACGATGAAGTGGGACAGGAAGGCCGTCGGCATGAAGGCGGCGGCGATGAGGAAGAGGAGCGCCGCACCTCCGATGAGCCAGAACTTGCGGTTGGGGTCGACGACCTTTTCCGGCTGCGGCTCGGCGGGGGCCGCAGCTGCGGCCGGGGCCTTGGGGGCGGCCGAGACCTGCACGGGCGGCGGTGGCCAGAGCGTCTCGCTGTCCTTGGTCACGGTCATGCCGCGCACGACCGTGTCCTCCATGTCGAGGACCGGCTGGCCGTCCTTGTCCGGCGTCACCAGCTTGAGCAGGTTGACGATGTTGGTGCCGTAGAGCTGGCTGGCCTGCGTGGGCAGGCGACCGGCCAGGTCGGTGTAGCCGATGATGCGCACACCGTTGTCGGTGACGACCCGCTCGTCCGCGACGGAGCCGGCGACATTGCCGCCCGAGCCTGCCGCCATGTCGACGATGACCGAGCCGGGCTTCATCGAGGCGACCATCTCCTCGGTGATCAGGCGCGGAGCCGGCTTGCCGGGGATCAGGGCCGTCGTGATGATGATGTCGACGTCCTTGGCCTGCTCGGCGTAGAGCTCGGCGGCCTTGCGGTTGAAGTCCTCGCCGGTCTCCTTGGCGTAGCCGTCGGTGGAGACCTCCTGCTCGATGTCGATCTCGAGGAACTCGGCGCCCATCGACTCGACCTGCTCGGCCACCTCGGGCCGCACGTCGAAGGCGCGCACGATCGCGCCGAGCGACCCGGCGGCACCGATGGCCGCGAGGCCGGCGACGCCGGCGCCGCAGACGAGGACCTTGGCCGGCGGGACCTTGCCCGCGGCCGTGACCTGGCCGGTGAAGAGGCCGCCGAACTCGTGCGCGGACTCCACGACCGCGCGGTAGCCCGCGATGTTGGCCATGGAGGAGAGCACGTCGAGCGACTGCGCACGCGAGATGCGCGGCACGGCGTCCATCGCGAGCGCGGTGACGCCCTGGGCACGCAGCGCCTCGACCTTGTCGGGGTTGAGGGCCGGCGCGAGCAGCGAGGCGAGGATCGCGCCGGACGCCAGGCGCGACACCTCCTCGTCGGAGGGCGCGTTGACCTTGGCGACGACATCGCTCGCCCAGACCTGGTCGGCGGGCTCGAGGGTCGCACCGGCGTCGACGTAGGCCTGGTCCGGGTAGGCAGAGGCCTCACCGGCGCCGGACTCCACGACGACGTCGTATCCGAGCTTGATCAGCTGCTCGACCGTTTTGGGGGTCGCCGCGACGCGGGTTTCTCCGCGCTTCGACTCCTTGGGCACGCCAAGTCGCATCGTCACTCCTGGTCAGGGGTGTGGGTGTGGTTCAGGGCAACCTACGACAGGGCGCAATGCGGTGTCAGCGTTTGTGACGGGGACGATGATCACACGCCACAACGTGAGACGGGGCAACGCCATTGGCGCTCAGGGGCTGGCGCTCAGGGGCTAGGCGCTCAGGCGCGCTCGTCCTCGTCGAGGTCCTCGTCGTCGACCTGGTCGCCGTCGAGATCGGAGGCGGCGAGGGCCGCCTCGCGGGCAGCCTCCTCGTCCTCCCAGACCGTGTGCGAAGGATCGGTGCTCACTCCGCCAGTGTAGATGGACTACTGACGGGTAACCTAGAGGCGTGGAGCACTACGACGAGGTCAGTGGCGGCATGCGGGCCGTCTCCGCGGCGGCCGCCCACGGGGTGGAGACGATGTTCACCCTCTCGGGCGCGCACGTCTTCCCCCTGTACGACGGGGCGGTGACGTCCGACCCGCCGATGCGACTGCTCGACGTGCGGCACGAGCAGACCGCCGTCTTCGCCGCGGAGGCGACCGGCAAGCTCACCCGCACCCCCGGGCTCGCCGTCCTCACCGCGGGCCCCGGCGTCACCAACGGCGTCAGCGCGATCACGCAGGCGCACTTCAGCGGTGCTCCGCTCGTCGTCCTCGGCGGCCGCGCGGCCTCCTTCTCCTGGGGACGCGGAGCCCTGCAGGAGTTCGACCACCCGAGCGTCCTCGGGCCGATCACCAAGCGGGCGGCGACCGTGGGCTCGGTCGACAAGATCGCCGACGAGGTCGACGAGGCCTTCCGCCTGGCCGCGGCCCCGCACCGTGGCCCCGTCTTCCTCGACGTGCCGATGGACGAGCTCTTCGGCGACGCCGAGGACCGGCCCGTCGCGGCCGGCACCACGGCGCCACACCCGCCCGAGGCCGGCGACGTCGACGCCATCGCCCGGCTGCTGGCCGGCGCGGAGCGTCCGCTCGTCATCCTCGGCACCGACGTGTGGAGCGACGGCGCCGACGAGCCCGCTCGACGCTGCGTCACCGACCTCGGGCTGCCCACGATCACCAACGGCATGGGTCGCGGGATCCTGCCCGCCGGGCACGAGCTGCTCGTGGGCAAGGCCCGCCGCAGCGCGGTCGGTGGGTGCGACCTCGCGATCGTCGTCGGCACGCCGCTCGACTTCCGCCTCGGGTACGGATCGTTCGGCGGGCAGGGCGGGGCGCCCGAGGCGCAGGTCGTGCACGTGGCCGACTCCCCCGGCCAGCTGAGCACGCACGCGCAGCCGGCCGCGACCGCGGCCGGCGACCTCACCTCCTTCTTCGACCAGCTCCAGGCAGCCGTCGAGGCCCTCCCCCACACCGACTGGTCGGCCTGGGCAGACGGACTCTCCCAGGAGGCCGCCTCCCGCGCCGCGCAGGACCGCGAGCTGCTCACCAGCCCGGTCGCGCCCATCCACCCGGCGCGGATCTACGGCGAGCTGGTGCCGCGTCTGGCCGATGACGCGGTCGTCATCGGCGACGGCGGCGACTTCGTCTCGTGGGCGGGGCGATTCGTCGAGCCCTCCCGGCCGGGACGCTGGCTCGACCCCGGCCCCTTCGGCTGCCTGGGCGCCGGCCTCGGTGCGGCGATCGCGGCCCGCATCGCCCACCCTTCGTCCCAGGTCGTGCTGCTCCTCGGCGACGGCGCCTCCGGCATGTCGCTCATGGACGTCGACACCCTCGTGCGGCACGGCCTGCCCGTCGTCATGGTCATGGGCAACAACGGCGCGTGGGGCCTGGAGAAGCAGCCGATGCAGATGCTCTACGGCTACGACGTCGCGGCCGACCTCGCCCCGGGCACGCGATACGACCAGGTCGTCACGGCCCTCGGCGGTGGCGGCGAGCTCGTCACCGACCCGGCGCAGATCGGACCGGCGCTGGACCGGGCCTTCGCCTCCGGCGTGCCCTACCTGGTCAACATCGTCACCGACCCCGAGATCCCCTACCCCCGGTCGACGACGGGGATGTGACCCCGCCCGCGGGTCGGCCACAAACTATGGCTGGCTACACCTGCGATCGTCAGCCAGAGCACGTGGTGTGGCCGACCATCCAAGGTGCAGCCAGCCACAGTTCGTTTGGGGCGGGCCGGCCGGCGGGTCACAGACGAAGGGAGCGCCTCACGAGCTCGGGCTCGGCGTCACCTGGTCGTCGTTCGCGAAGTTCAGACTGGCCCTGCCGTCGGTGATCTCGGTGACGGTCACGGTCATGCCGATCGAGGTCCCGTCCGGCATCGCCCAGCTGCAGGTGGTCGTCGCATCGACCTGCGCGGACAGCGGGTCGGGGCACTCGAGGGTCGAGCCCACCGGCATCTTCGGCCCGATGAGCCGCTCGGCCTGGGAGGTGATGTCCGCCGGCTGGACCGTCGGCCCGCTCACGCTCTCCGGGGGCGGGTCCGTGTCGGCGCCGCACCCGGCCGCGAAGGTCGCGCAGAGCAGGGTCAGGACGGTGACGCTGGCGACACGCACGGTGTTCCTCTCGAGACGGTGCACGGTGGGCGCCACGCTACTGGGAGACTGCCTGCCATGCGCCAGATCCGACAGAGCCGCAAGTTGAGGGACGTCCGCTACGACGTGCGGGGGCCGATCCTCGTCGAGGCACAGCGACTGGAGGCCGAGGGACACAAGATCCTCAAGCTCAACATCGGCAACACCGCCCCCTTCGGCTTCGAGGCGCCCGAGGCGATCGTCGCCGACATGACCCGGCACCTGCCGGACGCGCAGGGCTATGTCGACAGCAAGGGCATCTACTCCGCCCGCACGGCCGTCGCGCAGTACTACCAGTCCCGCGGGCTCAAGGAGACGACCGTCGAGGACGTCTACATCGGCAACGGCGTCTCCGAGCTGATCACGATGGTGCTGCAGGCCTTCGTCGACGACGGCAACGAGATCCTCATCCCGGCTCCGGACTACCCGCTGTGGACCGGCGCCGTCTCGCTCGCCGGCGGCACCCCGGTGCACTACCGCTGCGACGAGGCGAACGGCTGGAACCCCGATCTGGCGGACATCGAGTCCAAGATCACCGACAACACCCACGCGATCGTCATCATCAACCCCAACAACCCGACGGGCGCGGTGTACTCGGCCGAGATCGTGCGCGGTCTGGTCGACATCGCCCGCCGCCACGACCTCGTCGTCATGGCCGACGAGATCTACGAGAAGATCGTCTTCGACGACGCCGTCCACCACCACGCGGCCGAGTACGCCGGCGACGACGTGCTGTGCCTGACCTTTTCGGGCCTGTCCAAGGCGTACCGCGTGTGCGGCTACCGCGCCGGCTGGGTGATGATCTCCGGTCCGCGGCACCAGGCGAGCGACTTCCTCGAGGGCCTGACCCTGCTGGCCAACATGCGCATGTGCTCCAACGTCCCGGCCCAGCACGCGATCCAGACCGCGCTCGGCGGCTACCAGTCGATCAACGAGCTCATCGTCCCGGGCGGGCGCTACCACGACCAGATCAAGCTGGCCTCGCGCCTGCTCAACGAGATCCCCGGCGTCAGCTGTGTCGAGCCCAAGGGCGCGCTGTACTGCTTCCCGCGCCTGGACCCCGAGGTCTACCGGATCGAGGACGACGAGGCATTCGTCATCGACCTGCTGCGGGCGAAGAAGATCCTCGTCACCCACGGCACGGGCTTCAACTGGCCCACGCCTGACCACTTCCGCCTCGTCACGCTGCCCGACGAGGACGTGCTCACCGAGGCCATCGGCCGGATCGCCGAGTTCCTCGAGACCCGACGGGCGTGAGCGAGGGCGTCGCCGCGGGGCGCGACATGGTCGTGTCGAAGGGGGGAACCCTCGCCGCCGTCGCGGCCGGCGGGGCGATCGGCTCGCTGGGGCGTTGGGGCGCAGGGCTGCTCGCCCCCGGCGCGGTCTGGCCGACCCTGCTCGTCAACGTCACGGGAGCCCTGGCGATGGGGCTGCTCGTCGCCTGGCTCGCCGCCGGCGAACGCCATCCCCTCGTACGACCCGCCGTCTCGGTCGGACTGCTCGGTGGCTGGACCACCTACTCCTCCTTCGCCCTGGACGCGCACGGCCTGGCCGGTGACGGGCGCGGCGGTCTGCTCGCCTACCTCGCACTCACCCTGGGGCTCGGTCTCGGCGCCGCGCTGCTCGGCCTCGTCGTCGGCGACCGGCTCTGGCACACCTCGGCCTCGGCCGACGAGGCCGTCGCGGAGGAGGAGCTGTGACCGCGCTGCTCGTCGCGCTCGGCGCGGCGCTCGGGGCCGCCGCACGACACCTGGTCGTGACCTCCCTTCGCTCTCGTGGGGCCACGGCCGCGGGCGGTGTGCTGGTCGTCAACGCGACCGGCTCCCTGCTGCTCGGGCTCGTCGCCGGCCATGCCTCCGGCGCGGCCCCGGGGTGGCTGCTGCCCTTGGTGGGCGTGGGCTTCTGCGGCGCGTACACGACCTTCGCCACGCACGCCGTCGAGGTGGTCTCCGCGGCCCGGACGGGCCGGACGCGGCACGCGGTCGCCGACGTCGCCCTCAACCTCGCCCTCGGGATCGCGCTCGTCTCCCTCGGCTGGGCCATCACAGTGTAGGGACCGGGGTCTCGAGGCTCCTCGCTGGCGCTCATCGCTCCTCGACCAGCGAAAGCAGGAGCACGACGTGACGAAGGGAGGGACCCACCAGGTGGTGAGTCCCTCCCTTCGACGTCGGGCCGTCAGGCCTTCTTGGCCGCCTCGAGGCGCGCGGAGACGTCGTTCCAGTTGACGATGTCCCACAGCTTCTCGATGTAGTCCGGCTTCACGTTCTTGTACTGCAGGTAGTACGCGTGCTCCCAGGCGTCGAAGGCCAGGAGCGGCGTCATGCCGGCAGCGACGTTGCCGTGGTGGTCGTAGACCTGGGTGACGAGGAGGCGCTGGCCGAGCGGCTCCCAGGCCAGGACGCCCCAGCCCGAACCCTGCGTGGTCTGCGTCGCCGCGGTCAGCTGCGCGCGGAACTTGTCGAAGGAACCGAAGTGCTCGTCGATCGCGGTGCCGAGGGCGCCGTCGGGCTTGTCGCCACCGTCCGGGGAGAGGTTCTCCCAGAAGATCGAGTGCAGCACGTGCCCGGAGACGTTGAAGGCCAGCGTCTTTTCCAGGCCGACGATCCCACTGAGGTCGCCCTTGTCGCGGGCCTCCGCGATCTTCTCCGTGGTGTCGTTGGCGCCCTTGACGTAGGTCGCGTGGTGCTTGTCGTGGTGCAGCTCGAGGATCTCGCCGCTCATGGCGGGCTCGAGTGCTCCGTAGTCGTAGGGGAGATCGGGAAGGGTGTACATGGAACCTCCGTGATTGACGGGTGCTGTGCTTCCTACCCTTCCACGCTCTCGTCATGCGGTCCATGAAAGGTCACCCTCACCGGACCGGACGGCGATGGTGGGACGTCCTACAATCTGCGGCATGACCGATCCGGACCCGATCAGGGGCGCCCACGAGCAGTGGGTCTCCCACGGCTGGGCCGACGCCGCCGACGGCATGGCCCTGGTGACCTCGATCGTGCGCGCCCAGCAGCTCGTCCACGAGCGCGTCGAGTCGGTCCTGCGTCCGCACGGGCTGACCTTCGCCCGCTTCGAGATCCTGCGACTGCTCGCCTTCAGCCGCCGCCGGTCGATGCCGATGAGCCGGCTGGGCTCGCTGCTCCAGGTCCACGCGACGAGCGTGACGAGCGCGGTCGCCCGGCTCGAGGCGCAGGGCTTGGTCGAGCGACTGCGCCGGGAGACCGACCGCCGGGTCGTCCTCGCCTCCCTCACCGCCGCCGGGGAGCGGGTCGTCGAGCAGGCCACCCGGGACCTCAACGAGCAGGTCTTCACCTCCCCGGGCCTCGACCCCGAGGACGTGCGCGCCACGACCCGGCTGCTGTCCTCCCTTCGCGCCGCGCACGGGGACACGGTGCGCTGACCTTCGAGACGGTCGCTGCGCGACCTCCTCAGGGAGCATGGCCGAGACGGTCGCTGCGCGACCTCCTCAGGGAGCGTGGCCGCACCAACGACAATTGCGGCCAATTACTTGGATGTCCTAGTATCTGGGGTGACAGCACCACT
This sequence comes from Janibacter anophelis NBRC 107843, assembly GCF_001570945.1. Taxonomy (GTDB): domain Bacteria; phylum Actinomycetota; class Actinomycetes; order Actinomycetales; family Dermatophilaceae; genus Janibacter; species Janibacter anophelis. The sequence goes on from NZ_BCSQ01000018.1 coordinate 51,866, forward strand.
TCGATGACGAGGTCCCACCATGGCTGCGCCCACCAAGCCCGAGCTGCACTCCCCGACCCACCCGGTCCGATTCGTCACGGCCTCAGCGCTCTTCGACGGCCACGACGCGTCGATCAACATCATGCGCCGGATCATGCAGAGCCAGGGGGCGGAGGTCGTCCACCTCGGCCACAACCGCTCCGTGCAGGAGGTCGTCGACGCGGCGATCGACGAGGACGTGCAGGGCGTTGCGGTCTCGTCCTACCAGGGCGGGCACGTCGAGTACTTCGAGTACCTGACCCAGCTGCTGCGCGAGCAGGGCGCGGGCCACGTCAAGGTCTTCGGTGGTGGCGGCGGCGTCATCGTCCCCGAGGAGATCACCCGGCTGCGTGAGGCCGGCGTGACGATCTTCTCCCCCGAGGACGGCCAGCGCCTGGGCCTGCCCGGCATGATCAACACGCTCATCGCCGACTGCGACACCGACGTGTGGGAGCAGGGCCCGGTCAGCCTCGACGCCGTCCTCTCCGGCGAGCGCGCCGCGCTCTCCCGCGCCATCTCGGGTGCCGAGCTCGGGCACCTCGACGAGTCCTTCCTCGCCGGCATCGCCGAGGCGGCCCAGCGCTCCACCGCACCGGTCCTCGGCCTCACCGGCACCGGCGGCTCGGGCAAGTCCTCGCTCACCGACGAGCTCGTGCGACGCTTCCGCGTCGACCAGCAGGACAAGCTGCGCATCGCCGTCATCGCCGTCGACCCCACCCGCAGGAAGGGGGGCGGCGCCCTCCTCGGAGACCGCATCCGGATGAACTCGCTCGGCGAGAGCGTCTCCGGGGCCTCCCCCGTGTTCTTCCGGTCGCTCGCGACCCGCGGCGACCGGGAGGTCCCGCAGGCGATGCAGACGATCATCGACATCACCAAGGCGGCCGGCTTCGACCTGGTCATCGTCGAGACCCCGGGCATCGGCCAGGGCGACGCGGCGATCGTCCCCTTCGTCGACGTGCCGATGTACGTCATGACGCCGGAGTTCGGCGCGGCCAGCCAGCTGGAAAAGATCGACATGCTCGACTTCGCCGAGGTCGTCGCGATCAACAAGTTCGAGCGCCGCGGCGCGGCCGACGCCCTGCGCGACGTCGCCCGGCAGCTCGTGCGCAACCGTGAGGCCTTCGGTCAGCGCCCCGAGGACATGCCGGTCTTCGGCACCTCCGCCGCGACCTTCAACGACGACGGCGTCACCGCCCTCTACCAGCACCTGCGGGGCCTGCTCGCCGAGCACGGCCTGCCGGTGCAGGAGGGGCAGCTCGCGCCCGTCGACACGAAGTTCTCCACCCGCTTCGGCCAGGTCGTCCCGGCCACCCGGGTGCGCTACCTCACCGAGATCACCGACACCGTCCGCGGCTACCACGCCCGCACCACCGAGCTCGCCGAGACCGCCCGCCGCGTGCAGCGGTTGGCGGCCGTCGACGACGAGCTGACCGCTGCCGGCAAGGACGGCCACGGCGTCGACGAGCTGCTCGACGCGGCCCGCCGCGACCTGCCCGTCGAGGTCAGCGAGCAGATCGAGCGCTGGCCCGCCGTCGTCGAGTCCTACTCGGGCGACGAGCAGGTCGTCACCATCCGCGGCAAGGAGCTGCACACCAAGCTGACCAAGGAGTCGTTGTCGGGCAACAAGATCCCGCGCGTCGCCCTGCCCAAGCACACCGACCACGGTGACCTCGTCACCTTCTGGCGCTCCGAGAACCTGCCCGGCTCCTTCCCGTACACCGCCGGCGTCTTCCCCTTCAAGCGGGACAACGAGGACCCGGCGCGCATGTTCGCGGGCGAGGGTGACCCCTTCCGCACCAACCGACGCTTCAAGCTGCTGTCGCAGGGCCAGCCGGCCACCCGCCTGTCCACGGCCTTCGACTCGGTGACCCTCTACGGGCGCGACCCCGGCGAGCGGCCCGACATCTACGGCAAGGTCGGCACCTCGGGTGTCTCCGTCGCGACGCTCGACGACATGAAGGCGCTCTACTCCGGCTTCGACCTGCTCGCCCCCACGACGAGCGTGTCGATGACGATCAACGGCCCCGCCCCGACGGTGCTCGCCTTCTTCCTCAATACCGCGATCGACCAGCAGGTCGAGGCCTTCCGCGAGCGCGAGGGTCGTGAGCCGTCCGGCGCGGAGGCCGAGGAGCTGCGCGCCCACGCGCTGCAGAACGTCCGCGGCACCGTCCAGGCCGACATCCTCAAGGAGGACCAGGGGCAGAACACCTGCCTGTTCTCCACCGAGTTCAGCCTGCGCATGATGGCCGACATCCAGGAGTGGTTCATCGAGCAGGGGGTGCGCAACTTCTACTCGGTGTCGATCTCCGGGTACCACATCGCCGAGGCCGGGGCGAACCCCATCAGCCAGCTCGCCTTCACCCTCGCCAACGGCTTCACCTACGTCGAGGCCTACCTCGCGCGCGGCATGGACATCAACGATTTCGCGCCGAACCTGTCCTTCTTCTTCTCCTCCGGCATGGACCCGGAGTACTCGGTCCTCGGCCGGGTCGCCCGCCGCATCTGGGCAGTGGCGATGAAGGAGAAGTACGGCGCCAACGAGCGCAGCCAGAAGCTGAAGTACCACATCCAGACCTCCGGCCGGTCGCTGCACGCGCAGGAGATGGACTTCAACGACATCCGCACGACGCTGCAGGCGCTCAACGCGCTCTACGACAACGCCAACAGCCTGCACACCAATGCCTACGACGAGGCGGTCACCACCCCGTCGACGGAGTCCGTGCGCCGCGCCCTCGCGATCCAGCTGATCATCAACCGCGAGTGGGGCCTGGCGATGAACGAGAACCCGCTCCAGGGCTCCTTCATCATCGACGAGCTCACCGACCTCGTCGAGGAGGCCGTGCTCACCGAGTTCGACCGGATCAACGACCGCGGCGGTGTGCTCGGCGCGATGGAGACCGGCTACCAGCGGGGCCGGATCCAGGACGAGTCCCTGCTCTACGAGCACCGCAAGCACGACGGCACGCTGCCGATCGTCGGCGTCAACACCTTCCTCCGCGAGGACGGGGCGAAGGGGGAGCCCGACGAGATCGAGCTCGCCCGCGCCACCGAGGACGAAAAGGTCTCGCAGCTGCAGCGCGTGCGCTCGTACCAGGACGAGCACCGCGAGGAGGCCGAGCAGGCGATCGCCCGCCTCAAGGAGGCGGCGACGACCGACGCCAACGTCTTCGAGGTGCTCATGGACGCCGCCCGGGTCTGCAGCCTGCAGCAGGTGACCGACGCCTTCTTCGAGGTCGGTGGCCAGTACCGGCGCAACGTGTGACCCGCCCGCCGGTGGAGGTCCGCTGGGTAGCGTGCCTCCTGTGAGCACCGAACGCTGGCCGGCGCAGGTCTACGGCGAGGGAGAAGAACCCGACTACCGCTTCTCCCTCGCCAACGAGCGCACCTATCTCGCGTGGCTGCGCACCACCCTCGCGCTGCTGGCGGCCGGCGTCGCCGTGGACGTGCTCGACCTCGGCGTCCCCGACACCCTCACCCGCGCGCTGGCCGCGATGCTGCTCGTCCTCGGCGCACTGTGCCCACTGCTCGCCTTCCTCCGGTGGGCGATGGCCGAGCGGGCGATGCGCCGGGGCGAGCCGCTCCCTTCGCTCGGGGTGGCGGCCGCGGTGATCACCGGCGTCGTCCTCGTCGCCGCAGCAGTCCTCGCCGTCGTCGTCGCGGGGTCCTGACGCCATGAGCGAGCTCGCCCGCGCCACGCCCCACGGGGCCCAGCCCGAGCGCACCGCCCTGTCGTGGCAGCGCACCGCGCTCACCACCGCCGCCGGGGCGGCGATCATCGCCCGCCACACCGGTGGCGAGATCGGACCCGTCGCCCTGCTCATCATGCTCGCGACGCTCGGCCTCGCGGGCACCGCCTTCGTCCTCGGCCGCCGACGCTACGTGCCCGCCCCGGTCGAGCCGTCACGACGGCGCGACGGTCGGGCCCCCTTCGCCCTGGCGCTGGCGATCACCGGCATGGCGCTCACCGAGCTGCTCGCCCTGGGACTGGCGGCGGCATGACGCTGCGCGACGACCTCGGCGCCCCCGTCGACCTGCCGACCCCACCACGGCGAGTCGTCTCGCTCGTGCCGAGCCTGACCGAGGCGCTCGCCGCGACCTGTCCCGACGTGCTCGTCGGTGCGACCGACTGGTGCACCCACCCGGCCGGCCTCGACGTCACCCGGGTGCGCGGGACCAAGAACCCCGACCTCCCCACGATCGCCGACCTCTCCCCCGACCTCGTCGTGGCCAACAAGGAGGAGAACCGGGAGCTCGACGTGCGCCGACTGCGCGAGCGCGGTGTGCAGGTGTGGGTGACCGACATCGAGGACGTGCCGTCGGCGCTGGCCTCCATGCGCCGGCTCGTCGTCGAGGCGCTGCGACAGCCGGTGCCCACCTGGCTGGACCGGGCCGACGACCTGTGGGGCGGCGACCCGCCCGCGCCCCGCGGCCGGGTCGCGGTCCCGATCTGGCGCGACCCCTGGATGGCCGTCGGGCCCCGCACCTACACGACCGACCTGCTCACCCGACTCGGGTGGACCAATGTCCTCGCCGGTCCGGACGCCGACCCGGATGACCGCTACCCCCGCGTGGAGCTCACCGACCTCGACCGCCCGGACATCGACCTCGTGCTCCTGCCCGACGAGCCCTACGAGTTCACTGCCGACGACGGCCCGGAGGCTTTCGAGCGCGTGCCGACGCTGCTGGTGAGCGGCCGGCTGCTCACCTGGTACGGGCCGGCCATGGTCGAGGCGCACGCCCTTCGAGACGCTCGCTGAGCGAGCTCCTCAGGGACCGTGACCAGACGCTCGCTGAGCGAGCTCCTCAGGGACCGTGACCAGACGCTCGCTGAGC
>NZ_BCSQ01000019.1 GCF_001570945.1 Janibacter anophelis NBRC 107843
GGCCGCGACGGCCCGCTCCAGCGCCTCGGCCCGCTGCTGCGGGTCGAGGGGCGGGACGGCGGGTCCGCCCACGCGCTCAGGCGCCGGTGATCGCGGCGACCTGCGTCGCCACCTCGCGGGCACGGGCCCGCAGGGTGGCCACGTCGGGCCCGGCGCGCAGCACGTCACGGCTGCTGCTCGCGAGCACCTGCGGGAGGGCTCCGGCGAAGACGCGGCGGACGTCGTCGGCGGTCGCCCCCTGGGCGCCGAGCCCGGGAGCGAGGATCGGGCCGCCCATGGTGGACAGGTCGACCCCGAGGTCGGCGACCGCGGACCCGACGGTGGCACCGACGACCAGGCCGATGCTCCCGAGCTCGCCGCGCTCGCGGGCCGCGGCGTTGTCCGCGGCCGCGTCGTCGGCGATCGCTCCGGCCACGGACCGGCCGTCGGCGAGGCGGGCGTGCTGGACCTGCGCGCCCTCGGGGTTGGAGGTGAGGGCGAGCACGAGGACGCCGCGGCCGGTGGCGTGGGCCAGGTCGATCGCCGGGCGCAGCGAGCCGTAGCCGAGGTAGGGGCTGAGCGTGATCGCATCGGCGGCCGCGGGGGCGTCCTTGCCGAGGAAGGCCTCACCGTAGGCGTCGACGGTCGTGCCGATGTCCCCGCGCTTGACGTCGAGCACGGTGAGGGTGCCGGCCTCGCGCAGGCCCTCGAGCGCGCGCTCGAGGACCGCGACCCCCTTCGCCCCGAAGACCTCGAAGAAGGCCGACTGCGGCTTGACGGCCGCGACCGCGCCGCCGAAGGCCTCGACGCAGGTCATCGTGAACCTCTCGAGACCGGAGAGGTCGTAGGGCAGCCCCCACGACTCGACGAGCCCGCGGTGCGGGTCGATGCCGGCGCAGAGCGGGCCGTGCTCGGCCATCGCTGCCTGCAGACGGACGCCGAAGGGGGTGTCCGCGGGCTCTCGGTGTGGGGTCTCGCTGCTCATGGGACGAACCTCTCGTGGGCGATGCCGACGACGTCGGACAGGCGGTCGAAGCCCCGCTCGGCCACGAGCTGCTCGAGCTCGCGCCCGACCCGCTCGGGCGCCGTCGGGTCGTTGAAGGCGGCGGTGCCCACCTGGATCGCGCTGGCCCCGGCGGCGACGAGCTCGAGGGCGTCGCGTCCCGAGCGCACTCCCCCGACGCCGACGATGGGCGCGCTCTTGATCCGACCGGCGCGCATGGCGCCGGCGACCTGCCAGACCGCGCGCACCGCCATCGGCCGGATCGCCGGGCCCGACAGACCGCCGGTCGCCGCGATGAGGTGGGGTCGCAGCCGGTCGACGTCGATGGCCACGCCGAGCGTGGTGTTGATCATCGTCAGGCCGTGGGCGCCCGCCTTGAGCACGGTGTCGGCGATCGCGACGATGTCGGTGACGTCCGGGCTGAGCTTGGCGAGCATCGGCAGTCCCCGCGGGACCTCCTCGCGCACGAGCGTCATCACCTTGTGCGAGCTCGCCGGGTCGCAGGCGAAGACCAGCCCGCGGTTGGCGACGTTGGGGCAGGAGATGTTGACCTCGATCGCGGCGACCGCGCCCACGTACCGGCTGCGGACGATGGCGCGGGCCACGTTGGCGAACTCCGAGGCGGTGTTGCCGGCGATCGAGACGACGACCCGCGCGCCGATCGAGTGCAGCCAGGCGAGGTCCTCCTCGACGAAGGCCTGCACGCCGGGCCCCTGGAGACCGATCGAGTTGAGCATCCCCGAGGGCGTCTCGGCCATGCGCGGGGTGCCGCGGCCGGAGACCGGATCGGCCTTGACCGACTTCGTGACGAAGGCCCCGAGCGCGGAGACGTCGATGAAGCGGTGCATCTCGCGGCCGTTGGCCGCGCACCCGCTGGCGGTCATCATCGGGTTGGGCAGGCGGACCCCCGCGAGGTCCACGGACATGTCGGTCATCGGACCTCCTTGGGGGCACCGACGGCATCGGACGGCACGCGGCACAGCCCGTCGTCGAAGGCCTCCCAGCGGACGCGGTCCCCGCGGAAGACCGGGCCCTCGAGGCAGCTGCGGACCATCTTGGTCGTGCCGTGGGCGTCGCGCACGGGCATGACGCAGGTCATGCAGATGCCGACGCCACAGGCCATGGCCTCTTCGACGGCGACCTGGGCGACGATGCCGTGGTCGGCGGCGATCGCGCTCATCGATCGCAGCATGCCCATCGGTCCGCAGCCGTAGAGGACCCCGGCACCGGTGCGAGCGATGAGGTCGGGCAGGACGTCGGAGACCCACCCCCGGGTGCCGGCCGACCCGTCATCGGTCGTCACCGTCACGCCGTCGGCGGCCCGGCGGGCCTCGACGACGCCGAAGAGCCGGTCGGCCGAGGCCGCGCCGAGGACGATCTCGACGTGGCAGCCGCGCTCACGCAGCTGCTCGGCGAGCCAGAAGAGCGGGGCGGACCCGTAGCCACCACCGACGAGGATGCACGGCACGGGCTGGGACGGCAGGGGGAAGCCGCGGCCCAGCGGGCCGATGACGCTGACGCCCTCCCCCGGCTGGAGCCGCGTGAGCTCCTGCGTGCCCGGGCCGTGGGCCGCGACGACGATCTCGGTCGTCGCGCCGTAGGTCCCGGCGGGGCTGACCCGGTGGATGGAAAAGCTACGTCGCAGCAGCATCGAGCTCGTGCCGTCGCCGACCGCCAGGGCCACGAACTGGCCCGGGCGGGCGATCTCGGGCAGACCCGGTGTCACGAGGGTGAGGTGCCGGTAGGACCCGACGGCGACATTGCCCAGGACCTCGGCCTCGACCTGGACGACGCCGGCCCCCTCCCGGGCCGCGATGGTGCGAGCCGTCACCGGCCCACCCCGTACAGGTCGAGGTCGCGGGCGTGCTCCTGGAGCGGCTTGACCCGCAGCTCGCCGTGGATGCGCGCCTCGATGGCCTGCACCGCCGCGCCGAGCTGCTGCACGGTCGTGACGATCGGCTTGTCCATCGCCGTGGTCGCCGCGCGGATCGCGTAGCCGTCGGCCCGGGCGTGCTGGCCCGACGGGGTGTTGAAGACCACGTCGACCCCACCGGCGAGGATCCGGTCGACGATGCTCATCTCCCCTTCGCCCCGCTCGGAGTGCTTGGTGACGACCTCGCACTCGACCGCGTTGCGGCGCAGCACGTCGGCGGTGCCCTGGGTCGCGAGGATCGTGAAACCGAGGTCGGCCAGGCGCTTGATCGGGAAGATCATCGCCCGCTTGTCGCGGTTGGCCACGGAGACGAAGACCGTCCCGGTCGTCGGGAGACCGCTGGCGAGGGACCCGAGCTGGCTCTTGGCGAAGGCGGCACCGAAGTCGGCATCGATGCCCATGACCTCACCGGTCGAGCGCATCTCCGGGCCGAGCAGGCTGTCGACGACGTCGCCCTCGCGGGTGCGGAACCGCTTGAACGGCAGGACCGCCTCCTTGACCGACATCGGCGCGTGGGCCGGCATGGAGCCCCCGTCGGCGTGGCGCGGCAGCATCCCCTCCTCCTTGAGGTCGGCGATGCTCGCGCCGAGCATGACCCGGGCCGCCGCCTTGGCCAAGGGCACACCCGTGGCCTTGGCGACGAAGGGGACGGTCCGCGAGGCCCGCGGGTTGGCCTCGAGGACGTAGAGGACGTCCTGCGCGAGCGCGAACTGGACGTTCATCAGGCCACGCACGCCGATCCCCTCGGCGAGGGCGAGGGTGGCCTCGCGGACCCGCTCGAGCTCGGAGGTGCCGAGGGTCGCCGGGGGCAGGGTGCAGCTGGAGTCACCGGAGTGGATCCCGGCCTCCTCGATGTGCTCCATGATCCCGCCGAGGTACATCTCGGTGCCGTCGTAGAGCGCGTCGACGTCGATCTCGATCGCATCGTCGAGGAAGCGGTCGACGAGGATCGGGTGCTCCGGGCTGGCGATGGCCGCGCGGGTCACGTACTCCGACAGGGTCGTGTCGTCGTAGACGATCTCCATGCCCCGTCCACCGAGGACGTAGGACGGACGCACGAGGACCGGGTAGCCGATCTCGCGGGCGATCTCGACGGCCTCCTCGGCGCTGAACGCGGTGCCGTGCTTGGGCGCGTTGAGACCCGCCTCGTGGAGCACCCGACCGAAGTGGCCGCGGTCCTCGGCGAGGTCGATCGCCTCCGGGGAGGTGCCGACGATCGGCACCCCGGCGGCCTTGAGCCGGTCGGCCAGGCCGAGTGGCGTCTGCCCGCCGAGCTGGACGATGACACCTGCCACGGGACCGGCCTGGGTCTCGGCGTGGATGACCTCGAGGGCGTCCTCGAGGGTCAGCGGCTCGAAGTACAGGCGGCTGCTCGTGTCGTAGTCGGTCGAGACCGTCTCCGGGTTGCAGTTGACCATCACCGTGTCGTAGCCGGCGTCGCGCAGGGCGAAGCTGGCGTGGACGCAGGAGTAGTCGAACTCGACGCCTTGGCCGATGCGGTTGGGGCCGGAGCCGAGGATGATGACCGCCGGCCGCTCGCGCGGCTCGACCTCGGTCTCCTCGTCGTAGGAGCTGTAGTGGTACGGCGTGCGCGCGGCGAACTCCGCGGCGCAGGTGTCGACGGTCTTGAAGACCGGGCGCACACCGAGGGCATGGCGCACACCCCGCACGACGGCCTCGTCCATCCGGCGCAGCCGGGCGATCTGGGCGTCGGAGAAGCCGTGCCGCTTGGCCAGGCGCAGCACCTGCGGGTTGAGCTCGTCCGCGTCGTGCACCTGCTGGGCGATGTCGTTGATCAGGGCCATCTGGTCGAGGTACCAGGGGTCGATCTTCGTCGCCTCGAAGACCTCCTCGACACTGACGCCGGCGCGCATGGCCTGCTGCACCTGCACGATGCGTCCGTCGGTGGGCGTCCGGGCGGCCTCGAGGAGGGCGCGTCCCTCCTCGAGGGTCGGCTGGTCACCGTCCCAGTGGAAGGCGGCGCCCTTGCGCTCGGCGGACCGCAGCGCCTTTTGCAGGGCCTCGGTGAAGTTGCGCCCGATGGCCATCGCCTCGCCGACCGACTTCATCGTCGTCGTCAGCGTCGGGTCGGCGGCGGGGAACTTCTCGAACGCGAAGCGCGGGACCTTGACGACGACGTAGTCGAGGCTCGGCTCGAAGGCCGCCGGCGTCTCCTGTGTGATGTCGTTGGGCACCTCGTCGAGGGTGTAGCCGATGGCCATCTTGGCGGCGATCTTGGCGATGGGGAACCCGGTCGCCTTGGACGCCAGCGCGGAGCTGCGGGAGACGCGCGGGTTCATCTCGATGACGATCATCCGGCCGTCGTCCGGGTTGATGGCGAACTGGATGTTGCAGCCGCCGGTCTCGACGCCGACCTCGCGGATGACGGCGATGCCGACGTCGCGCATCCGCTGGTACTCGCGGTCGGTGAGGGTCAGGGCGGGCGCGACGGTGATGGAGTCACCGGTGTGCACGCCGACCGGGTCGAAGTTCTCGATCGAGCAGACGACGACGACGTTGTCGGCCGTGTCGCGCATGACCTCGAGCTCGTACTCCTTCCACCCGAGGATCGACTCCTCGAGGAGGACCTCGGTCGTCGGGCTGTACTGCAGACCGGCACCGGCGATGCGGCGCAGGTCGGTCTCGTCGTAGGCGAAGCCCGAGCCGAGACCTCCCATGGTGAAGGAGGGGCGCACGACGACCGGGTAGTTGAGGTCCTCGGCGGCGGCCAGGCACTCGTCCATCGTGTGGCAGATGACCGAGCGGGCCGACTCGGCGCCGCAGCGCTCGACGACGCCCTTGAACCGCTCCCGGTCCTCACCGAGCTCGATCGCCTCGACACTCGCGCCGATGAGCGGGCAGTTGTACTTCTCGAGCACCCCCGCCTCGTGCAGGGAGATCGCGGTGTTGAGGGCGGTCTGCCCACCGAGGGTGGCGAGCACGGCGTCGGGACGCTCGCGCTCGATGATCTTCTCGACCACCTCGGGGGTGATCGGCTCGATGTAGGTCGCGTCGGCGAACTCGGGGTCGGTCATGATCGTCGCCGGGTTGGAGTTGACGAGGATGACCCGCACCCCCTCCTCCCGCAGGACGCGGCACGCCTGGGTGCCCGAGTAGTCGAACTCGCAGGCCTGTCCGATGACGATCGGCCCGGAGCCGATGACGAGGACGCTCTTGATGTCGTCGCGCTTGGGCATCAGGCCCGGGCCTCCTTGGTGCCGGCCGCGGCCAGCAGGTCGGTGAAACGGTCGAAGAGGTAGGCGGCGTCGTGCGGTCCGGCCGCGGCCTCGGGGTGGTACTGGACGGAGAAGGCGCGCAGTCGGCCCTCGTCGTCGCGCAACTCCAGGCCTTCGACGACGTCGTCGTTGAGGCAGACGTGGCTGACCGCCGCGACGCCGAAGGGGGTCTGCGTCACCCCGTCGAGGGGGGCGTCCACGGCGAAGCCGTGGTTGTGCGCGGTGACCTCGACCTTGTTGGTCGTGCGGTCGAAGACCGGCTGGTTGATGCCCCGGTGGCCGTACTTGAGCTTGTACGTGCCGAAGCCCAGGGCCCGGCCGAAGAGCTGGTTGCCGAAGCAGATGCCGAAGTACGGCAGGCCGGCCCCGAGGGCCTCCTGCAGCAGCGCGACCTGGTCGCCGGCGGTCGCCGGGTCGCCCGGCCCGTTGGAGAAGAAGAGCCCGTCGGGCGAGACGGCCTGCACGTCGGCGAAGCTCGCCGTGGCCGGCAGGACGTGCACCTCGATCCCGCGCTCGGCCAGCCGCGTCGGGGTCATCGTCTTGATGCCGAGGTCGATCGCCGCGACGGTGAAGCGCTTGTCCCCCTTCGCCTCGACGACGTAGGGCTCGGTGGTGCTCACCTGGGCGGCCAGCGCCGATCCGGCCATCTCCGGAGCGGCCTGCACGCGCTGGAGCAGGCTCGCCTCGTCGGCGAGGGCGTCACCGGAGAAGATGCCGACGCGCATCGCGCCGCGCTCGCGCAGGTGGCGCGTCAGGGCGCGGGTGTCGACCCCGGCGATGCTGACGATGCCCTGGCTGCGCAGCTCGTCCTCGAGGGAGCGGCGCGAGCGCCAGTTGCTCGGGCGGATCGCCGGGTCGCGCAGGACGTAGCCGGCGACGTGGATGCGGCTGGACTCGTCGTCCTCGTCGTTCCACCCGGTGTTGCCGACGTGCGGCGCGGTCATGACGACGACCTGACCGCGGTAGCTGGGGTCGGTGAGTGTCTCCTGGTAGCCGGTCATGCCGGTGGAGAAGACGGCCTCGCCGACCGTCTCACCGACGGCGCCGTAGGCGGTGCCGGCGAAGGTCCGCCCGTCCTCGAGGACGAGGACGGCGGGGGCGGTGCTGTGCTGACTCAATTGATGACCTCTCCATCGGTGGCCGTGACGCGGCCGCGCAGGATCGTCGTGCGGACCCGCCCGGTGAGGGTGTGCCCGGCGAAGGGGGTGTTGCGGGACAGGGAGTGCGAGGCGTCGGGGTCGACGGTGACCCGGGCGCCGGTGTCGACGAGCACGAGGTTGGCCGGCGAGCCGACCTCGATCGCCCGCCCGTGGTCGGTGAGCCCGGCGATGCGGGCCGGCGCGTGCGACATGCGCTCGGCGAGCGTGGCCAGGTCGATGCGACCGGAGGTGACCATGACGTCGTGCACGACGGCGAAGGCGGTCTCGAGCCCGAGCATGCCGAAGGCCGCGTCGGGGAAGGCGTGCTCCTTGTCGTGGCGGGCGTGCGGGGCGTGGTCGGTGGCGACCGCGTCGATCGTGCCGTCGGCCAGGGCCTCGCGCAGCGCCTCGACGTCCTCGGCCGGTCGCAGCGGCGGGTTGACCTTGTACACCGGGTCGTACCCCGCGAGCAGGTCGGTCGTGAGGACCAGGTGGTGCGGGGTGACCTCGGCGGTCACCCGGGCACCGCGCCGCTTGGCCCAGCGCACGGCCTCGACGCCCTCGGCGGTCGAGACATGCGCGACGTGGACGCGCGAGCCGGTGTGCAGGGCCAGCTCGGCGTCCCGGGCGATGATGCTCGACTCGGCGACGGCCGGCCAGCCGGCCAGGCCCAGTCGGCCGCTCAGCTCGCCCTCGTGGCAGCACGCCGACGGGCCGGCGAGGGCCGGGTCCTGGCTGTGCTGGGAGACGACGCCGTCGAAGGCCCGGACGTACTCGAGCGCGCGACGCATGACACGGGCGTCGTGGACGCACCGCCCGTCGTCGGAGAAGACGCGCACCCGGGCGCGGGAGCGGTGCATCAGCCCGAGCTCGGCGAGCTCGGCGCCCTCGAGCCCCTTGGTGACGGCACCGATGGGCTGGACCTCGCAGTGGCCCGCGGCGACCCCGAGGTCGAGGACCCGCTCGGCCGCCTCGGCGGTGTCGGTGACCGGGCTGGTGTTGGCCATGGCGAGGACGGCGGTGAAGCCGCCCGCCGCGGCGGCCGCGGACCCGGTGCGCACGGTCTCGGCGTCCTCGCGGCCCGGCTCGCGCAGGTGGGTGTGCAGGTCGACCAGGCCCGGGAGCAGGGCGAGCCCGTCCCCGTCGATGCGCGTGATGCCCTGGGGCGCCTCGCTGCTCGCGTCCGCGCCGAGCGCCGCGACGGCGCCGTCGCGCACGAGCACGTCGGTGGTCGGGCCGCCGAGCAGGGCGGCGCCGGTGATCAGCAGGTCGCTCATGACGTCTCCTCCCCGGGCAGTCCCGAGGCCAGCAGGTGGTACAGCACGCTCATCCGCACGGCGACGCCGACGCTCACCTGGTCCAGGACGAGGCTGCTCGCGGCGTCCGCCGCGTCGGCGGCGATCTCCAGACCGCGGTTCATCGGTCCGGGGTGGCAGATGACCGCGTCGGGGTTGGCGGCGGTGAGGGCGGCCAGTCGGTCGCGGGTCAGTCCGTAGCCGACCGTGTACTCACGGGCGGTCGGGAAGAAGCCTCCGGACATGCGCTCACGCTGCACGCGCAGCATCATCAGCGCGTCGACGCCGGACCCGATGACCTCGTCGAGGTCGTCGCTCAGGGCGAAGCCGTCGGTCTGCGCCCAGCTCGTGACCCCGCTCGGCATGAGGGTCGGTGGGGCCACGACCGTGACCTCGGCCCCCAGCCGCGGCAGCGCCAGGACGTTGGAGCGGAAGACCCGGCTGTGGGTGACGTCGCCGACGATCGCGATGCGCTTGCCCTCGAGCGAGCCGAGCCGGCGCTCGATCGTGTATGCGTCGAGCAGCGCCTGGGTCGGGTGCTCGTGGGTGCCGTCACCGGCGTTGACCACGCTGGTGCGCACACCGGACTCGTCGAACCACCCGGCGACCTGGTGGGCCGCGCCGGAGGCCTGGTGGCGCATGACGATCGCGTCGACGCCCATGGCGGCGATGGTGCGCACGGTGTCGCGCAGGGACTCCCCCTTCGACGTGGACGACCCCTTGCCGGTGATGTTGATCGTGTCGGCGCTCATCCACTTGCCCGCGATCTCGAAGGAGCTGCGGGTGCGGGTGGAGTCCTCGAAGAAGAGGTTGATGATGGTGCGGCCACGCAGGGTCGGCAGCTTCTTGACCTCGCGGTGCTGCACGTCGTGCATCTCGGAGGCGGTGTCGAGGACGGCGCGCAGGGCGGCGTCGTCGAGGTCGGCGACGGAGAGCAGGTGGCGGCTCATCGTGGCTCACCGCCCGAGATCGTCACGGAGTCGTCGACGCCGTCGTGGCCGGTGAGGCGCACGGTGACCCGCTCGGCCTGCGAGGTCGGCAGGTTCTTGCCGACGTGGTCGGCACGGATGGGCAGTTCGCGGTGGCCCCGGTCGACGAGGACCGCGAGCCGCACCGCGCGGGGGCGGCCGTAGTCGGACAGCGCGTCGAGCGCGGCGCGCACGGTCCGGCCGGAGTAGAGGACGTCGTCGACGAGCACGACGACCTTGTCGTCGACGCCGGAGGGCGGGAAGTGGGTCTGCTGGGGCGAGCGCGTGGGTCGCGCCCGCAGGTCGTCCCGGTACATCGTCACGTCGAGGGAACCGACGGGGACGTTCACGCCCTCGATCTCGGTGATGAGGGTGCCCAGGCGCTGGGCCAGCTCGACGCCACGACTCGGGATGCCGAGCAGGACCACGTCCTGCGCCCCCTTGTTGCGCTCGACGACCTCGTGGGCGATGCGGCGCAGGCCGCGGGCGACGTCGGAGGCGCTGAGGACCTCACGGGCGGGTGGCCGAGGGTCGACCTCGGCGGATGTCTGCGGACACATGGGTGTCTCAAGACCTCCTTCTCTGCCTCACGGGACAGTGGTTAAAGGATGTCGGTCGGCGTCGACTCTACCGCTCGCGGCAGGCGCCACCGAACCCGTCTCACACCCACCACCCACGGTGGACGTCCGCCACGTGGCACCGAGGAACCAATCAGCACATCATGGCTTTGCTTATGCCTTCCATAACTTCTTATTATCCTCCGGTGACCGAGACACCATCCCTTCTCCGGCTGACCGGCCTGCGCAAGGAGTTCCCCTCCCCGCGGGGTCCCGTCGTCGCCCTCGAGGACATCACCCTGTCCATCACCCGGGGCTCGATCCACGGCATCGTCGGCCGCTCCGGCGCCGGCAAGTCGACCCTCATCCGCTGCCTCACCGGGCTGGAGCGCCCCACCGCCGGCACCGTCGACCTCGACGGCACCGACATCCCGAGCCTCACCGGCGGAGCACTGCGCGCGGTACGGCGTCGCTTCGGCATGGTCTTCCAGCACGCCAACCTGCTCGACTCTCGCTCGGCCGCCGACAACATCGGCCTACCCCTCGAGATCGCCGGGTGGTCCGCCGAGGACCGTCGGGCCCGCGTCGCCGAGCTGCTCGACCTCGTCGGCCTCACCGACCGCGCCGACAACCACCCCGGCCAGCT
Organism: Janibacter anophelis NBRC 107843; assembly: GCF_001570945.1. GTDB lineage: Bacteria > Actinomycetota > Actinomycetes > Actinomycetales > Dermatophilaceae > Janibacter > Janibacter anophelis. Next base: position 10,757 of record NZ_BCSQ01000019.1, read on the forward strand.
CTCGGGCGGTCAGCAGCAGCGCGTCGGCATCGCGCGGGCGCTCGCCACCCGGCCCGACATCCTCCTGTGCGACGAGCCCACCTCGGCCCTCGACGCCGCGACGACCCGCTCGATCCTCGCCCTGCTGCGCGACCTGCGCGACCGGCTCGGGATCACCGTCGTCATCATCACCCACGAGCCCTCCGTCGTCCGCGAGGTCTGCGACACCGTGACCCTGCTCGCCGACGGACGCGTCCTCGAGAGCGGCCCCATCGCCGAGGTCGTCGCCGACCCGGCCGGCCGGCTCCACCGCGACCTCATCCCCCTTCCTCCCCCGCCCCTGGACCACGAGGGCGGTCACGTCGAGGTCGCCCTCGGTGACGCCCGCTCCGGCACCACGAGCGTCGACGCCGTCCTGGCGCTGCTGCGTGACGGCGGCGTGCCCGCCGAGGTCGCCGCCGCCACGCTCGAGACGATCGCCGGTCGCCGCGTCGGACGGATCCAGCTCGAGGTCGCCCCGGAGCGCACCGCCGACGCCGTGCGCCTGCTCGAGGCCGCCCACCTGTCCCCGGAGGTGGCCGCATGATCCCCGCCGTCGTCCCCGAGGACCAGTGGCTCGACAACCCGATCATCCAGCAGGCCGTGCCCACTGCCGTGTGGGAGACGCTCGCGATGACCGGTGTCGCCGGGCTGCTGACGGCCCTGCTCGGCATCCCGCTCGGGGTGCTGCTCTTCACCACCTCCCCCGGAGGCACCGCGCCCAACCCGCTCGTGCACCGGGTCGTCGGCGCAGTCGTCAACATCGGCCGGTCGCTGCCCTTCCTCATCCTGATGATCGCGATCATCCCGTTCACCCGCTTCGTCGTCGGGACCTCCATCGGCTGGCAGGCGGCCGTCGTGCCCCTCACCGTCGGGGCCATCCCGTTCTACGCCCGCCTCGTCGAGACCTCCCTGCGCGAGGTCCCCGCCGGCAAGGTCGAGGCGGTGACGATGATGGGCGCGACCCGCGGGGAGCTCACCCGCAAGGTCCTGCTGCCCGAGGCCCGCTCGGGACTCGTCGCCGGCCTGACGACCACCGTCATCGCCCTCATCGGCTACACCGCCATGGCCGGCGCCGTCGGCGGCGGCGGCCTGGGTGCCGTCGCCATGAGCTATGGATACAACCGCTTCGAGACCGACGTGATGATCGTCTGCGTCGTGCTCCTCGTCGTCATCGTCACCGTGGTCCAGGTCGTCGGCGACCTCGTCGCCCGCCGCCTCGACCGCCGCTGAACCCCCACCACGCCACCCCTTCGAGAGGAACGCATGTCCCCCCTTCGCCCCACGTCCCGCGCCGCCGCGCTCGTCGCCGTCCCCGCCCTCGCCCTGTCCGCCTGCGGCGCGGTCAAGGACGATACCGAGGGCCCGGCCGCCGGCGACGGCGGCGTCACGACGATCACCGTCGGCGCCTCCCCCACGCCCCACGCCAAGATCCTCGAGTTCGTCGACAAGGAGCTGGCCCCCGAGGCGAAGCTCGACCTCGAGATCACGACCTTCGACGACTACATCCAGCCCAACGTGCAGCTGTCCGAGGGCACCCTCGACGCGAACTACTACCAGCACCTGCCCTACTACGAGGCGCAGGTGAAGGACCGTGGCTACGAGTTCGCGCACTTCGAGGGCATCCACATCGAGCCCTTCGCGCTCTACTCCGACAAGGTCAAGGACGTCGAGGACCTGCCGAAGGGCGGCCAGATCGGCATCAACAACGACCCGTCCAACCAGGGCCGGGCACTGCAGCTGCTCGCCGACCACGACGTCATCACCCTCAAGGAGGGCAAGGACGCCACCAACGCGACGATCTTCGACGTCGCGGACAACCCCAAGGAGCTGGAGTTCAAGGAGACCGACCCGGCCCAGCTCGCCCGTTCCCTCCAGGACCTGGACGCGGCGGTCATCAACGGCAACTACGCGATCGAGGCCGACCTGTCGACGCAGGACGCGCTCATCGTCGAGGAGGGCAAGGAGAGCCCGTACGCGAACTTCCTCGCCGTGCAGCAGTCGAACGAGGACAACGCCGCGCTGAAGAAGCTCGACGAGCTGCTCCACTCGCCCGAGGTCAAGGCCTACATCGAGAAGACGTGGCCGAACGGTGAGGTCCTGCCCGCCTTCTGATCCAGGCACCCTCTCGGCCGGTCACCGCACCCGCGGTGGCCGGCCGTCGGCGTCGGGTCAGACGGGTCGGGTGACCTGTCGCCGGCGGGGACGCGCTCCCGCGCGGTCGTCGCGCACACCGGTGATGACCGGCTGCAGCGCCAGGACCGCCTCGACCGTGCCCAGGGCCCGCAGCTCCTCGAGCAGCACCCGGGTCGGGGTCATCAGCCGCAACCGACCTGCGACGGCATCGTCGAGGAGGGACCCGACGCCCTCCCAGCGGGAGTCGACGGCCTCGCTCGTGAGGTGCCGCGGCTGCGGTCCGGTGCGCTCCACCGGCAGGACGAAGAAGGCGACGTCGAAGCGCTTGGGCACACCCTCCGGTGTCACCCAACAGTCCCAGGGGTGCAGATCGGCCGGGGCCGCCACGTGGCCGGTCTCCTCCGCGAGCTCCCGCAGCCCGGTGGCGATCCGGGTGCGCGCGGCCGCCGCGGCATCGGGCACCGGCCGGCCTAGGTCGGACCACCGATGCACGTGCTCGACGACCAGGGACTCGGGGAGGGCAGCTGCGCCCCCTTCGTCTCGTCGGAGGGGTCGCACCGGCCGCCGGGGAAGACGACGACGCCGGCCGCGAAGTCCATCGTCGTGGCCCGGTGCTGGACGAAGGCCTCGAGACCGTCGGGACCGTCACGCAGCGGGATGACGCTCACCGCGGGACGCGGGACGACGGGGCTCACTCGCTGACCGGGGCCTCATCCTCGACGTCCTCGGCGACGTCCGCGCCCTCCTCCGTCTCGGCTGCCACCTCGTCGGCGGTCACGATGCCGGCGCGCAGGTTGGTCTGCTCACTGAGGTAGCGCAGCACGACGGCACCCACGGCCGCCACGGGGACGGCGAGGAAGGCTCCGACGATGCCGAAGACGGTGCCGCCGACGGTGACCGCGAGCAGGATGACGCCGGCGTGCAACTGCATCGAGCGCCCCTGGAGGAAGGGCTGCAGGACATTGCCCTCGATCTGCTGGACGGCGATGATCAGCGCCAGCACGAGCAGGGCGGTCGTCGGCCCCTGGGCGACGAGCGCCACGAGCACCGCGAGGAAACCGACGGCGAAGGCACCGACGATCGGGATGAAGCCGCCGAAGAAGGTGAGCACGGCCAGCGCGAAGGCCAGCGGCACCCCGAGGACGGCCAGGCCGATGCCGATGAGGACCGCGTCGACGGCCGAGACGATCGCCTGGGTGCGGATGAAGCCGCCGAGCGTCACCCACGAGCGGGTCGCGACCTCGGTCAGGTGGCCTCCGGCCCGCTCCCCCGCGACCCTCCGGACGAAGGGGAGGAACTGCGGCCCGTCCTTGAGGAAGAAGAAGAGCAGCACGAGGACGAGGACCAGCGTGACCAGCCCGGAGCCGACCGCCGAGGCACCGGCCAGGGCGCCGCTGGCGATCTGGCCGCTCTGCTCCTGCAGCCAGGTCGTCGCCGAGCCGACGGCGTCGTCGATGGCTGCGGAGTCGAGGTTGAAGGGGGGCCCCGAGACCCAGGCCTGCAGCTCGGTGATGCCCTTGCTCGCCTGCTGGGCCAGGTCGCCGGACTGGCTGATCATCGACGGGGTGATCGCCCCGAGCACGCCGAAGAAGACGGCGAGCGAGCCGAGGATCACCAGCGCCGCCGCGAGCGCGGACGGCAGGCCGCGCTCGCGCAGCCACCGGGTCGGCGGCCACAGCACGGTGGCGACGACGAGGGCGAGCAGGATGGGGAAGACCCCGACCCACAGCTTCGCGAGGAGCCACCACACGATGACGGTGGCACCCGCGACGAGCAGCAGGCGCCACGACCAGCGGGCGAGCCAGGTGATGCCCTCGCCGATGACGACTCCCCGGTCGAGGACCCCGTCCCGGTCGGGTTCGGTCTCGTGCACGGTGCTCATGTGACTCCTCAGACGAGGGTGGGCTTGACCTCGACGATGCGGGCCAGCAGTCCGTTGACGAACTTGGGTGACTCGTCGGTGCTCAGCTCGGTCGCCAGGAGGACGGCCTCGCTGACCGCGACCTCGTCGGGGACCTCCTCGCTGAAGAGGATCTCCCACGTGCCCAGGCGCAGGATGGCCCGGTCCACGTCCGGCATCCGCTCCAGGCTCCAGCCCTGGCTGTAGGTCGTCAGTGCGTCGTTGATGTCGCCCCAGTGGGCGACGACGCCCTGCACGGCCGTGATCGTGTACTCGTTGAGCGGGGCGGGCGTCACCGGCGCCGCGGCTCGCTCGCGCGCCAGGTCACCGGCGTTGAGGCCCCGCGACTCCGCCTCGAAGAGCAGGTCGACGGCCCGGCGGCGGGCCTTGGTACGGGCTCCCACTCAGTTCACGCGACCGAGGTAGGAGCCATCGCGGGTGTCGACCTTGACCTTGGTGCCCTGCTCGAGGAAGAGCGGGACGGAGATCTCGGCGCCGGTCTCGAGGGTCGCCGGCTTGGTGCCGCCCGTCGAGCGGTCGCCCTGCAGGCCGGGCTCGGTGTAGGTGATCTCCAGGACCACCGACGCGGGCAGCTCGACGTAGAGGACATTGCCCTCGTGGCGGGCAATGACCGCCTCCTGGTTCTCCAGCATGTACTTGGCGGCGTCACCGACGATCTCCGGCGTCACCGGGATCTGGTCGTAGGTGTCGGGGTCCATGAAGACGAAGTCGGTGCCGTCGTTGTACAGGTACTGCATCGTGCGCTTGTCGACGTTCGACGTCTCGACCTTGGTGCCGGCGTTGAAGGTCTTGTCGACGGTCTTGCCCGTCGTGACGTTCTTGAGCTTGGTCCGCACGAAGGCCGGGCCCTTGCCGGGCTTGACGTGCTGGAACTCCACGACGCTCCAGAGCTGCCCCTCGAGGTTGAGGACCATGCCGTTCTTGAGGTCATTCGTCGTTGCCACGTGTGTGCTCGCCTTCGCGTCGTCGTCTGGTGTCTCTCCCGCAGCAGCGTCGAGGGTGCGCGCGGGCCGCCCAGCATCCTAACCGGCCAGCGACCGCGCCACCCACGCTCGGACGCGCGGCGCGGCCTCCTCGAGCACCGAGATGTGGTCGGCGCCACGTACGCGCTCGTACTCCACGTCGGCTCCCTGCTGCGCGTACTGCTCCTCGAGCCGGTCGCTGAGCAGGATCGGGACGGTCGTGTCCTTGGTCCCGTGGACGATGAGGACGGGCACTTGCGGGTGCAGCTCCGCTGCGTCGTTGGTCCCGACGGTGCGGCGGATGCGGGAGAGGTCGGCGTCCTGCGCGAGGAAGGTGGTGAGCGGCATGCCGCCGAAGGAGTCGCCTCGGAAGAGCTCGGCGATGCACCGCTCCTCCAGCTGTGGCAGCAGCTCCCGGCCCGCCGGTGAGACCACGTCCTCGACCGGGACTCCCGTCACCCGGGCGGCGGAGACGACGAGCGGACCCAGGAATCCGGACCCCGACGCCGAGTCGGTCGCGGCGGCGCGCTCCTCCTCGGTCGTCGACGGGGCCCGGCTGCCGTCGGCCATGTCCACGACGACGCCGAGCTGGCTCGGTGGCGCGAGCGCGACGATGCCGGTCAGGTCGATGCCCGGCGAGTAGGCCTGGGTGAAGCGGCTGGTGAACAGGGCCGCCTGCGCTCCCTGCGAGTGCCCCATGGCCACCCAGCGCGGGGACAGGTCGGGCGAGAGCTCGTGGGCCGCCAGGACGATGTCGGTCATCGCGGCACCCGCCGACTGGCCCATGAGGTACGGGTGTGGTCCGGGTGTCCCGAGTCCCTCGTAGTCGGTGCGCACGACGGCATACCCCTCGTCGACCAGGTCGGCAGTCGCGCGGTCCATCGACGCCGAGTACACGCCGGTCTGCTGGTCGACGAGCGACCGCGAGGGCGCGCAGTCGTCGGCCATGCCGGTGGTGCCGTGGCCCCAGCTGATGACCGGCCAGCCGCCCTCCGGGGGCTCACCGGTGGGGATCGAGACCACCCCCGAGACGGCGACGGGCTCCCCCTTCGCATCGGTGGAGCGGTACATGACCAGGTGCGTCGTCCCACCGATCGTCGGCCCCTCCACCACCCGGCGGGACCAGATGAGGCTCCCGTGGCGGCCTGCGGCGAGCTGCTCGGCGCTCGTCTCGTAGAACGCGGTGCCCGACGGTCCGGTGGGCGCCTGCGGGGCGTCGTCCGTGGTCGCCCGCCACCCGACGAGGAGCGCGAGGACCACGACCAGCGCAGCGGTGAGCCCCCACCGTCGTCGCACGTTCATCGAAGCCATGCCGCCCATCCTCACACCGGCCCACACGCAGCAGGCAGTATGGCGGGCATGAAGTCCACGCTCGCCCTCGCCACGCTCGCCGCCGCCGGGACCGCCGGGCTCGCCGCCCGCGACCTCCTCCAGAAGCAGCACTCGCTCAAGCGCAACTTCCCCGTCGTCGCCAACGCGCGCTACCTCCTCGAGCGGATCGGCCCCGAGCTGCGGCAGTACATCGTGACGAGCAACGACGAGGAGCGACCCTTCAGTCGGGACCAGCGCGCCTGGGTCTACGCGTCGTCGAAGATGGAGAACAACTACGTCGGCTTCGGCACGGACAACGACGTCGAGCGGGTCGAGGGCTACCCGATCTTCAAGCACCGCACCTTTTCCGACGTGGCCGCGTCCACCTCGGTCCATGACGGCGAGGCCTCCCCACTCCCCTGCGCCAAGGTGCTCGGTGCGGCGCGGGGCCGTCGGCACGCCTTCCGTCCGGAGTCCGTGGTCAACATCTCCTCGATGAGCTTCGGCTCGCTCTCGGGCAACGCCGTGCACGCGCTCAACGAGGGCGCCCGGCTCGCCGGGTGCATGCACCTGACGGGCGAGGGCTCGCTCTCGCCCTACCACCGTCAGGGCGGTGACCTGATCTTCCAGATCGGCACCGGCTACTTCGGCTGCCGTGACGACGAGGGCCGCTTCGACCTCGACAAGCTCAAGGAGGTCGTCGCCTCCGCTCCGGTCAAGGCGGTCGAGATCAAGCTGAGCCAGGGCGCCAAGCCCGGCCTCGGCGGCATGCTGCCGGCGGCCAAGATCTCCGAGGAGATCGCGCAGACGCGCGGCATCCCCCGGGGCGAGGACTGCTCCAGCCCCTCACGCCACACCGTCTTCACCGACGTCGACTCCATGCTCGAGTTCGTCGAGCGGATCGCCGACGAGACCGGCCTGCCCGTGGGCATCAAGTCGGCGGTCGGAGACATGGGCTTCTGGGAGGAGCTGGCCGAGGCCATGGGCGACGGCTCCCGGGGCGTCGACTTCATCGCGATCGACGGCGGCGAAGGGGGGACCGGCGCCGCTCCGCTCGTCTTCAGCGACGCAGTGGCCCTGCCCTTCCGGCTCGCCTTCGCCCGGGTCCACGGCATCTTCGCGCGGGCCGGTCTCGCCGACCGTGTGGTGTGGGTGGGCTCCGGCAAGCTCGGGCTGCCGGAGAACGCGCTCGTCGCCTTCGCACTCGGTGTCGACATGGTGCACGTGGCACGCGAGGCGATGCTCGCCATCGGGTGCATCCAGGCGCAGAAGTGCCACACCGACCACTGCCCCACGGGCGTGGCGACGCAGAACCAGTGGCTGGCGCGCGGCCTCGACCCGACGCTCAAGGCCCACCGGGTCAACAACTACATCCGGACGCTGCGTCGCGACCTGCTCAAGGTCTCCGAGGCGTGCGGGGTGTGGCACCCCGGTCTGCTGACCGTCGACGACGTGGAGCTGCTCCTGGGCGACCGCAAGTCGACGCCGCTCGCCGAGGTCTACGGGTATGAGCCCGGCTGGGGCGTGCTCGGCGACGAGGACGCGGCCGCGATCATCGAGATCATGTCGCGGACCGCGCCCTCGGCGGACGACGAGCGGGTGCCGGTCACTTCACCTCGCGGGTGAGGATCCGGTAGGTCCCGATCGCGAGCGGCAGGCCGACCCAGGCCAGGGTCGCCGTGGCGAGTTGGGCCCAGTTCTCACCGGTCATCGTGCCGGTCGTCAGCGGAACCGTGACGACGTTGAGGTCCAGCCACTCCGCGGCGTCCCTCATCCACTCGCTCATCGCCGTCAGCACGGTCCACACCGTCGGCAGCACCAGGCTGCTGACGATGGCGATCGGGGTGTTGAGGAAGGCCGCGCCGAAGGCGACGCCCTGGAGGGTGTAGATCAGGCCCGCGAGCACGACGCCGGCCAGGGAGATGCCAGTCAGGGTGAAGTCCCCACCGCCGAGTGCCGTACCGAGCGCGGCCGCTGCCCCGGCCGCGGTGAGCAGCAGCAGGCAGAGCACGAGGGCTGCGGCGATCTTGGCCGCGATGATCCGTCCGCGTCGGGGCACGAGGGTGAAGGTCGCCAAGCCGGTGCGCTGGCTCCACTCCTGCGTGGCGGACATGATGCCCATGATCGGCAGCAAGATCATCGTCGGCATCACGATGAGACCGAGGAAGTTGGTGAAGGGCTCGCCCCCGTCCTCACCCCACAGGAGCAGGCCTGCGGCGATGAGGAAGCTGATGCCCGCCATCGTGATGAGCATCCACATCCCGGCACGGGTGTCGACCATCTTGCGCAGCTCGATGACGACGAGGCGGGCGAAGGGGATGCGGTCGCCGGAGATGTCGACGGGGGCACCGGGCTCGGGGCGGGCGGTGGGTTCGGTGGTCGGGACGTCCGTGGTCGTGGCTGCGGTGCTCATGCGGCGATCCCCTCTCGGGACTCTGCGGCGGTCAGGGTGAGGAAGAGCTCCTCGAGGCCGCCGGCGGAGCCGGCGGCGAGGTCGGTGAGGACGATGCGGGCGTCGAGTGCGATCCGGCCGACGGCCTCGCTGCTCGTCTGGGCGAGCAGGCCGGCTGGGGTGCGGGTGACGTCGATGCCGCCCGCGACGAGGGCGGCGGCCAGGGCCTCGTCGTCGACCGAGCGCACCCGGGTGCCCTGCTGCTGGAGCAGGCTGTCGACGGTGCCCTCGGCGACGACCCGGCCGTGGCCGATGATGACGAGCTCGTCGGCGATGATCTGCACCTCCGAGAGCAGGTGCGAGGACAGCAGCACCGTGCCTCCACGATCGGCGAAGCCGCGCAGCAGCCCACGCATCCAGTGGATGCCCTGCGGGTCCAGGCCGTTGGCGGGCTCGTCGAGGACGAGGACCTGCGGGTCGCCGATGAGCGCGGCCGCCAGCCCGAGGCGCTGGCGCATGCCGAGCGAGTAGTTGCGCACCCGACGCCCGGCCTCCTTGTCGGTGAGGCCGACGGTGGCCAGGCCGCGGTCCACGGCGTCGGACCCGACCCCGATCGTCCGCGCCGCGAGGGTGAGGACCTCACGGCCGGTGCGGCCCGGGTGCTGCGCCGAGGCGTCGAGCATGACGCCGACGTGGCGACCCGGGTTGGGCAGGTCGCGGTAGCGGCGACCGAGGACGAGTGCCTCCCCGGAGCTCGGCGGCGTCAGCCCGGTCATCATCCGCATCGCGGTGGACTTGCCGGCGCCGTTGGGCCCGAGGAAGCCGGTGACGCTGCCCGGCCGGGCGGTGAAGGTGATGTCGTCGACGGCGGTGAAATCGCCGTAGCGCTTGCTGAGGTGGGAGACCGTGATCATGGGTCCAACCCTCCAAGGATCGGGCGAAGGGGGCATCGGTCCCCGGTCTCGACCCGACCCCCTCCTTTGGTCGGGGGTGCCGGCGAACAGATCATCCCACGGACGGATACCCGCGCGGCGCGGGTGCGCCTACGGTGGGGCCCGTGACCACGAGACCGCCTCGCGAGGAGCGCGACCCCGACCGACTCACCTGGTGGGACACCACGTGGCGGGTCGGCGCCGCGCTGCTCCTCGGGCTCTTCGTCTGGACCTTGACCGCGGTCATGACCTTCCCCTCCCCGCAGGAGGAGCTGCCGGACACCTTCCGCACCTTCTGGCTCGTCCTCGTCGACCCGGTCATCGGGCTCGTGGCCACCGGGCTGATGATCCTGCGCCGTCGGTGGCCGGTCCCCATCGCGGTCGTCACCACCCTCCTCACCGGGGTCTCGGTCTTCGCCGCGGGCGCCCAGTCGATCGTCCTCGTCTCCCTCGCGACCCGCCGCCGGTGGCGCGAGATCGTGCCGGTCACGGCCCTGTCCGTCCTCGTCAGCCTCGTGAACACCCGCGTGGTCTACCCCGAGCGCGAGCCCCTGCCCCTCTGGGTGGAGGCGGTCCTCACCGCGCTGATCATCATCGTCAATGTGGCCATCGGCTACGCCATCGGTTCTCGACGCGCCCTCGTCGCCTCGTGGGTCGACCGGGCGCGCTCCGCCGAGGCCGAGCAGAGCGCGCGGGTCGCGCAGGCGCAGACGGCGGAGCGCTCGCGCATCGCCCGGGAGATGCACGACGTCCTCGCCCACCGCATCTCGCTCGTGACGATGCATTCCGGCCTGCTCACCTACCGACCGGACCTGCCCGAGGGCGAGCGACGCGAGGCGATCGCGGCCATCGACACCAACGCTCGCGCCGCCCTGACCGACCTGCGCGAGGTGCTCGGAGTCCTGCGCGACGAGGACGGGAGTGGCTCCCTTCGCCCCCAGCACACCCTGCGCGACCTGCCCGAGCTGCTCGACGACGCCCGCGCCGCCGGCACGAGGGTCACGCTCGACGACGGTGGTGTCGACCTCTCCGCGGTGCCGGAGTCGACCGGACGCACCGCCTACCGCGTCGTCCAGGAGGGGCTGACCAATGCCCGCAAGCACGCCCCCGGGGCTGCGGTGACCGTGACGCTCTCGGGGCGCCCCGGTGACGTCCTGCGGGTCGAGGTGGTCAACCCGCGCGCCGTGGGGTCGCAGCCGGCCGTCCCCGGATCAGGTCTCGGCCTGCTCGGTCTGGCCGAGCGGGTCGAGCTGGCCGGAGGCGAGATGAGCCATGGGTGGGACACCCGCGACCAGCACCGGCTGGTCGTGTCACTACCGTGGGCGACGTGAGCGCCCCCATCTCCGTCGTCCTCGTCGACGACGACGCCATGGTCCGCACCGCGCTGTCGATGATCCTCGGCGCGGCGCCCGAGATCACCGTCGTGGCCCAGGCGGACGACGGACGAGCGGGCCTGTCGGTCATCGCCGAGCACTCCCCCGACGTCGTGCTCATGGACATCCGCATGCCGCGCCTCGACGGGCTCGCGGCGACCGAGGAGCTCGTGCGCAGCGGGTCGCCGAGCAAGGTGATCGTGCTGACGACCTTCGACGCGGACGACGACGTCATGCGTGCCCTGCAGCACGGGGCGGACGGCTTCCTGCTCAAGGACACGCCGCCCGACCGCATCGTCGAGGCGGTGCGCCTGGTCGCGGCGGGGCAGTCGATCCTCTCCCCCAGCGTCACCTCACGGGTGCTCGAGTCGGTGCGCGGTGCCGCCCGTCGCGGCGCCGACGACTCCCGCGACGCGGCCCGTCAGCGCCTGGCGGCACTCACCGACCGCGAGCTCGAGGTCGCCCGCGCGGTCGGAGCGGGCCTGTCCAACGCCGAGATCTCGCGCACGCTCTACCTGAGCGTCGCCACGGTCAAGGCGCACGTGGGGCGCATCCTCGACAAGCTCGGGGCGGACAACCGGGTGCAGGTCGCGATCACCGTGCACGAGGCCGAGCTGGACCCCCCTTCGTCCGCTCCCTGACCGATCAGACCAGGGCGGCGTAGGCGTCGCGGAGCAGCTGCTCCTCGGGGCCCTCGAGGCGCGCGGGTGCGGCCAGACCGTCGAGGACGACGAAGCGCAGCGTGGCCCCGCGGGTCTTCTTGTCACGACGCAGGGCGGCGAGCAGCTCGTCGAAGGTGGCACCCGAGTAGCTCGTCGGGAGGCCGAGGAGGCCGAGGACGTAGCGGTGCCGCTCGAGCAGGTCCGCGTCGATCCGCCCGGTCCGGTGGGCCACCTCGGCGGCGAAGACCATGCCGATCGCGACGGCCTCGCCGTGCCGCATGCGGTAGCCCTCGTGGTGCTCGATGGCGTGCCCGAGCGTGTGGCCGTAGTTGAGGATCTCGCGCAGGTGCGACTCGCGCAGGTCCGCCGCGACGACGGAGGCCTTGACCGCGATCTTGCGCTCGATGACTTCGCGCAGCGAGTCCGAGCCCGGGTCCTGGACGCCGGACGCGTCGGCCTCGACGATCTCGAGGATGCGCGGGTCCGCGATGAAGCCACCCTTGACGACCTCGGCGAGACCGGCGGACAGGTCCGCGGGCGGCAGGGTGGCCAGGTGGTCGAGGTCGCACAGCACCGCGGCCGGGGTGTGGAAGGCGCCGACGAGGTTCTTGCCCTCGGCCGTGTTGATCCCCGTCTTGCCGCCGACGGCGGCGTCGACCATGCCCAGGACGGTCGTCGGCACGTGGACGACGGCGACCCCGCGCAACCAGGCGGCGGCGGCCCAGCCGCCGAGGTCGGTGACGCTGCCGCCGCCGACGGCCACGACGGCGTCGCTGCGGGTGAACCCGGCCCGGCCCATGCTCGCCCACAGACCCGCGGCGACCTCGACGGTCTTGGCCGCCTCGGCGTCGGGGACGGCGGCGACATGCACCTCGATCCCGGCCCCGCGCAGCGCGGCCACGATCGGGTCGGCGAAGGGGGCCAGCGGCTCGCCGTGCACGACGAGGACCCGTGCGACGCCCTGCGGCAGGACCTCGGCGACCCGCGCGGAGACGCTGTGCCCGACGAGCACGTCGTAGTCCTCGCCGACGGCGATGGTCGTGGTCTGGCTCATGCGTCCTCCAGCAGGGTCAGCGCCTCGGCGACCACCGCGTCGACGTCCCGCCCCGCGGTGTCCACCCGGTGGGTCGCCAGTGAGTCGTAGGTCGGACGGCGGGTCTCCATGGTCCTGATCCAGCTCTGCCGCGGGTTGACCGACAGCAGGGGGCGGCTCTTGTCGAAGCCGATCCGCTTGGCCGCGTCGGCGATGCCGACGTCGAGGAAGAGCACACGATGACGGGACAGCGCCTCGGTGACCGCGGGGATCATCGGCGCTCCCCCGCCGAGCGCGAGGACGACGCCGTCCTGCTCGAGCGCGTCGAGCACGGCCTCCTGCTCGGCGGCGCGGAAGTGCTCCTCACCGGACTCGACGAAGATGTCGGAGATGCTGCGCCCCTCGCGCTCCTCGACGATCGTGTCGGAGTCGAGCAGTGGACGCCCGAGACGGTCGGCGAGCCCACGGGCCACGGTCGACTTGCCGACGCCGGGAGGACCGATGACGACGACGAAGGGGGCGCCGCTCACTCCTGCCACGTCCGCATGAGCTCCGGGATCGCCTCGAGGTAGGCGCGGTGGTTGCGGGCGGTCTCCGCGACCGAGTCCCCGCCGAACTTCTCGACACAGGCCTCGGCGACCACAAGGGCGACCATCGCCTGCGCGACGACGCCGGCGGCCGGCACGGCGCACACGTCGGAGCGCTGGTGGATGGCCGTCGCCGGGTCGCTGCCGGTGACGTCGACGGTCTCCAGCGCCCGGGGCACGGTGCTGATCGGCTTCATCGCCGCCCGCACGCGCAGCACGTCGCCGGTGCTCATGCCCCCTTCGGTCCCGCCGGCTCGGCCACTGCGCCGGTGGATGACGCCGTCGGCGTCGCGCTCCATCTCGTCGTGGGCGGCCGAGCCGCGGCGGCGCGCGGTGGTGAAGCCGTCACCGACCTCGACGCCCTTGATCGCCTGGATGCCCATGAGCGCGCCGGCCAGGCGCGCGTCGAGGCGACGGTCCCAGTGGACGTGGCTGCCCAGGCCCGGCGGCAGGCCGTAGGCGAGGACCTCGACGACGCCGCCGAGGGTGTCGCCGTCCTTCTTGGCCGCCTCGATCTCGGCGACCATCGCGTCGGTGCCCGCACGGGTCATCGCGCGCACGGGGTTGGCGTCGAGCGCCGGGGTGTCGTCCGGCGTCGGCAGCGGCCCGTCGGCGGGCGCCGAGCCCTCGCCGATCGCCACGGTGTGCGCGACGAGGCGGATGCCGTAGGCCTGCTCGAGGAACCGCTCGGCCACCTCGCCGAGCGCGACCCGGGCCGCGGTCTCGCGCGCGGATGCCCGCTCGAGGATGGGGCGGGCCTCGTCGAAGCCGTACTTCTGCATCCCCACGAGGTCAGCGTGACCGGGGCGCGGGCGGGTCAGCGGGCGGTTGCGGGCGATCTCCTTCTCCGCGTTGACGTCGTCGGCTGCGGCGAGTGCCTCGCTCGCGACCGGGTCGGCGCTCATGACGGTCTCCCACTTCGGCCACTCGGTGTTGCCGATCATCACCGCGAGCGGTGAGCCGAGGGTGCTGCCGTGGCGCACGCCCCCGAGGAAGGTCACCTGGTCCTGCTCGAACTTCATCCGGGCACCGCGCCCGTAGCCCAGACGACGCCGGGCCAGGGCCGCGGCCACGTCGGACGTCGTCACCTCGACCCCGGCGGGCAGCCCCTCGAGGGTCGCCACGAGGGCCTGGCCGTGCGACTCACCAGCAGTCAACCAACGCAACATGGCACGAATCCTCGCATCCCCGGCCGAGGTGGCCGTCAGGCGTCCGGGGTGTGGCCCAGGGCGGCCCGGCCCGCGGCCTGCATCGCCGCGACGGGCGCCGGCGTCCCGGTGAAGAGCTCGAACTGACGCGCCGCCTGGTGAACGAGCATCTCCAGACCGGAGACCACCTGGGCCCCGTGCTCCCGAGCAGCCCGAGCGAAGGGGGTCGGCCAGTCCGCGTAGACGACGTCGAGGACGACGGCGTCGGCCAGGCCGGGGCCCGCGTGCTCCGCAGCCGCGGCATTGGCCGTGCCCCCCGGCAGCGTCGAGACGAACGTACGGTCCCCGGTGCCGGCCCAGTCGGCGAGCGGCACGACCCGCAGGTCGACGTCGGCGACGCCGCGCAGCGCCTCGGCGCGCTGCGGGGTGCGCGCGGCGACGGTGATGCGCGTGGCGCCCAGCCCCACGAGGCCGAGCACGGCCGAGCGCGCGGTGGCACCCGACCCGACGACGGTGGCCGAGGTGGTGCCGGCCGCCCCGGCGTCGAGGAGTGCCTGCGTCACCCCGTGGACGTCGGTGTTGTCGGCACTCCACCCGGTGTCGGTGCGCACGAGCGTGTTGATCGCGCCCGCCGCGCGAGCGAGCGGGCTCACCTGCTCGGCGACGTCGAAGGCCGCGACCTTGAGCGGCATCGTCAGGCTCAGCCCGCGCCAGTCATCGTCGAGCCCGGCGACGAAGGGGGTCAGACCCCCTTCGTCCACCTCGTGGGCCGTGTACTCCCAGTCCGGCAGACCGGCGGCCGCGTAGGCGGCCCGGTGCAGGGTCGGCGAGAGCGAGTGCCGGATGGGGCTGCCGAGCACGCCCGCGCGCCGGGCCACGACGTCACTCGCAGCTGCCGGTGTTGCGGCAGAACTCGTCGACATTGCGCTGGTGCTCGGACTCGTCGGCCGTGAACTTGGTCTCACCCGACTCCGGGTCCACGGTGACGAAGAAGAGCCAGTCGCCGTCCTCGGGGTTCTCCGCGGCCTCGATGGCCTCGGCACCGGGATTGTTGATCGGACCGGGGGGCAGGCCCTTGTTCTTGTAGGTGTTGTACGGGTTGTCGGTGTCACGCTCCTTGTCGGAGGTCGTGATCGTGCCCCGCTTCCTGAGCATGTAGTGGATCGTGGAGTCCATCTGCAGCATGCCGACGGTCGGGCCGGTGACGTCCTCGAGGCGGTTCTCGACGACCCGGGCGACCTTGCCGCGGTCGGCCGCACCGGCCTCACCCTCGACGATCGAGGCGACGGTGAGCGTGCGCTCCCAGTCGGAGCGCTCGACCCCGGCCTTCTTCAGCTCGTCGGTCGTCATCTTGATCATCGTGTTGAGCTGCTCGACCGCGCTCGTCTTCTTGTCGAACTCGTAGGTCGACGGGAAGAGCCATCCCTCCACCTCGCCGCCGGCCTCGTCGGGCAGCTCGAGCTTCGAGGAGTCCTCGGCCTGCTCGTACTCGGAGACCGGCGTGCCGGTCCCCTTGGACAGGCGCTCGTAGATCTCCGAGCGCCACAGGCCCTCGGGGATGGTGATGCCGGAGCCGACCCGGTTGGCCGGGTCGAGCAGCCGGTCGAAGGCGTCCGAGGCCGGCATCTCCTTGAGCATCGAGTAGGTCCCCGGCTGGATCGAGCCGGCCTTGTCCGGCTGGGCCGTCGCGACCTGGGTGAAGCTGCTCGTGGTCTTGATGACGCCCGCCTCGACGAGCGCCTCACCGATCTCGGAGCCGGCCATCCCCGACTCGACCTCCACCTCGACGCTCCCGTGACCGGGGCCCTCGAAGTCCGTGGACTCGGAACCGCCCGGGACGAGGGAGCGCAGCGAGCCGAAGGCGAAGAACATCGCCGCGACGACCACGGCGGCGGCCAGGACCATCGCCAGGCAGCCGACGCCTCCGCGCCGCGAGGAGCGGACCTCCTCGGCACGTCGTGCCCGTCGTGAGTGCCCGGTGCGGGACTCCTCGTCGAAGATGTCCTCGTCCAGCTCGCTCATGCGTCCTTGCCCTTCCGCGGCGTGCGTCGGCGCGGCCGACCGACCCGTTCTCCGGGGGGTCCACCGGTTGCGCGTTCCGTGTCCAGCGCAGTCTGCAGGATGAGGACGGCCGCTGCTTGGTCGACGACACCCCGGTGGCGTCGTCCGGCCAGCCCGCTGTCGCGCAGACCCCGATGAGCATCCACCGTCGTCAGCCGCTCGTCCACCAGGCGGATCGGCGTGTTGCCGATCGGGGCCCGCCCGAGCGCGGAGCGCAGGTGCGCGGCCCACTCCCGGGCCTTGGCCGCCGCCGGCCCCTCGCTCCCGTCCAGGGAGCGCGGGAGACCGACGACGACCTCGACCGCCTCGAGCTCCGTGGCGATCTCCACGACCCGATCGACGTCGGAGTTGTGCTCGACATCACGCGCGACCGTCTCGACGGGCGTCGCGAGCAGGCCCGAGGGGTCGCTCGAGGCGACCCCGACCCGGGCGTCCCCGACGTCGACGCCGATGCGCACACCGGGGCGCACGGAGCCCGCTGCCTCAGTCACCGAGCTCGCGCTCGACGGCCGCCAGCGCGTCCTCGACCTTGGTGACGTCCTGGCCGCCGCCCTGGGCGAGGTCGTCCTTGCCGCCACCACCGCCACCGAGCACCTGGGCCGCGACCCGCACGAGCGCGCCGGCCTTGACCCCCTTCGCCCGGGCGGCCTCGTTGGTGGCGATGACGACGACCGGCTTGCCCGCGCCGTCACCGGTGAGGGCGACGACCGTCGGGCGCTCCTCGCCGAGGCGGGAGCGGGTGTCGGTCACCATCTGCCGCAGGTCGTCGGGCGCTCCCCCGGCGATGTGCTGGCCGATGTAGGTCACGCCGCCCACGTCGGTGGCAGCGTCGGTCAGCGAGCCGGCCGAGGCGGCCACCTGCTCGCGGCGCACCTTCTCCAGCTCCTTCTCGACCTCGCGCAGGCGCGTCACCAGCTCGGAGACACGCTCGGGCAGGTCGGCGGCCGGCGCCTTGACGATCGTCGACAGCTCGGCGACGAGGGCCCGCTCGGTCGCCAGGTGCGCGAGCGCGTTCATGCCGACGTAGGCCTCGAGGCGGCGCACGCCGGAGCCGACGGAGGACTCACCGGTGAGGGTGAGGGCGCCGATCTGGCTCGAGTGGCGCACGTGGGTGCCACCGCACAGCTCGCGCGACCACTCGCCGCCGATCTCGATGACGCGCACCTGCTCGTCGTAGGTCTCGCCGAAGAGCGCCAGCGCGCCACGATCGCGCGCCTCGGGCAGGGTCATCCAGTCCGCGGAGACCGGCAAGTCGTCGCGCACCGCGAGGTTGGCGACGTGCTCGATCTCGGCGCGGGCGTCCGCGGACAGCGACTGGTTCCACGCGAAGTCCAGACGCAGGTAGCCGGGCTTGTTGTAGGAGCCGGACTGCAGGGCCGACGGGCCAAGCACCTGGCGCAGCGCCGCGTGGACGACGTGGGTGCCCGAGTGCGCCTGGCAGGCGTCGATGCGCCACTGCGGGTCGACCTCGGCGGAGGACTCCTGACCGACCCGCACGGCGCCGTCGGTGACCTCGACGGTGTGGACGACCAGGCCCTTGACCGGGCGCTGGACGTCGCGCACGAGCAGGCGCGCACCGTCGACGACGATGACGCCGGAGTCGGCGATCTGGCCACCGGACTCGGCGTAGAAGCTCGTCCGGTCGAGCACGACCTGGCCGGTCTGGCCGGGCTCGAGCTCCTCGACCCGGGCGCCGTCGCGCACGAGGCCGACGACCGAGCCGGTCGTCGTCAGCTCCTCGTAGGCGCGCCAGTCGGTCGCGCCAAGCGAGCGCAGCTCCTTCCACACCTCGGTGTTGGCGTGTCCGCCCTTCTTGGCCTTGGCGTCGGCCTTGGCGCGCTGGCGCTGCTCGTCCATGAGCCGCACGAAGCCGTCGCGGTCGACCTTCAGCCCCTGCTCGGCCGCCATCTCGAGCGTGAGGTCGATCGGGAATCCGTAGGTGTCGTGCAGCGCGAAGGCCTGCTCGCCGGCGAGGGTGTCGCCACCGCCCTCCTTGGTGCGCGCCACCGCGGTGTCGAGGATCGTCGTGCCCTGCGCGAGGGTGCGGCGGAAGGCCTGCTCCTCGGCATAGGCGATCTGCGCGATCCGGTCGAAGCCGGTGCGCAGCTCCGGGTAGGACGCGCTCATCCGCTCCATCGAGACGGGCAGCAGGTGGGGCAGGGCGGGCTCGTCGTAGCCGAGCAGGCGCATCGCGCGCACCGCGCGGCGCAGCATGCGCCGCAGCACGTAACCGCGGCCCTCGTTGCCGGGGGTGACACCGTCACCGATGAGCATGAGTGAGGAGCGCACGTGGTCGGCGACGACCCGCAGGTGGACGTCGTCGGGGTGGGAGTCACCGGCGGTCTGGCCGGACTGCGTCCCGTAGCTGCGGCCGGTCATCTCCGCCGCCTTCTCCAGCACGGGGTAGACCTCGTCGATCTCGTACATGTTGTCGACGCCCTGGAGGATGCTCGCGATCCGCTCCAGACCCATGCCGGTGTCGACGTTCTGCGCCGGCAGCGGGCCGGCGACGTCGAAGTCCGACTTGGAACGGACCGCGGAGAGCTCGTACTGCATGAAGACGAGGTTCCAGATCTCCATGTAGCGGTCCTCGTCGACCTCGGGCCCGCCCTCGCGGCCGTACTCCACGCCGCGGTCGTAGAAGATCTCGCTGCACGGGCCGCCCGGCCCGGGCACACCCATCGACCAGTAGTTGTCGGCCTCGGCGCGACGCACGATCCGCTCCTTGGGGATCGACGTCAGCTCGAGCCACAGCTGCTCGGCCTCGTCGTCGTCGGTGTAGACCGTCGCCCACAGGCGCTCGGGGTCGAGGCCGTAGCCGCCCTCGGGCTGGGGCGTGGTGAGCAGCTCCCAGGCGAAGGCGATGGCGTCGCGCTTGAAGTAGTCGCCGAAGGAGAAGTTGCCGTTCATCTGGAAGAAGGTGCCGTGGCGCGAGGTCTTGCCGACCTCGTCGATGTCACCGGTGCGCACGCACTTCTGCACGCTCGTGGCGCGCGTCCAGGCCGGGGTCTCCTGCCCGAGGAAGTAGGGCTTGAAGGGGACCATGCCGGCGTTGACGAAGAGGAGGTTGGGGTCCTCGTGGATCAGCGGGGCGGAGGGGACGACCGTGTGTCCCTTGCCCTCGAAGAAGCTGAGCCAACGGCGCCGGATCTCGGCAGTTTCCATGGGTGTTCGCGTCCAATCAGTGGTGCAGTGGGGTTCTCGGGGCAGGAGCGAAGGGGGCGAGCGGCGCGTCAGGCGCGGGTCGCCCCCGAGATAGCTCGCCGCGCGGTGGTCCGGCGCGGCCGTCCGAGAGGCACGGTCATGGCCCCTACCTTACCCACCGGTCCGCGACCGGCCTCAGCACAGCGCGGTGTCGACGGCCTCGTCACCGCCGCGTCCGTCCGGCACGAGGACGGTGCGCGCGCCTTCGTCGGCCGCCACGTGGACCCCGGCGAGGACGAGGCGGTCCCGCAGCCCCTCTGGTGCCCGGTTGGTGGTCTCGAGGACCTCTATCCGCGCGATCTGCGGATCGACGGTCGTCACGACCGCGCACTGTCCGACCGCCAGGTCCTCGAGCGCATCGGTCAGCGCCTGCAACCAGACGAGCAGTCGTCCGTCGTCCCGGATCGCCCGAACCCGAGCCGGGTCCATCCCCGCCTCTCCCAGCCACTCGCCGTCGCGCAGGCCGTCGCCGGGCTCCGCGTCCAGAGAGCCCCACGTCGCCCACGCCATGGGCGCCCGGCGGCCACGGATCCGGGCCAGCACGCTCCGCGCCGCCAACCGGGCGTGGATGCGCCACGGCAGGTGCACTTCGGGGGCGAACTGCGGCACCTCGTCGACCCAGACCTGCGGTGCGTCGTGGGTCTGCGGCACTGGCG
This sequence comes from Janibacter anophelis NBRC 107843, assembly GCF_001570945.1. GTDB lineage: Bacteria > Actinomycetota > Actinomycetes > Actinomycetales > Dermatophilaceae > Janibacter > Janibacter anophelis. Next base: position 31,153 of record NZ_BCSQ01000019.1, read on the forward strand.
CAGTGAGGACGATCTCCGGGCCCGCACGACGGCGCCGAGCGCGGGCCAGCAGCCCGGTGTCGAGCTCCTCCATGAGCCAGAACCCGACGTTCTCGCACCACACCTCGCGCACGACGTCGTCGTGCGGCGTCCGCGTCACCGCGTCCTCGGGCCCGAAGACTCCGGCGAACTCCCGGTCGAAGCGCAGGACGAAGGTGTGCGGGTTGCGCCGCCACCGGAAGACCACGGCGACCTGGTCCCCCTTCGTGTCCGTGGTGTCGTCCGCCGCTTGGTCTGCCTCGGCACGGACGTCGACGAGTCGAAAGCCCTCCGTCGGCGGGAACCGCGTGAGGTGCTCGTGCAGGGCGGCGGCGTACTCGTGGATCGGGGCGGGCATGGCCGAAGTGTGGCGTCTCCTGACCGCGCCGGCCATAGATTTGTCCCATGACGATCCAGCTCGGTCTCGACACCTTCGGCGACATCGCACTCGACGCCGAGGGCCACCCCCTCCCAGCCGCCGAGGTCATCCGGGAGGTCCTCGCGGAGGGCCAGCTCGCGGACCGGCTCGGCGTCGACGTCTTCGGCGTCGGTGAGCACCACCGCCCGGACTACGCGATCTCGGCCCCCGACACCCTGCTCGCCGGGCTGGCCACGACGACCGAGCGGATCCGGCTCGGCACGTCGGTCACCGTGCTCAGCTCGGACGACCCGGTCCGGGTCTTCGAGCGGTTCTCCACGGTGGACGCGCTCTCGCACGGCCGCGCGGAGATCACCGTCGGGCGCGGCTCCTTCATCGAGTCCTTCCCGCTCTTCGGCCTCGACCTCGACGACTACGAGGTGCTCTTCTCGGACAAACTGGACCTGCTCGCCCACGTCCTGCGCGAGGAGCCGGTGCGCTGGGAGGGGTCCGTGCGCCCGCCTCTGGCCGTCGACCGGATCATGCCTCCGACCGAGTCCGGCCGGCTGCCCACGTGGGTCGGCGTCGGCGGCACCCCGGCCTCCGTGGTCCGCGCCGCCCGCTACGGGCTGCCGATCGTCATCGCGATCATCGGCGGCGCGAGCGCCCAGTTCGCGCCTCTGGCCGACCTCTACCGCCGCGCGTGCGCGGAGTCCGGCCACCCCGGGCTGCCGGTCGGCGTGCACTCCCCCGGCCACGTCGCCGAGACCGACGAGCAGGCCGCCCAGGAGTACCTGCCGCACTTCATCGACCAGATGCGCAAGCTCGGGTCGGAGCGTGGCTGGCCGCCCATGACCGAGGCCGCCGCCCGCGCGCAGATCGCTCCCGAGGGGGCCGTGTACGTCGGGTCACCCGAGACGGTCGCCCGCAAGATCGCGACGACGATGCGCACCCTGCGCGCCTCGCGCTTCCAGCTGAAGTACACCAACGGCACGCTGCCCCACGAGCAGCGGATGTCCTCGATCCGGCTCTACGGCGAGCAGGTGATCCCGAGGGTGCGCGAGCTGCTCGCCGAGGCGCCGGACGGTCCGGTCACCGACCCCGCAGACGCTCCCTGAGCCAAGCCCACCGCTCCTGCAGCCGCGCCTCGAACCCCCGGTCCGTGGGCCGGTAGTACGAGCGCTCGGCCAGCTCCGCGTGCAGGTCGTCGGGCAGGTACTGCTGTGCCGCCACGCCCTCCGGCTGGTCGTGCGCGTAGACGTACCCCTCGACCTTCGCTCCCCCGCTCGCGGCAGCCGCGCGGTCCGACGCCTGCGTGTAGCCGCTGCCGCGCAGGTGCGGCGGGACGGCCTGCACCTTGCCGGCGCGCACGTCGGCGACGGCCTCGTTGATGCCCGTGTACGCCGCGTTGGACTTCGGCGCCAGCGTGTTGTGGACGACGGCCTGGGCGAGGATGATCCGCGCCTCGGGCATCCCGATCTGCGCGACGGCGTGCATCGCGGCCACCGCCGTCTGCAGCGCCGTCGGGTCGCCCATGCCCACGTCCTCGGACGCGGAGATGACGACCCGCCGAGCGATGAAGCGCGGGTCCTCCCCCGCCTCGAGCTGGCGTGCGAGGTAGTGCAGCGCCGCGTCGACGTCGGAGCCCCGCATCGACTTGATGAAGGCGGAGGCGACGTCGTAGTGCTGGTCGCCGGTGCGGTCGTAGCGCACCGCGGCACGGGCGACCGCCTGCTCGACGTGCGCGAGCGTGAGCGGCACCCCCGTCGCGGGGACCTCTCGGCCGAAGGGGAAGTCATCGTCGGCCACCCCGGCCGAGGCCTCGAGGGAGGTCAGTGCCCGTCGGGCATCGCCTCCGGCGATCGCGACGAGGTGCTCCCGCGCGTCGTCGGCCAGGTCATACCCGCCGGCGAGCCCCCGATCGTCCGTCAGGGCGGCGTCGATGACCTCGCCGACCTCCTCGCGGGTCAGGGACTCGAGGGTGACGAGGATCGAGCGCGAGAGCAGCGGCGCGATGACCGAAAAGCTCGGGTTCTCCGTCGTCGCCGCGACGAGGACGACCTCCCGGTTCTCCACCCCCGGCAGCAGGGCGTCCTGCTGCGCCTTGGAGAAGCGGTGGATCTCGTCGAGGAAGAGCACCGTCTGGCGGCCGTACATCGACCGGTTGGTCGACGCCCGCTCGAGCACCGCGCGCACGTCCTTGACGCCCGCGGTCACCGCCGACAGCTGGACGAAGTCCCGGTCCGCCGCGGTCGCCACGAGGTGGGCCAGCGTCGTCTTGCCCGTCCCGGGCGGTCCCCACAGGATCGCCGACATCGGTCCGGCGACCGCGTTGGCGCTGCCCTCCACGAGCCGGCGCAGCGGTGAACCCGGGCGCAGCACCTCGCGCTGACCTCGCACCTCGTCGAGGTCACGGGGTCGCATCCGCACCGCCAGCGGCGCGTTGAGGTCCGCGGCGGCGTGGGCTGCGTCACCGGCCGCGGAGGCGAAGAGATCGTCGGGAACCACAAGTGGCACGCTATCCCGGTGAGCAGACACCGCGCCCCGAGGTCGACGCTGCTGCACCGGCTGGGGACCGGCGTGGGCCGCCACCCCCGGACGGTGGTGGGGACCTGGCTCGTGCTCGTCGTCGCCTTCTTCGCCCTCGCGCTCGGAGGGGTCACCGGCACCGGCCTGTTCGACCAGCTCTCCAGCGGCGAGATCACCACGCCCGGAGAGGCCCAGGACGCGCGCGAGCTGCTCGTCGACGCGGGTGGCGGCGACCTCGCGTCCGACACGCTCATGGTCTCCGGCTCTCCGGCCACCGACCCCTTCGTCCGCAAGGGAGTCGCCGAGGCGATCCAGCGCATCCACGAGATGGACGGTGTCGAGAGCGTCATCAACCCGTTGGTCCTCGAGGACGGCGTCGAGGACCCCAAGGCGGCTCCGCTCGTCCTCGACGAGCCGGGTGACGACCGCTACGGCTTCCTCACGGTCGTCGAGTACGAGGACGGCCTGACCGACGAGCAGCTCGAGCAGGTCCGTCGCGACGTCGACGTCCAGCTCACCCAGGTCGCCGTCGCCTCCCAGGGGACCGACAGCCAGCGCGGCAGCCTCAAGCGCCTCATCGACGAGGTCGTCGGCCAGGTCGAGACCGACATGAAGGTCGGTGAGGGCCTCGCGCTCCCCTTCTCCTTCGTCGTCATGGTCGTCGTCTTCGGCGGTTTCCTCGCCGCCGGCATCCCCATCGCCGGCGCCATCGCGTCGATCGGCGGTGCGCTGGCCTCGCTCTGGGGCTTCTCGCACGTCATCGACCTCGACGCCACGGTCGTCAACATCGTCAGCGTCCTCGGCCTCGGTCTGTGCATCGACTACGGCCTGCTCGTCGTCTCCCGCTTCCGTGAGGAGATGCGCGACCTGCTCGACGGCGCGCCCCTCGGCGAGGACTCGCGTGCCCTCGTCGTCGAGGCCACGGGACGCACCGTCGACCGGGCCGGTCGCACCGTCGTCTTCTCGGCCGTCACGGTCGCGATCGCGCTGTCGGGGCTGCTCTTCTTCCCGTCGGTCTTCATGCGCGCGGCCGGCGCCGCCGGGGTGTCCGTCGTCGTCCTGTGCCTCGTCGTGGCGACGACCCTCATCCCGGCACTGTGCGCGATGTCGGCCCGGCGGCTGCTGCGTGGTCGCACCGACCGCGCACCCGACACGGGCCTCTTCGCCTCCCTCGCCTCGACCGTCCAGCGAGCGCCGTGGCTCGTCATGGCCCTCGTCCTCGCGGCCCTCGTGGCCATGGCCCTGCCGGCCACCCGCATGGAGGTGACCTCCTCCGGCGTGGAGCTGCTGCCGACGGACAGCGAGCAACGGCAGTTCTTCGAGGACCTCGGTGAGGACTACCCCCTGCTCGCCGCTCCCGACGTGCGCGTCGTGACGGACTCCGGGTCGTCCGAGGTCCGTGACTGGGCGGAGGAGGCCACCGACCTGCCGGGCGTCGAGTCCGCAGAGGTGGTCGTCGTCGGCAAGGCCGACGGCGAGACCGTGCGCAGCGTCGACCTGCGCACCACCGACGGTCCCCTCGGGCCCGAGACACGCGACGTGGTGACCCAGCTGCGCGACGAGCGTCCCCCCTTCGACGCGGTGGTCGGTGGTCAGGCCGCGGACCTCGCGGACTTCACCGGCTCGATCGCCGACAACGCGGCGCTGGCGATCGGCACCGTCATCCTCGCGACCTTCGTCCTGCTCTTCCTCATGACCGGATCGGTCGTCGTCCCCGTCAAGGCGCTGCTGATGAACGTCGTCTCCCTCGGCGCCTCCCTCGGGGTCCTCGTGTGGGTCTTCCAGGACGGGCACCTCGAGGGCCTGCTCGGCTACTCCTCCGTCGGGGCGGTCGAGGTCTCGATCCCCGTCCTCGTCCTCGCCTTCGGCTTCGGCCTGTCGATGGACTACGAGGTCTTCCTCCTCTCGCGCATCGTCGAGCTGCACGAGCGGGGCCACGCGACCGACGATGCCGTGCGGTTGGGCCTGCAGCGCTCCGGCAAGATCATCACGAGCGCCGCGCTGCTGATGATCATCGTCTTCACCGGCTTCGTCCTGGCCAAGGTGCTCGCGGTCAAGGAGACCGGGGTCGCGCTCGTGCTGGCGATCGCGATCGACGCCACGCTCGTGCGGATGCTGCTCGTCCCCGCGACCATGTCCGTGCTGGGTGAGTGGAACTGGTGGGCGCCGAAGTGGATGAAGGGGCTGCACGCGCGCTTCGGGATCACCGAGTGACCACCGAGCACGTCCCGATGGACCGGCTCCTCGCCTGGAGCTGCGACGACCCGGTCGTGCGCGCGGAGGCCTCCCCCACGACCGACCTGCCCGCGATCGGCCTGCAGCAGGGAGGGCGCCGCGCCCTGGCCTTCCTGCGGCCGACGCACACGCACGGCGTCTCGCTCATGCTGCGCGGCGACGACGACCTCCTGCACGACCTCGTCGGGTCCGCCCCCTTCGGCACGTGGTTGGCCCGGGCGAGGGCGAAGGGGGCGGACGGCGTCACCCTGCCGCGCTCCGTCGAGGGTCTCGGCGGGCTGCTGCCGCAGGTGCGCGGCCGGTGGGAGTTCATGTCGACCACGCAGGCGCCGCCCCTCGTCCCCCTGACCGGGGCCGTGGAGCTCGACGAGGACCGGCGCGAGGAGGTCCAGGCGCTCCTCGACGAGCACAACCCCGGCACCGACGGCCAGCCCTTCGCCCGCCCCGGTCAGCGGTGGGTGGGGGTCCGTGACGCCGCCGGCACGCTCCTCGCGGTCGGCTGCTGCGAGCCCGAGGCCTCCGGCGCACCGGTCCTCTCCGGCATCACCGTCGTCCCGGCCGCTCGCGGCCTGGGTCTCGGCCGGGGCGTCACCGCGGAGCTGACCCGTCGGGCCGTCGCCGACCACGGCTGGTGCACGCTCGGCATGTACTCCCACAACGACCGCGCCCGAGGGGTCTACCGTTCGCTGGGATACGTCGTCCCGGCCGAGTGGAGCAGCGGGAGGTTGGGCTGATGGCCACGCTCGTCTGTGAGTACCTCCGCCCGCTCGCCCGGTGGAACCCCGGACCACGGCGTCGCTGGATCGCCCTGCGGGCCGCCTGCGCCGTCGCCCTGCCGCTCGTCGCCTTCGGGCTCGCCGGTCACGGTCAGCAGGGCTTCCTCGCGGGCATGGGTGTCTTCGCCGTGCTCTACGGCGCCTCGGCGCCGGTGCGTCGCCGCTTCGTCGTCACCCCGCTCGCCGGTCTGGGCCTGCTCGCCTCGATGACGCTCGGCATCCTGCTGGCGGGCCACCCCTTCCTCGCGATCCTGGCCATGGGCCTGACGGCGACGGTGGCCGCGGTGCTCACCTCCGCCCTGCAGGTCGGTCCGCCGGGCGCCTTCTTCTTCGCCCTCGTCACCGGGATCGGCAACATCGCCGCGACCGGGGGCGCTGATCCGCTGACGATCCTCGGGTTCGCCGCGATCGGTGTCCTCTCGGCGGTCGTCGTCGGCACGTCCGACGCGTGGTTCGGGGCGCACGGGGTCGAGGACGCCGCCGTGACCCACGCTGAGGAGGTCGTCGAGCGCTACCTCGCCGAGACCGACCCGGCGCAGGTCCCCGGGGCGCGTCGGGCCGCTGCGCAGGCGCTCAACACCGCGTGGACCGCCGTGACGGACGGGGGCTCGGAGCGCTTCGACGGTCGGCTCCAGCGGGTCCACAACCGGTACGCCAGCGCGGTCTCGCGGGCGATCGGCGGACCCGACGCGGAGGTCACCGCGGAGCTGGCCCTGCACGAGGCCGCCCGCGTCCGGCAGGTGTCGCTGGGTCGCCCCCGCGCCGGCTGGTCGCTGCGCCAGGCGCTGCGGTGGCCGAGCGAGGACCTGCTCATCGGTGCCCGGGTGCTCGCCGCCACGGTCATCGCCGGCAGCGTCGCCCTGCTCCTCGACAACGCGCACGCCTACTGGGCCGCGGCCTTCGCGGTCCTCGTCGTCCACGTCGGTGGGTCCCGCAGCTCGCAGCTGCACCGGGCCTTCCAGCGCACGGTGGGCACGGCGCTCGGTCTGGTCGTCTTCACCCTGCTGCTGCGATTGGATCTGTCGCACTGGTGGACCGTGGCGATCGTCGTGGCGCTGCAGTTCGTCGTCGAGCTCTTCATCACGCGCAACTACGCCCTCGCCGTCGTCTTCCTCACGCCCCTGGCGCTCGTCATCTCCGAGGCCGTCACCGGCATGGATACGACGACGATCCTGCTCGACCGCGGCCTGGACACCCTCATCGGAGTCGGCGCCGCCGTGCTCGTCCTGCTCGTCTCGGGCCGCCTCGGACGGCCCGAGCTGCTGCTGCGCGCGCACGCCCGGCGCGTGGTGCTCGCCCTCGACGACGTGCTCGCCGACCTCGCCGAGCGACGCACCCGCACCGACGAGGGCATGGCCGCTCACCTCGACCACTGCAAGCAGCTGTACGTCGAGCTGCTGCAGTCCGACCAGGTCGCCCGGCGGGCCCTCGCCGATGCGCCCGAGGCCGTGCGGCCGTATCGCCGCATGGAGGAGCTGCTCGCGACGACCGCCTACCTCGTCCTCGGCGCCACGTGGAACCCCCGCGTCCGCGGCCAGAGCGAGCTGATGGCCCGGGCCCGCGACGAGCTGTCCGGGCTCACGGACCACCCGGTGACCCACAGCCGCGACGCCGCGGAGATCACCGACGACCTGCGGCGCGTCCACGCCGTGCTCACCGAGGCCTGACCCGTGGCCCGCACGAGCGCGGGGCTGCTCCCCTTCGTGCAGGACGAAGGGGGGACTCCGCACGTCTTCCTCGGGCACATGGGCGGACCGCTGTGGTCCCGTCGGCCTCGCGGCTGGACGGTGGTCAAGGGCGAGGTCGACGCCGACGAGGACCTGCTCGCCGCGGCCGAGCGCGAGTTCCTCGAGGAGACCGGTGCGCCAGCGCCTGCCGGTCCGCGGGTACCGCTCGGTCAGGTGCGCCAGTCCGGTGGCAAGGTCGTGCACGTCTGGGCGGTCGAGGTGGACGAGCCGGAGTCCGTGGCACTCGTCTCGCCCGGCACCTTCGAGATGGAGTGGCCACCGAGGTCGGGGCGACGGCAGGTCTTCCCAGAGCTCGACCGGGCGCAGTGGCACGACCTGGACGCAGCGCGCGAGCTGGTCGTGGCCGCACAGACCGCCTTCCTCGACCGTCTCATCGAGGCGCTCCCCCGCTGACGCACCGGCGGTCAGGTCAGGTCGTGTGCAGGTCCGCCAGGGCGGGCACGAGCGGGGTCAGGGCGTCGACGAGCCCTCTCGCCCCGGAGGCCGGGTCGTGGCGCACCCCGCGGATGCCCACCGACCGTGCCGCCTCGACATTGCCCGGCAGGTCGTCGACGAAGCCGACGCGCTCCGCCGGCAGGTCGAGGTCGTCGAGGATGTGCTCGAAGAAGGCGGGGTCGGGTTTCATCGCCCCGATCTCGCTCGAGTAGTACGAGCCGTCGACGAGGTCGTCGTACCCGCGGACCTCGCGCATGTGCCGCACCCGGTGGTCCTGCTGGTTGGTCGCCAGCATGCAGCGCACGCCGAGGTCGCGCACGGCGGTGAGCACGGCGACGGCCTCGGGGTCCAGGTCGAACTGCTCCCAGATGTCGAGCAGGTCCGCCACGGTCACGGGGACGTGGTCACGCTCCTCCCGCACGACGTGGAGCAGCTCCTCGAGGACCTCGCGCAGGGGACGCTCACCGCGCAGCGCAGGCAGCTCGGCCTCGAAGACCCGATCGGCGAACCCGTCGCCGACCTGCCCGTCGAGACGGGCGCGCCAGTCGAAGCGGCCGTGCTGCAGGACGCCGTCGCAGTCCCACAGCAGCACCTCGACCGGCGCACTCATCGCTCAGGCCCCGGCCGGGTCCTCGTCGTCCTCCCGGCGCGGCTTCGCGTCGATGCCGGCCTCCTTGCGCTGCTCCAGGGTGATCGGGGCGGGCGCGTCGGTCAGCGGGTCGTACCCGCCACCGGACTTGGGGAAGGCGATGACGTCGCGGATGGACTCGGCACCCAGGAGCAGCATGCAGATGCGGTCCCAGCCGAAGGCGATGCCGCCGTGCGGCGGGGCGCCGTACTTGAAGGCCTCGAGGAGGAAGCCGAACTTCTCCTGCGCGGCCTCCTCGTCCAGGCCCATGACCTTGAAGACCCGCTCCTGCACGTCCTTGCGGTGGATACGGATCGAGCCGCCGCCGATCTCGTTGCCGTTGCACACGAGGTCGTAGGCGTACGCGAGCGCGGGGCCCGGGTCGGTGTCGAAGCTGTCGAGGAACTCGTCCTTGGGGCTGGTGAAGGCGTGGTGGACCGCGGTCCACGCGCCGGCGCCGACCGCCACGTCACCGGCGGCGACGGCATCGCCGGCCGGCTCGAAGAGCGGGGCGTCGACGACCCAGAGGAAGGACCAGGCGTCCTCGTCGATGAGCCCGCAGCGCTGGGCGATCTCCTGGCGCGCGGCACCGAGCAGTCCGCGGGCCGCCTTGGCCTTGTCGGCGGCGAAGAAGATGCAGTCACCGGGGGCCGCACCGACGTGCGCGGCCAGCCCCGCCTTCTCCGCGTCGGAGATGTTCTTGGCCACGGGACCACCGAGCTCGCCGTCCTCACCGACGGTGACGTAGGCCAGCCCCTTGGCGCCGCGCTGCTTGGCCCACTCCTGCCACGCGTCGAACTGGCGACGCGGCTGCGAGGCGCCGCCGGGCATGACGACCGCGCCGACGTACTCGTTCTTGAAGACGCGGAAGGGGGTGTCGGCGAAGTACGCGGTGCAGTCGACCAGCTCGACGCCGAAGCGCAGATCCGGCTTGTCGGAGCCGAATCGCTCCATCGCCTCGGTGTACGTCATCCGCTGGAAGGGAGCGTCCAGCTCGACGCCGATCGTCGCCCAGACGGCCTTGGCGATCGCCTCGCCGAGCTCGATGACGTCGTCCTGCTCGACGAAGGACATCTCGATGTCGAGCTGGGTGAACTCGGGCTGCCGGTCGGCGCGGAAGTCCTCGTCGCGGTAGCAGCGGGCGATCTGGTAGTAGCGCTCCATGCCGGCGACCATGAGCAGTTGCTTGAACAGCTGCGGGCTCTGCGGCAGGGCGTACCACTCGCCGGGCGCCAAGCGCGCGGGCACGAGGAAGTCACGGGCACCCTCGGGCGTGGACCGGGTGAGCGTCGGGGTCTCGATCTCGACGAAGTCGCGCTCGGCGAGCACGGAGCGCGCGGCCGCGTTGACCTTGCTGCGCAGTCGCAGGCCGGCGCCGGCGCTCGTGGCACCCGGACGTCGCAGGTCGAGGTAGCGGTGCTTCAGGCGCGCCTCCTCGCCGACGGTGACGCGCTCGTCGATCTGGAAGGGCAGCGGTGCGGCCGCGGAGAGCACCTCGATCGAGGTCGCGACGACGTCGATCTCGCCGGTGGGCAGCTCGGGGTTGACGTCCTTGGGGTCGCGCGCGGTGACCTCACCGACGACCTTGACGACGTACTCGTTGCGCAGGTCGTGCGCGGCACCGGTGAGCACCTCGTCGCGGGCCACGACCTGGGCCACCCCGGAGGCATCCCGCAGGTCGAGGAAGGCCACCCCACCGTGATCGCGTCGGCGACCCACCCATCCGGTGAGCGTGACGGTCTGACCGGAGTGCTCGGCACGCAGGGTGCCGGCTTCGTGGGTGCGGAGCACGGGGAGTTCTTCCTTGCCTTCGACGGGTGCCCGGCGGATCGCGCGGGCCGCCCCATCCTACGGAGCAGTGGCCCTCGCGGGCCAACGGGTTGCGATGCGGTGGTCAGTCCAGCGACCGGCGCCCGGGGTGCGCCGGCCACGGGCTGTCGGCAGGACGAAGGGAGGTCCAGTCGCCTTCGCGCGCGGCCCGCGCGGCCAAGGCCGCGATGATCAGGGTCGAGTTGTGCACGTCACCGGCCAAGGCGGCTGCGGCGACCTCGTCGAGGGAGGCCCGGCGGTGGACGATGTGTGCCTCCTCGCCGTCGCGCTCGTGTCGCTCGGACGCGGGCACGGGGTGCAGGCCACGAGCCAGGTAGACGCGGATCGCCTCGTCCAGGCCACCGGGTGAGGTGAAGTAGTCGACGAGGACCGCCCAGTGGTCGGCCGTGACGTCGGCCTCCTCGAGCAGCTCACGCTGCGCGGCGAGGAGCGGGTCCTCACCGGCGACGTCGAGGAGCCCGGCAGGGATCTCCCACTCGTGGGCGGCGACCGGGTGACGGTACTGCCGGATGAGCAGGGCGTCGTCGTGCTCGTCGAGCGCGAGCACGGCCACCGCGCCCGGGTGGTCGACGACCTCGCGCACGAGGGTCTCCCCCTCGAGCTCGAAGGTGTCGCGCCGCACGTCCCAGACCGCGCCGTCGAAGACGACCTCGCTCGAGCGCACGGACGCCGCACCGAGCTCGTCCCGCAGGGGTCCCTCGTCGCCGGCCATCAGCCGACCGTGTCTGCGGTCGCCTCGTCCGCGGCCGGAGCGTCCTCGCCCGGCTCGACCTCCACGAGGCGGGAGTCCTTCTGCGCCTGGACCGCGGCACCGATGAGCCCGGCGAAGAGCGGGTGCGCCTTGTCCGGGCGGGACTTGAACTCCGGGTGCGCCTGCGTCGAGACGTAGTACGGGTGCACGTCGCGCGGCAGCTCGACGAACTCGACCAGTCCGAGCTGCGGGTGGGTACCGCTCACGACGAGGCCGGCGCCCTCGATCTGCTCGCGGTAGGCATTGTTGACCTCGTAGCGGTGGCGGTGGCGCTCGGTGACCCGGGTGCTGCCGTAGGCCTCGGCGGTCACCGACCCGGCGACCAGGTCGGCCGGGTAGGAGCCGAGGCGCATCGTGCCGCCGAGGTCTCCCCCGCCGTCGACGAAGGACTTCTGCTCCTCCATCGTCGCGATGACCGGGGCGGAGGAGGCGGGGTCGAACTCGGTCGAGCTCGCGCCGTCGATACCGGCGACGTTGCGGGCGTACTCGATGACCATGCACTGCAGGCCCAGGCAGATGCCGAGCGTGGGCACCTGGCGCTCACGGGCCCAGCGCAGCGCCCCGAGCTTGCCCTCGATGCCCCGCACGCCGAAGCCACCGGGCACGAGCACGGCGTCGACCCCGCCGAGTGCCTTGGCCGCGCCGGACTCGCTCTCGCAGTCGTCGGAGGGCACCCAGCGGATGCGCACCTTGGCGTCGTTGTGGAACCCGCCGGCCCGCAGGGCCTCGGTCACCGACAGGTAGGCGTCGGGCAGGTCGATGTACTTGCCGACGAGCGCGACCTCGACCTCGTGCAGCGGCTGGTGGACCCGCCGCAGCAGGGTGTCCCAGCTGCCCCAGTCGACGTCGGTGAAGTTCAGCCCGAGGCGCCGGATGACGAAGGTGTCGAGGTGCTCGCGGTGCAGCACCTTGGGGATGTCGTAGATGCTCGGCGCGTCGACGCAGGCGGCGACGCCGTCGGCCTCCACGTCGCACGACATCGAGATCTTGCGCTTGATGTCGTCGCTGATCTCGCGGTCGGCGCGCAGCACGAGCGCGTCGGGCTGGATGCCGACCTGGCGCAGCGCGGCCACGGAGTGCTGCGTCGGCTTGGTCTTCATCTCGCCGCTCGGCGCGATGTACGGCACGAGCGAGACGTGCAGGAAGAAGCAGTTGTCGCGCCCGAGCTCGTGGCGCACCTGTCGCGCGGCCTCGAGGAAGGGCAGCGACTCGATGTCACCGACGGTGCCACCGATCTCGGTGATGATGATGTCGGGCGCGTGGGCGTCCTCGACGCCCGGGCTGCCGGCGGCGGGTGCACGCATGCGCGAGATGATCTCGTTGGTGATGTGCGGGATGACCTGGACGGTGTCGCCGAGGTACTCGCCCTTGCGCTCGCGCGCGATGACCCGGCTGTAGACCTGCCCGGTCGTCACGTTGGCGGAGCCGTCGTGGTTGGTGTCGAGGAACCGCTCGTAGTGACCGATGTCGAGGTCGGTCTCGGCCCCGTCCTCGGTGACGAAGACCTCTCCGTGCTGGAAGGGGTTCATCGTCCCCGGGTCCACGTTGAGGTAGGGGTCGAGCTTTTGCATCGTGACCGCCAGGCCACGTGCCCGCAGGAGATGACCGAGGCTCGAGGCCGTCAGTCCCTTGCCGAGAGAGGAGACGACTCCTCCGGTCACGAAGATGTGTTTCGTCAGTGCCACCACGGGGTTCCAATCTACGTCACGTTCGCAGTGCTGCGTACCGCAGGGCCCATCGTGTCGCGCTCGCATCGAGCCCGTCCCACGTCCGGGCCCGTCCTCGGGCGGCTCGAGCCAGACGCGAGGAGCGAAGGGGGTCCCCCAGGACCTCGTCCACGGCACCGGCGATCCGCCCGGCGAAGGTCGACCGCGGGGCCGGCGGGACGAGGACCCCGACGTCGTGGAGCAGGTCCGGGAGCCCGCCGACGTCCGTGGCGACGACCGGGGTCCCCGCCGCCATGGCCTCCTGGACGACGAGTGCCCGGGCCTCCCACTCGCTCGGCACGACGAGGACGTCGGCCGCCAGGAGCCATGGGGTCACGTCGTGCGCGGCGCCCGCGAGGTGCACGCCGAGCTCCGGGACGAAGGGGGAGATCTCCTCCTGGCCGGGTCCGACGAGGACCCACTGCGCGTCGGTCCCGCTGGAGTCGCACGCGCCGGCGAGCGCCTCCAGACCCTTCTGCGGCGCCACGCGCGCGAGGGTGAGGACCACGGGACGCCGGGGGTCGAGACCGTGGCCCGCGAGGAAGCCGGCTCGTTCCGCCGTGCGCCACCCCTCGCGGTCGGCGTCGAGGAGGGCCGGGACCCGCGGCGAGGGCACCTCGGCCAGCTCGGCCCGACGGGCCCCGAGGGCGAGCGCGTCCTCGACGAGGTCGCTGCTGGCACCCGTCACGAGGTCGGCGCGCCGGATCACCCGACGGGCCGCCAGCTCGCCGACCAGCCGCCGCGGGGAGAGGCCCGCCCCGCGGACCTGGTTGTGCAGGCTGATGACGAAGGGGGCGCCCCCGGGTGCGAGCAACGAGCCCCGACGGGTGCCCACGGCCGCGACCAGCCCGGCCCTGAACCCGTGGGCGTGGACCACGTCGGCGCCCCGCGCGAGGTCACGCACGGTCGCCACGGTCAGGGGTGCTTCACCCGGCAGGTCGAAGCGCCCCCGGGTGGCCGGGTCGGTGGCCACGTGCACGTCGTGCCCGTCGGCCGCGAGCGAGGCCGCGAGGTCGGCCACGTGCGTACCGATCCCGCCGGCGGCGCTGGCCAGGCACAGCAGGACCCTCATCGCTGCCCTCCCTTCGCTCGGAGGCGGCGCAGGAGCGGCACGCGGCCGCGCAGGCCGGGGTCGAGGCGCAGCCCGGCGGCGAGGACGAGACCGGCCACGACCACGCCCACGCCGGCGCCGCCCACGACCGCGCCGAGCACCGAGTCCGGCCACCGGTCGTGCCCGAGGACGTGGACGAGGCCGCCGAGGCCGACGGCGGCCGCGGCCACGACGACGGCCAGCGGCACCCCTTCGACGGCACGGGGCCCCCAGTCGACCCGGACGCGCGCCACGAGCCCCGCACCGGCGAGGAGCATGCCCAGCGACGAGGCCAGACCCAGGGTGACGAGGGTGCGGCGGGCGCCGGACTCGTCGCCGAGCGACAGCAGGGGCACCACGGCCGCGACGAGCCACCCGCCGGCCATGACGGCGCCGGCGAGCAGGGCGCGTCCGCGGGCGTAGAGCGCCCGCAGGGCGACGGCGGTCGCGGCGAAGCCGATGAGCCCCGGCGCCATGGCCACGAGGGCGACGGGCATGACCTCCAGCGCGCGGGAGCCCTCGCCGCTGCGGTCGATCTCGGCGAAGACCTCGCCGATCGGTCGTGCCGCAGCCATGAGGGCGGCGACGGCGGCGGCGCTCAGGAGCACGACCGCGCGCAGCGCCGCGGCGAGCGTGCCCGCAGCGACCGACTGCTCGCGCTCGTCACCGTGGGCACTCGCGGAGAGCACGGGGAAGGCGGCGGTCGCCACCGGCACGGCGAGGACGGCGTACGGGAGGAGGTAGAGGGCCTGGACGTAGTTCTGCACCACGAGGGCACCGTCGCCACCCGAGCGGTTGGCCACGGCCAGCGTGACGAGCACGGTCACCTGCTGGGCGATCAGGGCGAGCACCCCGGCTCCCGCGAGCGACCGGGCGCGAGCGGCGGTCTCCGGGGCGAGGCGCCAGCGCGGCCGCAGCCGGATGCCGGCCGCGGCGGCCACGACGAGCAGGGGCACCGAGAGGGCGACGACGCCGAGGGTCGTCCCGCCGCCGAGCAGGAGCCACTCACGCATGGCGACGTCATCGGGTTCGGTCCCGGCCGGGACGGTGAGGGCCCAGGCGATGTAGGTCGCGATGACGACGAGGCTGGAGAGCAACGGCGCCAGCGCCGCGGCGACGAAGCGACGGTGGGCCTGGAGCACCCCCGAAACGACGATGCCCAGCCCGTAGAGGACGATTTGCGGGCTGAAGACGACGAGCAGTCGAGTGCCGAGGGCCACGGCCCCGTCGACACCGACGTCGCCGAGCAGCGCCTCGCTGATCCGCGGCGCCGCGAGGGCCACGACGAGCGCGAGGGGCACGAGGACCACGCAGGTGCGGGTCAGCAGCGCCGAGGCGACCTCATCGGGATGCTCCCCTCCCTCCGCCGCGATCCGGCCGGCGACGAGCGGGACGACCACGGCGGCGAGGATCCCGCCGACGGCGATCTCGTAGACGATGTTGGGCACCGTGTTGACGCTCTGGTAGACCGTGCCGACACCCGCCGCGCCCACCGCCCAGGCGAAGACGATCCAGCGCAGGAAGCCGACGACCCGCGCCGCCATCGTGATGGCCGCGACGGTCCCCGCGTCCCGCGCGACCCCGCTCACCGCGGCCGGCCCCAGGCGTCGATCTCGCGCAGCACCGGCGTGCCCTCGATGACCCGGGTGAAGCTCACCCGCTCCGACAGCAGGGTCAGGCCGGTGACGACGGCCGCCGCGCCGAGGCGGCCGCGCGGTCCCAGCCCACGGACGAGGGCCAGACCGAGCAGGCCCCCGAGCGCATTGGCGCCGCAGTCGCCGAGCATCGACTCGCCGGCGAGGTCCTCGGGCAGGACCGCTCCCGTCCCGACGAGCGCCCCGGCGAGCGAGCGGGACGCGCTCGGCCCCAGGAGCACCAGACCCGCTGCCGTGGTGACCTTGAGCGCGCGCCCCGGCCGCAGGTCGAGCAGGTTGACGAGGTTGGCGGTGCCGGCGATGACGACGGCGTCCACGAGCGAGATCGAAGGGGGCGACTCCCCCTCCTCCAGCAGCGCTGCGGCGAGCGCGACGGCGCCGAGACCACCGAGCTTGACCGCGCCGGTCGTCACCCGGCCGGAGCGCAGGGCCCGCAGGTGACCGCCCAGGCCCTTGGTCCCCGAGTCCCCCACGAGGTCGTCGACGGCGCCCAGGACACCGGGGACGAGGACGACGAGCGTCGCTGCGGTGCGGCCCTGCGGCTGTGCGAGGACCCCGGTGAGGGCTGCGCCGACCGCGTTCGGTCCCTCGAGGAGAGTGACTGCCGCCCCGGCGTGGTTGGTGCGCTCCCACGGTCGACGCAGGTGCGCCGGCAGGCCCTGCGTCAGGCGGGTCAGTCCGCGCGCGGCGACGGCCGCGGCGGCGAGCCCTCGCACCATCGCGCTCACTGCAGGACGGGGACGGGGCCGTCGGCGCTCTGGCCGAGCCCGTAGTGGCCGGACCCGCCCTCGTCCTGCTGCACGAGCGCCAGGACGATCGCTGCCCGTCCCATCGGGATCGAGGGGACGTCGACGGTCGACACGCCCTCGGCGAGGTTGCCCTGGGTGCGCGCCACCGTGAGCGGGGACGCGTCGCCCGTGTCGGCCTCGGCATCGGCCGACGCGAGGACGGTCCCGTCGGCGTGGGTCTCGATGAGGTGGGTCAGCGCGACCCAGATGTTGGCCTCGCGCTCGGCGGCACGGTCGACCGTGTCGGTCTCCTCGGTCGTCTCGGCGGCCACGGGGCCACCGAGCACGACGACGAGGTCGGCGGCGGCCGGCGCCTCATCGGGCCCGTCGACGAGGCCCTCGTCGTGCAGGCTCGTCCACGCCTGCTCCCGACGCGCCTGCGGGACGGCGTCGCCGTCCTGGGCGGCGGAGCGACCGGTGAGGACCACGGCCAGCGCCTGGTCGATCCGCTGGGCGCCGTCAGGTACGGCCGAGTCCACGCCGAGCTGGTCCAGGGCGGTGTCGCCGACGTCGCTGCGGGTGGTCGTCGCGTCGTCGGCGGTGCTGGCCCATGCCTCGCTCACCTCGACGGTGTCGGCCACCGTGGCGCCGGCCGTCTCGAGCGTCTCGCGCACCCCCTCGACGTCCTCGTCGGGAGCCTGCGGCAGGGCCACCACGGTGACGTCGCGATCGGCGAGCCGGTCCCCGACGACGGTGGGCAGCGTCTGCTCGTCGTAGGCGTCGTGGCCCTCGAGCTGTCGCCGCTGCTCGTTGGCCTGCTGGCGCAGGGCCTCCTTCTCCTTGCGCAGCTTGGTCACCTCACCGGACAGCGTGCTGCCGATGTTGTCGTTGAGCGGCCCGGCGCCGAGCACGATCCCGATCGACAGCGCGATGAGCACGGCCGCGAGGGAGACGAGGTGGTACCTGAAGTCGATCACGTGATGAGTCCTTCGACGAGCGCCCAGAGGTCGTCCCAGCGGGCACCGAGCAGTTGGAGGGTGGCCTGGCCCGTCGGCGTCGACCACAGCGCGACGAAGAGCGACAGGAGGCACACGATGCCCAGGCCGACGAGCGACCACGACGATATCCGCGTGCGGTACAGGCGGCTGACGCCCTTGGCGTCGATGAGCTTGGAGCCCACCCGCAGCCGGGTGAGGAAGGTGCTCGACATCCCGGCCCGTCCCTTGTCGAGGAACTCGACGAGGGTCGCGTGGGTGCCCACGGCGACGATGAGGGTCGCACCGCGGTCGTCGGCCAGCAGCATCGCGATGTCCTCGCTCGTGCCGGTCGCCGGGAAGACGACGGGCGTGACGCCGAGCGCCTCGACCCTCGCGACACCGGGTGCCCGCCCGTCACGATAGGCGTGCACCACGACCTCGGCACCGCTGGTGAGCACGGCGTCGGAGACCGAGTCCATGTCCCCGACGATCAGGTCCGGTCGGTGGCCGGCCTCGACGAGCGCGTCCGCTCCCCCGTCGACCCCGATGAGGACCGGCCGGTACTCGCGGATGTAGTGACGCAGGGCCGCGAGGTCCTCCTTGTAGTGGTATCCCCGCACGACGATGAGGACGTGCCGGTCGAGCATCTGCGTGCTGATCTCGGGCACGCCGACACCGTCGAAGAGCAGGTCCCGCTCCTGGGTGATGTACTCCATCGTGTTGGCGGCGAAGGCCTCGAGCTGCTCGCTCAGGCCCGCCCGCGCCTCGTCCATCGCGGCCGCGAGCGAACCCTCGTCCCAGCGGCGGCCACTCACCCGGTCACCGGACGACAGGTGGAGCACGTCGCCCTCGACGCTCGCGGCCTCCCCGTCCTTGAGTCGATCCAGGAGGTCCTCGTCGTCGACGTCGAGGAGCGGAATGCCGGCGTCGATGAGCAGTCGGGGACCGGCGTTGGGGTAGCGCCCGCTCACGGAGGCACCGGCATTGACCACCGCCAGCGGGCGGCACTGGACGAGCGCCTCGCCGCTCACCCGGTCGATGTCGGTGTGGTCGATGACGGCGATGTCGCCCTGCTTGAGCCGCTTGGTGAGGTCCTTGGTGCGCCGGTCCACCCTGAGGGGTCCGTTGAGACCGGGCAGTACCGGGTCGTGCGACGCGTCGCGGGTCAGTCGAAGGGCCATCCGGGGCATCGTCCCATGAAGCCGCCCGGATTCAGCGACGACACTGCTCGAGCAGCTCCTGCGCGTGCCGCAGACCGACGCTCGTGTCGTCGCCGCCCATCATCCGCGAGAGCTCGGCGAGGCGCTCGTCGCCATCGACGACTCGTACGCCGCTGGAGGTGATCTGGTCGCCGTGGGCCTTGTGCACCACGAGGTGGCGATCCGCGTGCGCGGCGACCTGGGCGAGGTGGGTGACGACGATCACCTGGCTCGAGCGGGCCAGCGCGGCCAGACGGGCACCGACGTCGATTGCGGCGCGACCGCCCACCCCGGCGTCGACCTCGTCGAAGACGAAGGTGGGCACCTGGCTGCCGGTCGCTCCTGCGGTGGCGACCTCGATGGCCAGCATGATCCGGCTCAGCTCACCGCCAGAGGCCGCCTTGGTCACGGATCGGGGTGGGGCCCCGCGGTTGGCCGCGACGCGCACCTCGACGGTGTCGGCGCCGTCGGCGGTGACCCGCACGACGCTCCCGTCACCGAGGGGCAGCTCCACGGCGGCGTCGTCGGTCCGGGGCTCGACCGCGACCTCGACGCGGGCCTTGGGCATGCCCAGGTGCGCCAGCTCCTCCTCGACCGCGGTGCCGAGGCGCTGCGCGGCAGCCGTACGAGCCGCGGTCAGTCGCACCGCATCGGCGCCGAGCCGCTCCTGCCACTGCGAGACGAGTGCGCTGAGCTCCTCGATCCGCTCGTCGGCGCCCTGCAGCCCGAGCAGTCGCTGACGGGCCTCGTCGCGGTGGCGCAGAACCGCCTCGACGTCGTCGCCGTAGCGTCGGGTCAGCTCACGCAGGGCCGCCACCCGTGACTGGGTCGTGGCGAGCCGGGCCGGGTCGGCCTCGATGTCGGCCGCATAGGCCGACAGGTCGGCCGCGAGCTCGGAGGTCAGCATTCCGACCTCGGCGAGGCGTTGCTGCAGCTGTGCGAGCTGCGGGTCGTGCTCGGCGAGCCGGGTGACCTCGTCGGCAGCACGGGCGAGGCGTCCGACGACGTCGTCGCCGTCGAAGCTGTCCGGGTCCGACAGCAGCCGGTGGGCGGTGTCGGCGCCGGTGCGCAGCTCCTCCGCGTGCCCGAGGCGCTCGGCCTCGTGCGCCAGGTCGGTGTCCTCACCGGGCTGCGGGTCGACGGCGTCGATCTGCTCGAGCTGGTGGGTCAGCAGCTCGATCTCCTGCAGGCGGGCACGCTCGCCCTCGACGAGCTGCGCGAGCTCCCCCTTCGCCTGCTGCCACTCGCGGAAGGCGGCGGCCACCTCGGCCGCGGCGAAGGACACCTCATCCCCGCCGAAGGCATCGAGCAGCGCGCGGTGCTGCGCCGGCCGCTTCAACCGCCACTGGTCGGCCTGGCCGTGGACCGCCACGAGGCCCTCACCGAGATCGGAGAGCACCCCGATCGGCGCCCGCCGTCCGCCGACGTGCGCGCGGCTGCGGCCCGCGGCGGAGATGGTCCGGCTGAGGAGCAGCTCGGGCTCGTCGGCGATCCCACCGGCCTGCGCCGCAGTCCCGCGTGCCGGGTGGTCCTCGGCGAGCTCGACCTCGGCCTCCACCACGGCCTCGTCGCTGCCGGTGCGCACGAGGTCGGCATCGGCCCGGCCGCCGAGGACGAGCCCGAGGCCCGTGACGACCATCGTCTTGCCCGCTCCGGTCTCGCCGGTGACCACGGTCAGCCCGGGGTGCAGTGAGAGGGTCGCGTCCTCGATGACGCCGAGGTCGCGGATGTGCAGCTCACGCAGCATGTCAGCTCCCCGACCGGTTGCGGCCGCGCCACCCGTGCACCGACAGGTCGAACTTCGCGACGAGCCGGTCGGTGAAGGGTGACCGGCTCAGGCGCGCCAGCCGGACCGGCTGGGACGAGCGGCTGACCTCGATGCGGGCACCGGGTGGCAGGTCGACGGCGCGACGACCGTCGCACCACAGGACACCGTGCCCCTCCGTGCCGGGCACGAGGTCGACGGCGAGGTCGGAGGTCGGTGCCACGACGAGCGGCCGGGCGAAGAGCGCGTGCGCGCTGATCGGCACGACGAGCATCGCCTCGACACCGGGCCACACGACCGGGCCACCTGCGGAGAAGGCGTAGGCGGTCGAGCCGGTCGGAGTCGCCATGACGACGCCGTCGCACCCCCACGTGGACAGCGGACGTCCGTCGATCTCGACGGTGAGCACGAGCATCCGCTCGCGCGAGGCCTTTTCGACAGTGACCTCGTTGAGCGCCCAGCTGCGGGCGATCTCGCGGCCGTCGAGGGTCGCGACGACGTCGAGCGCCATGCGCTCCTCCACGTCGTAAGCGCGCTCGACGATGTGGTCGACCGTGGCCTCGACGTCCTCGCGCTCGGCCTCGGCGAGGAAGCCCACGTGCCCCAAGTTGACCCCGAGGACCGGGACGTTGGCGGAGCGAGCGGTCTCGGCGCCCCGCAGGATCGTGCCGTCACCGCCGAGGACGACGACCAGCTCGACGTCGCTCGCGGGGTCGTCGTCACCCTCGTGGACGACGACGACGGGGTGCCGTCCCAGGATGCTGTCAGCGAGCTCCCCCGCGGGCAGCCGCACCTCGATGCCCGCCTCGGCGAGGCGGTCGGCCACGCCCATGGCGACCTCGAGGGCCTCGGGCCGGCCGGGGTGCGCGAGGAGCAGCACCCGACGACGCGTCGACGTCATCGGTCCTCCTCACGGGTCATCTCGTCGGCGATCACCTGCTGAGCCTGCCACGTCAGACCGACACCCGTGCGGCGGGTCAGGTGCACGAGGTACTCGTGATTTCCCTCTCCCCCACGCACCGGACTGCGCGTCAGCCCCAGCACGGCGAAGCCGACCTCGGCAGCCCGGGCGAGCACCGCCTCGATGGCGTCCCGCCGGGCCGTGGGGTCCGTGACGACCCCGCGGCGCCCGAGTCCGTGACGCCCCACCTCGAACTGCGGCTTGATGAGCAGCACGGCCTCGCCCTGCGGGTCGAGCAGCCCGTGGACCTCCGCCAGGACGAGACGAAGGGAGATGAAGCTCAGGTCCCCCACGGCCAGGTCGACGCTGCCGCCGATGTCCTGCGGGACCAGGCCTCGGATGGTCGTGCCGCTGCGATCGGTGACGCGCGGGTCGGCCGCCAGCTCAGGTGCCAGCTGGTCGTGGCCGACGTCGAGGGCGATGACGTGTGCGGCGCCGCGCTCGAGCAGCACCTGGGTGAAACCGCCCGTGCACGCGCCGATGTCCAGACAGCGGAGTCCGGCCACGGGGACGTCGAAGTCGGACAGGGCACCGACGAGCTTGCCCGCTGCTCGCCCGACCCAGTGGTCCCGGTCGGAGCTGACGACGAGCTCGTCCTGCGGCCCCACGCGCACGGAGGTCTTGGTCACGACGGCGCCACCCACGGTGACCTCCCCCGCCTCCACGAGCTCCCTGGCCCGGGTCCGGCTGCGGGCCAGGCCCCGCTCGACGAGGGCGACATCCAGCCGGGTCGTCTCGGCCACTGCCTCAGGACCCGAGGTCGGACAACCGCGAGGTCAGCGTCTGGTGCACGGACTCGCCGGCGGCGAGCACCCCGTCGAGGTCGGCTTCGTCCACGACGGCCAGGTCGCGCAGCACGGCGTCGACGACGAGGTCCCCGGTCTGCGGGGTCCCGTCGACGGACGTGGGTGCGGACGACGAGTCGGGCACGGGCGATTCAGGCGCGGGAGTGGAGGCGGGCGGCCCCGGCCGAGGGGCGGAGGGAAGGGGGATCTCAGGCACCGGGCAGCACCGTCGGCTTCGCGGGGGCGGTCGGCGCCGCATTCTTCGCCGTGGACTTCTGCGGCGCGGACGTCGTCCCCGTGGCGCGGCTCTGGGGCGAGGCGGACGAGGCCTTCTTCGCCGGGGTTCTCCTCGCCCCGGTGGCCGAGGCCTCCTTCGTCGCGGCCTTCCTCGGCGCGGCTTTCTTCGGCGCGGCCTTCCTCGGCGCGGCTTTCTTCGGCGCGGCCTTCTTCGTCGCGGAGGCCGTGGTCTTCTTCGCCGGGGCCCGCTTCGTCGCGGCCTTCGTGGCGGGCTGGGCGCCGGACGACGGCGTCTTCGCCGCCACCTTCTGCTGCGTCTTCGCCGCCGTCTTCTTCGCAGCCGACTTCCGCGGCGCCCGCTTGGCCGGCGCGGACTTCTTCGACGCCGACGTGGACCGTGCGCTCACTGGTGCGGGCACCCCGCTCGTCACGCGCTCGGACTCCTCCCCCGCGGGGACGGCGCGGGCGCGCAGGGTCGCGCTCAGCGCATCGAGGTCGGCCTGCTCCTCGGCGGGCCACGGCGACTCGTCGTCCCGCTCACGGACCGGGGGGACCGCGGTCGAGACCAACAGCGTGTCGACCAGACGCACGACGTCGAGCGCTCGGTCGAGCGTGGTCTCGGTCAGCTTCAGGCCCAGATGGATCACTCCGCGTACAGGGTCCACGTCACTCCTCGTCATCGGGTGGGACCACGCTACCCGTTGAGCCACAGCCCGGCAGCGTCCTCCCTGCGCACGCGGCCTGCATCCACCGCCGCCCAGATCGCATCCAGCCCGGCACGCAGGCCGTCCATGCCCGAGCCGACGACCTCCAGCGTGTCCGCCACCCGTGCCCGGGCCCGTCCGCGCACGAACCAGTCGCCGTCACGGCGCCCTTCCGGGTAGGGCTCGTGCAGGCCCCGGAGGTCCTCCAGCACATGGACGGGCCGACGCGTCGGTGGCGCAGCGGCAGCGTCGGCAGGTCCGTGGACCCCGGTGAGGACGAGGGCACTGGACAACCCGGTGGCGACCGCGCCCTCGATGTCGGTCTCGAGCCGGTCGCCCACGGCCAGCACACGGTCGGGCCGGGCGCCGAGGACCCGAGCGGCCATGGCGTACATCGGCGGGTGCGGCTTGCCGATGACCTCGGGGTCGACATCGACGGCCAGGCGCACCGCGCGCACCAGCGAACCGTTGCCCGGGGCCGGACCGCGCTCGGTCGGCAGCGTCAGGTCGTCATTGGTCGCGACCCAGCGTGCCCCGGCCCGCACCACGTGCGCCGCGACCGCCAGGTCCGTGGCGGTGACATCGGCGCCATACCCCTGGAGCACGGCCACCGGCCGCCCTTCGTCACGCGGCGACCGCGGCTGAAGTCCCACGAGCCGTAGCGCTGCGGCAACACCCGGCCCACCGACGGCCAGCACCTCACTGCCTTGCGGCAGATCGGCTGCCAAGGCATGGGCAGCAGCCAACGACGAGGTGAGGACCATCTCATCGGTGGTCCGGACACCGAGCGACCGGAGGTGGTCACCGACATCGCCCGGCATCCGGGAGGCGTTGTTGGTCGCGAAGACGACAGGCGTCCTCAGCGCGTTGAGCGCCTCGACGGCGTGCGGGATGGCACCCGGTCCTGCATAGACGACACCATCGAGGTCGCAGACCAGCCCGTCGTACTGGCTGACCAGGGTGGGCAGGCTCATGCCTGCTCGGGCTCCTGACCGTCGATGCCCTCATCGCTGACCTCGACCTCGTCGAGTCGGACCCCGTCGAGCTCCTCGACGCGCTCGACGGCGTCGGTCTCGCCGTCCTGGTCGGCCACGGCGGCCTTGGCGAACCAAGCGCGCGCGTCGTCGGTGCGGCCCACCTCGAGGAGGGCGTCGGCGTACGCGTACCAGACACGCGCGGCCCACGGCTTCTTGGCGACCTTGTCCACCTGGCCCTGCAGGGCCAGGACGGCGGCCTGAGGCTGGCCCATGTCGCGGCGGATGCCGGAGCCGACGATGAGCAGCTCGACCTGCTCCTCCTGCCCGAGCTGGCGCGCCTCTGGCGAACCCAGCAGCTCGAGGGCGCGGGCGGGGCGTCCCAGCCCGCGCTCGCAGTCGACCATGAGGGGCAACAGGTGCGAGGACCCACTGAGTCGACGCACGGTGCGGAACTCGGTGAGGGCCCGCGCGAAGTCGCCCATGCGGTAGGCGACGAACCCCAGGGCCTCACGCGCAGCCGGCACCCGACCCGCGCGGCGGACAGCGGTCTCCGCGTGGGCCAGCGCACCGTCGAGATCCTCGGCCTCGAGCAGGGCCGCCACCATCACGAGGTGCTGGGCGACGCCTTCGGCGTTCTCCTTGCTCAGAGTGCGCAGCTGCTGGCGCACACTCCGGTCGAGCTCGGCTCCGGTCACGTCCGGCGCGATGGCCGGCTCCGGCTTGCGCCCCTCCTTGGGGACCAGCCGTGAGCCGCCGCGGGCGTTGTCATCGCCCTGACGGCCGACTCCCCCGCGCTCGGGCCGAGGACCGGAGCGTCCACCGCGATCATCCCGACGGTCCCGGTCGTCTCGACGGTCGCGACCGCGGTCATCGCTGCCGCGCCGCTCGTCCCGTCCGGTACGAGGGCCTCCGGTGCGACCGCTTCCGCCCGGCCGGCCACCACCGGGACGGTCGGGACGACCCCGACCCCCGGAACCGCCACGGCTACGCTCCGGCCTGCTCGACCTCTCGTCCACGTCCTACAACCTCTCTCGACCTGGGCCCCTGTCAGGGCAACACTCTCCCGTGCGGGGCCCGCACGCAACAACCGTGCTCGTTCGGCTCATCCCGAGTGCACATCTCGCGCACCATTCCGGAACATTCTCTGGGGTGAATGTGCGAGAGCCCCCAACACGGGGTGTTGGGGGCTCTCGACTTC
>NZ_BCSQ01000020.1 GCF_001570945.1 Janibacter anophelis NBRC 107843
GCGTCGATCTCCTCCGACCTCATGGACGTCAAGCGGCTCCAGGCCAACGACCAGATGACGGCCGACGCGGTGGCCCAGGCCCAGCAGGCCGTCGACCTCGGGACCAGGGCGCGCTCCGGGGGCGACGTCCTGCACGCCCTGAGCACCCTCGAGCGGGCCGAGCACTACCTCGACACGGCCCTCGAGCGCTACCGCAAGGACGCCGACCGCACCGCCGCCCGGGCGGAGAAGTTCGACCGCCGCTACGAGCACGTCCGCTCCCGGATCGTCATGGTGGAGCGGCAGATCGACAGCCTGCGCGGCCTCGTGGACGCGGGTCCGCGCACCCAGGTCAAGGAGGCCTCGCGCCAGCTCGCCGCGGCGCACTCGGCTCGCTCGCACGACCTCGACCAGGCGGCCGAGCACCTCACCGAGGCCGAGATCCTCGTCGAGCGCGCCGTCGCGGCCGTCAACTCCCGCTCGAACGACCACCACGGGTTCGGCGGTGGGTTCGGTGGCGGCATCGGCGGTGGCCGCAACAACGGCATCGACGTCGGCTCGCTCATCCTCGGCGGCATCCTCTCCGGCGGCTTCGGCGGCCGCGGCGGTGGCTGGGGCGGCTCCTCCGGTGGATTCGGGGGCGGCAGCTTCGGCGGCGGCGGTGGCGGAGGCGGCGGCTTCGGCGGAGGTGGTCGTTTCTGACCGGCCCGCGCTCCCCCCTTCGTCCTTGACCGCACGACCAGACCACCAGCACCACGACCGGCGGGAGACCGCCAGGAGGAACGCACGATGACCAAGAAGCAGACCATCCTCGGCCGCGTCAGCCAGCTGGCCAAGGCCAACATCAACTCCCTCCTCGACCGCGCCGAGGACCCTGAGAAGATGCTCGACCAGCTCGTGCGCGACTACACGAACTCGATCGCCGAGGCCGAGGAGGCCGTCGCGCAGACCATCGCCCACGTGCGCATGGCCGAGGGCGACCTCAAGGCCGACCGCGAGGCCGCCACCGAGTGGGGCAACAAGGCCGCCGCCGCGGCCAACAAGGCGGACGAGCTCGCCGCTGCCGGTGACAGCGCCGGCGCCGAGAAGTTCACCAACCTCGCGCGGGTCGCCCTGCAACGCCAGATCCAGCACGAGGGCGAGGCCAAGGACGCCGAGCCGGCGATCGCCGCGCAGAACGCGCAGGTCGACCAGCTCAAGTCCGGTCTGGTGTCGATGAAGACCAAGCTCGAGGATCTCAAGACCCGCCGCGACACCCTCGTCGCTCGGGCCCGCTCCGCCGAGGCCCAGTCGCGCGTGCAGGAGGCCATCGGGTCCATCGACGTCATGGACCCCACGAGCGAGCTGGGCCGGTTCGAGGACCGGATCCGTCAGCAGGAGGCGCTCGTCCAGGGCCGCGCCGAGGCCCAGGCCACCACGCTGGAGGACCAGTTCGCCGAGCTCGAGGACCACAGCCAGGACGCGGAGATCGAGGCGCGGCTGGCCGCCCTGCGCAACAAGGGCTGAGGCTGCCTCACCCGTCCCGGGATCATCGGGTCACCCGAGAAACCCCGCCTTCGCAAGAGTTCGGAACTCTTGCGAAGGCGGGGTTTCTCTTGTCCAGCGGCGCTGGCCCCTCCCGCGGGCCGGCGACTGCCAAAATCGTGCGACACAGCAGGATCCACGCGAAGGGGGAACGACATGTGGTGGTTGATCGGAGGCCTGGTCGTGGTGTGCGCCGGTCTGGGCGGGGTCATCGCCCCACGCGGCGGGACCATGAGCAGCGACGACATCGACGGTCACGCACGTGCGGCAGCGGAGACCATCAGCTCCAAGAACAACGAGGGCCGCGGCCTCTGAGACCGAGGCCGATCAGGGGCGCGGCGCGTGCACGACCTGCTGCGCGTCCGTCAGCCCCTTGTCGATGAGCAGCTCGACCGCGTCGGCGGCGTCGTCGATGAGGAAGGGCAGCTCCTTGCGCTCCGTCGAGCTGAAGTCCTTGAGCACGTAGCTCGCCGCGTCCATGCGTCCCGGCGGGCGACCGATACCGATGCGCACCCGCAGGTAGTCCTTCGTCCCGAACGAGCTGGTGATCGAGCGCAGGCCGTTGTGCCCCCCTTCGCCTCCACCGAGCTTGAGACGCACCTCGCCGAAGGGGATGTCCAGCTCGTCGTGCAGCACGATCGTGCGCTCCGGCGGGACGGAGAAGAAGGTCGCCAGGCCCTTGGTCGGGCCCCCGGAGAGATTCATGTACGAGTGCGGCACCGCGATGATCGCGCGGACCCCAGGCGGGGGTCCGAGGCGGATCGACTCGGCACTCGCCCCGGCCTTGTGCGTGCGCAGCCGAGCGCCCGCGCGCTCGGCGAGGTGGTCGATGACCATCGCGCCGACGTTGTGCCGGTTGCCGGCGTACTGCGGGCCGGGGTTGCCGAGACCGACCACGAGCCAGGTGTCATCACTCACGGGGCCCCACTCTAGGCAATGACGAAGGGAGGTGAGCGCACCTCCCTTCGTCGTCCACAGGAGTCGCGCACACGCACTGCGCCGTCACCTCCGGCGTGCCATCGTCTCGTCCATGGCATCTGGACCCAAGGCTGTCCCCGACCTGAGCCCCCGCGAGGAGTTCGACATCCGTGCGCGCAACCTGCGGATCCGGATGGCCACCTACGGTCGACGGCTCGACAACGTGCACAACCATCCCCACAACGACCTGAGGCCCGACGACGTGGTGATGCTGCGCGGGCGCCTCGACGACGCACGCGCAGGGCTGTTCGCAGCCGAGCAGCAAGCGAAGGACGACCTGCACGGCGCGTCGTTCGCGCTCGACTCAGCCGCTGATCTGGCCGATCGCATCGGCCGGCTGGGGCTGATCACCGGGCCGGCACCCCAGGAGTCCGTCGACGTCTTCGAGGCGCCACCCGGGTCCACGCCCGTGCTCGACGCGATCTTCTGGCTCCTCGAGGGCGGCCCGTTCCGCAGACCGTGACCTGACCACGGACAGACGAAGGGCGGGACCTCCGTGTGGAGGTCCCGCCCGTCGTCATGCGGTGTGCCGTTGGGTCACTCCTGCTCGGAGGACTCCTCGCCACCCTCGGTGGACTCCTCGCCATCGGCGGCCTCGGCGTCGGACTCGTCGTGCTCGATGCCGGCCTCGGCCTCGGCCTCGGCGAGCTCGGCCTCAAGCTCCTCGGCGGAGATCTGCTGGGTGATGTTGACGACGAGCAGCTCCGGGTCGGAGGCGAGCGTCGCACCGGCGGGCATCTCGACCTCGCTGGCGTGGATCTGGGTGCCGACCTCGAGGCCCTCGACGGAGACCGTGAGGCTCTCGGGCAGGTTGGTGACGTCGGCCTCGATCTCGAGGGTCTGCGCGTCGACCGTGACCACGGTCTCGGGGGCGGCGTCGCCCTCGACGTGGACGGGGACCTCGACGGTGACCTTCTCGCCGCGCTTGACCATGACGAGGTCGACGTGCTCGATGATCGGCTTGATCGGGTCGCGCTGGACGTCCTTGGCCAGGGCCAGCTGGTCGTCCTCGCCCTCGACGGAGATGGTGAGCAGCGCGTTGGGGTTCTTCAGCGCCTGGAAGGTGTCGTGGAAGGGCAGCGCGAGGTGGATCGGGGCCTCGCCGTGGCCGTAGAGGACCGCGGGGACCTTGTCGGCGCGACGCAGCTTGCGCGCCGCGCCCTTGCCGAACTCGGTGCGCTTGTCGGACACGAGGCGGATCTCGTCGGTGGACATGTGGTGCTCCTTGGTGTGGGGGTCGGCCCGCGCAGGGAGCGGGCGTGTCTCGGACGGTGGCCTCGACGCGGGACGCGGCGCGGACGGATGTCGACGCGCGGGAGAACCCACGGGGCGGCACCGCGTCGATCACGGATCGCTGCGACCGTGCAGCGTCCCTCGCCGAGGCAACCCCGAGATCCTAGTGGACCCGCTCGGGCTGCGACAAACCGGTCCCGGAGCTGGCGCCGGCCACGTCCGCGGACGTGGCCGCGTGCACCGCGATGTCGACGTCGTCGGCGGGCGCGGAGGCGGCTGCATCCTCCCCTTCGCCCAGCTTGACCATGACGACGCCCGCGAGGACCGCCGCGCCCCCGAGCAGTTGGCCGGGCGTCATCGCCTGGCCGACGAGCACCCAGGCGAAACCGATCGCGAGGAGCACCTCGCTCAGCCCGACGAAGGAGGCGACAGTGCCGCCCAGCGCCCGGGCGGCCGCGATCCCGCTGGCGTACGCGACGGCACCCGCGACGAGGGCCAGCTCGAGGACGGCCACCCACCACGGCAGGCTCGTCCCACCGAGGACCACGGTGCCGGTGGTCATCGACCACGGCAGCAGACCGACCGCCGCGGTGACGACGAGGCCCACGGCGCCGACGGCCAGGCCGCCACCGGCGAGGGCGATGGGCGGCAGCGAGTCACGCGTCTCGTGCGCGGCGACGAGGAAGAAGACGACGAGGCCGACCGCGGCGAGCAGGCCCCACAGCACACCGACGACGTCGAGACGGGCCCCCGAGGCGACGTCGAGGACGAGCACGAGCCCCACGACGGCGGCCGCGACACCGGCGCTGGTCAGCACGCTCGGTCGACGCCCGTGCCGGGCCCACATCCACCCGACGATGAGCACCGGCGCGAGGTACTCCAGCAGCAGGGCGACGCCGACGGAGAGCCGCTCGACGGCCATGAAGTACGCGAACTGACACCCCGCGACCGCGAAGAGTCCGTAGGCCAGGGCCTGGCCGAGATTGCGCCGCAGGAGGTGCCACCGCCCGCGCATCGCGATGACGGTGGGGCCGGCGAGCAGCAGCGCCGCCCCGACGATGCGCAGGGTGACCACCGCTGCGGGACTCCAGCCGGCCTCCATGAGCGCGGTCCCGAAGGTGCCCGACGAGCCGAAGGCCGCCGCGGAGAAGAGCGCGATGGCCAGCCCGACCACGAAGGGGGTCCGCTGCGCGGTGGAGTCGACGCTCGCCACGGGCGCTCCTGACGTCATGAGTGAACTAACCTGTTGGTGATGACGCTAGACCTCGCTGACGTCAGGAGTCAACATGACCTTTGCCCATGACACGGACGTGGCACTGCGTACGGCCGCCGCGCTCGTCAACACGAGCGGCCCCTCCCGCGACGAGGACGCCCTCGCGACCACCGACGACCTGCGCGCGTTCTACGTCGAGTGGGGCTGGACCGGCCGATTCGACGGTGACGACGCAGAGCTGACCCAGGCGCGCGCTCTTCGCTCCCGCGTGCGCGCGGTGTGGCTCGCCAGCGAGGACGAGGTCACCACCGTCGACCTCGTGAACGAGCTGCTGCGCGACGGCCGAGCCCTCCCCCAGCTCGTCGAGCACGACGACTACGGCTGGCACATCCACGCGACGGACGGCGACGCCCCCTTCGCCCGGCGGATGCAGGTGGAAGCCGCGATGGCCTTCGTCGACGTGATCCGCGCCGGCGAGCTCTCCCGCCTGCGCGTCTGCGCCGCCGACGACTGCGACGACGTGCTCGTCGACCTCTCCCGCAACCGCTCCAAGCGCTATTGCGAAGGGGGCTGCGGCAACCGCCTCGCCGCCGCCGCCTATCGGGCGCGGCACGGCTGAGCCCGGACCGACTGTCGTCCACTCCGTGGCCCGGAGTGGGGTCGGCGGCTGCCGAAGTCCTTCGTTGTCATGTGGTGAAGTTGTCGTTCTCGACTTCGGCTTGATGCTCGCCGACCCCACCCCGGACCTCTGCGCTCCAGCACAGCTCACCTGACGCAGCGAGCCCCGCAGCCGGGGGGCTGCGGGGCTCGTCCGGTCACGTGATGGCTCAGGTGAACAGGCTGGTGACCGAGCCGTCCTCGAAGACCTCACGGATCGCGCGGGAGACGAGCGGGGCGATCGACAGGACCGTCAGGCCCTCGAACTTCTGCTCGTCGAGGAGCGGGAGGGTGTCGGTGACGATGATCTCCTCGGCGGCGCAGGCGACCATGCGCTCTGCGGCCGGGCCGGAGAAGATCGCGTGCGTGGCGGCGATGATCACGCCTGCGGCCCCGTCGGCCATGAGCGCGTCGGCAGCCTTGGTGATCGTGCCGGCGGTGTCGATCATGTCGTCGACGAGCACGCACCAGCGGCCCTCGACCTCACCGACGACGCGGTTGGCGACGGACTCGTTGGGCCGGTCGATGTTGCGGGTCTTGTGGATGAAGGCCAGCGGCACGCCGCCCAGCTGGCGCGACCACTGCTCGGCGACCTTGATCCGGCCGGCGTCCGGGGAGACGACGGCGAGCTTGCGGTCGCCGTACTTGTCCTTGACGTAGTCGGCGAGGATCGGCCGGGCCATGAGGTGGTCGACCGGGCCGTCGAAGAAGCCCTGGATCTGGTCGGTGTGCAGGTCGACGGCGATGAGCCGGTCGGCGCCGGCGGTCTTGAAGAGGTCGGCCATGAGGCGGGCGGAGATCGGCTCGCGGCCGCGGTGCTTCTTGTCCTGGCGGGCGTAGCCGTAGAAGGGCTGGACGACGGTGATCCGCTTGGCGCTGGCCCGCTTGAGGGCGTCGACCATGAGCAGCTGCTCCATGATCGCCTCGTTGATCGGGGTCGCGTGGCTCTGCAGGACGAAGGCGTCGCACCCGCGCACCGACTCCTCGTAGCGCACGTAGATCTCACCGTTGGCGAACTCGTACGCGCTGGAGGGGACGAGGTCCGTCCCGAGCTCCTCCGCGACGGCCTCGGCCAGCGCCGGGTGGGTCCGCCCGGTGAAGACCATGAGGTTCTTTTCCGTGGTCTTGTTGATACCGGTCACTGGGAGTCCTCGCTGCTGTCGGTGGTGGACGAAGGGGGCGTCGCGGCCTGTGCCGCGGCCTCGGTCGGGGTGCCGGCCCGGTGGGCGGCCACCCAGCCGTCGATGTTGCGCTGGCGGCCGCGGGCGACACCGAGCTGGCCGGGGCCGACTGCATCGGTGAGGGCGGAGCCCGCGGCGACGTAGGCACCGTCGGCGACCTCGACCGGCGCGATGAGCACCGTGTCGGAGCCGACGAAGGAGTGCTTGCCGATGACGGTCTGGTGCTTGGCCACCCCGTCGTAGTTGGCGAAGATCGTGCCGGCGCCGATGTTGGCGCCCTCACCGATCACGGCGTCGCCGGCGTAGGTGAGGTGCGGGACCTTGGCCCCGTCCCCGATCTTGGCGTTCTTGGTCTCGACGAAGCCACCGATCTTCCCCTTCGCCCCGAGCTCGGTGCCGGGACGCAGGTACGAGAAGGGACCCACGGTGGCGTCCGCGCCGATGACCGCGAGGTGCCCCTCGGCCCGCTTGACCTCGGCCCCGTCGCCGACCTCGCAGTCGGTGAGCGAGACGTCCGGGCCGATCGTGGCCTCGGCGCCGATGCTCGTCGCACCCAGCAGCTGGGTGCCGGGCAGCACGCGGGTGTCCTGGCCGATGGTCACGTCGACGTCGATCCACGTGGAGTCCGGGTCGACGATCGTCACGCCGGCGCGCATGTGGCGCTCGAGGACGCGCTGGTTGAGGACCTTGCCCAGCTGCGCGAGCTGGACGCGGTCGTTGACGCCCTCGGTCTGCCGGATGTCGTCGAGGACGTGCGCGGCGACCGTCCCTCCGGCAGCGCGGGCGAGCTGGAGGACGTCGGTGAGGTACTTCTCGCCCTGGGCGTTGTCGGTGGTGACATTGGCCAGCTCACGGCGCAGGACCTGCGCGTCGAAGGCCCAGATGCCCGAGTTGATCTCCCGGATGCCCCGCTCGGCTTCGGTCGCGTCCTTGAACTCGACGATCCGCTCCACGTTGCCGTCCGCGTCGCGGACGATCCGGCCGTAGGACTGGGCGTCGGGCAGCACGGAGGTGATGACGGTGACGGCCGCGCCGGCGGTCACGTGCACCCGGGTCAGCTCGCTGATCGTCTCGGACGACAGGAGGGGGACGTCACCCATCGTGACGATGACCGTCCCCTCGAGGTCCGCAGGCAGCACGTCGAGGCCGCACTCGACGGCGCGTCCGGTGCCCTTGAGCTCGTCCTGGTCGGCGGTGCGGCAGGCGATCCGGTGGCGCTGCGCGTACTCGTCGATGAAGGCGGCGACCCGGTCGCGCTGGTGGCGGATGACGACGACCGTCTCGCTCGCCCCGGCTCCTGCGGCCGCTCGCATCGCGTGCCCGAGGAGCGGGGCCCCGCCGATCGGGTGGAGGACCTTGGGGAGGGTCGATTTCATCCGGGTGCCCTCGCCGGCGGCGAGGATGATGACTGCGTCTGGACGGACGTCGTTCACGCGGTGTTCTCCGAGGTGTCGGGGGTGCGGCCGGCCGTCATGGCCGCTTCGTCACTGTAGCGGCCCGGCGGGACGCTCATCGACCGAGTCCGGTCGCAGCCGCTCGAGCGGTCAGTCGTCGAACTCCTCGTCGACCGCCTCGCCGGTGACGTCGTGGGCGCGGACACCCGCGAGGTGCGCGCCGCCGAGCGGCTCACTCGTCCAGTGCACGAGGCCCCAGCCCTGCGTCGGGTGCCCCTCGAGCAGGATCATCCCGGTGTTGTTGATCCACATGCTCTCCACGTCCTCCGCCGCGAGCCCGGCCGCACGAGTCGCGTAGGCCCGGATCGCCGCGCCGTGGCTGAAGAGCGCGACCGTGTCGTCCCGCCCGTGGCGTTCGGCGACGGCCCGCACCGCCGCGTCGTAGCGTGCGATGAACTCGTGACCGGTGCTGCCTCCCGGCAGGGCGTGGTCGAGGTCGCCGTGCAGCCAGCTCGACAGCGCACCGAGGTAGGCCTCGACGGCCGCCCGGTCCGAGCGCATCTCGAACTCGCCCGCGGCGATCTCCTCGAGTCCCTCACGCACGTGCACCTCGATGCCGCGCTCCTGCGCGAGGGGTGTGCCGGTCAGCTGGGTGCGCACGAGCGGTGAGGCGTAGACCGCGCTGACGTCCTCGTCGGCGAGCGCGGTCGGGACCGCAGCCGCCTGGGCCCGACCGAGATCGGTCAGCCCGGCTCCGGGGAAGGCGGTGTCGAGCGCTCCCACGACGTTGTTGGGGGTCTGACCGTGACGGATGAGCAGGAGTCGCACGCCTGCAGGCTACGCGGCGCCCTCCCGGAGCACGTCGAGGAGGGGACGCGGTGCCCGATCGAGGTCGAGGGCCTGCGTGAAGAGCTCGGCGTATCGCGCCTTGCGTCCCGACTGCGACCCCAGGAACCGTCGCAGCAATTGTTCGCGCGACCATCCCCGCTGGGCGGGCATCTGGGCGAGCAGACGACGGGAGCGCCCCTCGCCTGCGCGGTCGACGATGGCCTCTGCGGCGTCGAGCCCGAGGGCCCGCAGCAGCTCACCCTCCAGATCGGGGTCGCAGGCGTGGAATCCCTGGGCGACCGGACCCACGACGGGGTCGACCAGAAGGCCGGCAGCGGCCAACCCCCTTCGCACGTGGCGCTCCTCGCCGATGTCGTAGAGGCCGATGACCCGTCGGCCCAGACCCTGCGGGCCGTGCTCGCTGGCGAAGGCACGGATGTTGGTCACGCCGCCCATCGGCAGGATCGCGACGCCCTCGGCCGCCAGGTCACGACCCAGCCGTCCGGCGAGGACACGCAGCGCCACCCGGTCGCTCTCCCCCTCGACCAGCACGACGACCCGTGGAGCGCTCACCCGACCATTGAGCGCCGGAGGGCCTTGCGACGCAAGCGGTTATCGTCGCCGACATGAGCAGCGACTCCGCGCCACGGACCGCAGCCGATCGACTCCGCCGGATCGTGCTCGTCGTGGCACTGATCAACTTCGCCTACTTCTTCGTCGAGTTCTCCGTCGCCCTCGTCGCGGGGTCGGTGTCACTGCTCGCCGACAGTGTCGACTTCCTCGAGGACACGGCGATCAACCTGCTGATCTTCGTGGCCCTGGGCTGGCCGTTGGCCCGGCGTGCCCTCATGGGCAAGGGGATGGCCCTGGTCATCCTCGGCCCGGCGACCGTGGCCGGCATCGCGGCGGTCCGCCGCTTCGCCGACCCGGTGGCGCCGGACGTGCTGCCCGTCGTGCTCGCTTCGCTCGGCGCGATCGCCGTCAACGGCACGAGCGGGTGGCTGCTCGCCGGCGTGCGGCACGACGGCGGCTCGCTCAGTCGCGCCGCCTTCCTCTCCGCGCGCAACGACGTGCTGGTCAACATCGCCGTCATCGGGATGGCCGTGGTGACCCTGTGGACCTCCTCAGGCTGGCCCGACCTCGTCCTCGGGTGCGCGATCATCCTCATCGCCCTCCACGCGGCCTGGGAGGTGTGGGAGGTCAGCGAGGAGGAGCGCCTCGCCGCCAAGGCGCTGGCCGGCGAAAAGATCGACTGACCATCACGGGCGCTGCACCTCGTCGACCCCGACGACCCAGGCGCGTTTCTCCGTTCGAGCAGGGGCCTTGTTCTCGATGTACTCGCTGACGATCGCGAAGCCATCGGTCGAGACGTCCGCGCCGGGCGACAGGCCGTCCTTGCTCATGATCAGCTCGGTGGTCCGGGTGTCGACGATGCGGAAGGAGCTCTCCGGGCTGTCCCCGAACAACTGGTCGGTCGGCTGGTAGAAGACGATGAGTCGCCCGCGCGGGTCGTTCGTGGCGATGCGGAAGCCGTCCTCCACCTCGACCGTCCCGATCTCCTTGTCGGCCAAGGCATCCCGCAGTGTCAGCTCGTCGCCGTCCCGGGAGATGAGGAACCGGTCGTGCACCACCGAGCCCCCGTCGGGGACCTGCTGGTTCTTCCCGACGGGCGGGGCGTCGACCTCGACGAAGCCGTCCTCGCCGAGCAGTCGCACGCTGTCACCGCAGCGGACGACGGGCGTCCCCTCGGGCGCCAGTCGGCCTCCGGACTCGCCGACGCCGTCGAGACGGGCGCCCGGGCAGGAGACCTGCGCGATCTCGTCCCCGGAGCGAAGGGAGGTGACTGTCACCTCGTCGCCGGACCGGTGGACCGCCTCGTCACCCCGGACGATGACCCGGCCGCGGGGCGAGTCCTCGAACGTCTTCGCCACCTTGCCCGTGTCGAGATCGAGCGCCTGCGTCGTCTCCTCCTGCGGGGTGATCAGGACGTACTCCTGCTCGGGCAGCCCCTCGGGGAAAAGCGTCACCAGATCGGTGTCGCACCCGACCTCGGTGTCATGGCTCCACGTCACGGCGCCGTCCTCGAGCGCGACGCCGGAGACGACGAGGGTGCCACCGTCGACGTCCTCGCCCAGCCGGGCCTCGCTCTGCGGGGACATGCACGAGACGACCGCGACGTGCTGCTCGGACAGGCCGATGATCTCGACCTCGCCACCCGGCTGCAGCGACCGGTCACCCTGGGCGACGAGCAGGTCGGTGCCGGGCACCTCGATCTCACCGCTCTCCCTGCGGATCCGCACGTCGGGGCCGAGTGCGCTGACGTGGGTCCCATCGGAGGTGAGCGCGGGCACCCCCACGCCGTAGAACATGTCGCCACCCCAGCGACGACCCGTCGGCGCGTGCTCCACCCAGTCGTTGGCGTCGTCGTCGGAGTAGGCGAACCACCCGTTCGGGCCGATCGACATGCCATGGGGCTTGTCGCCGGTGAAGTACACGTGCCCGTCGACCCCGCCGCCACCGCGGGTGAACCAATACCAGCCGCCGAGCGTCACCGTGAGCGCACCCACGACCAGCACGGCAACGAACTTGGCGAGGTCGGCCGCCCGGCTCGGAGTGCTCACGTGGTCTCTCCCTTCGTCCCCGCGACCCAAAGGCGCGTGCCCTCGGTGTCCAGGTCATCGGTCTCCACGATGACGATGCCATCGGGTGAGGCGTCCGGGCCCGTACGCAGCGGGCCGTCGGCGGTGACCACGACCTCGCCGGTGCGGGCGTCGAAGATCCGGTAGTTGCCGGTGCTGCGGTCACCGCCCCGCTCCCACTTCACGAATCCGACGAGATCGCCTGCGGGCAGGAACCCGGCCAATTGGAAGTCGTCGGGGACCTTCAGGTCGTCGAGGGTCTCACCTGTGAGCGCATCGCGCAGGTGGACGGTCTCGGTGTCGGCGACCCGCTCGAGCACGAGGCGACCGACGGCCACCTCCTCGCCCTGCGGGAGCGGGGTGTCGGTCGGTGCGGGCGGCGCCCCGACGTCGACGAACTCGTCGCCGTCGAGGACGTGGACGGTGTCTCCGCACTCGACGAAGGGAGTCGCCCCGGGCGCGATCTGCCGAGAGATGTCGCCCGTGTCACCGATGCCGGCGCCCTCACAGCTCAGGTCGGCCAGCTCCTTGCCGGTGCGCAGCGAGCTCCACGTCACCGAGCCCTGACCGTCGGAGGCGAGCACGTGCTCGCCCTGGACTGCGTACCAGCGACTCTTGGCGCCGGACCAGCGCTGGGCCACCGTGCCGGTATCGATGTCCACGGCCATGATCTGCTCCTCGGCCGGCTCCAGGAGGAGGTACTCCTGCGCGGGCAGGGTGCTCGGGTAGCCGCGCACCCCGAACTCGGCGCTGCAGGCGCCCCGCGTGTCGAGGGTCCAGGTGATCGAGGCGTCCTCGAGCGAGACACCGGCGAGGACGTAGCGCCCACCTTCCGGGTCGTCGTAGAGGTTCGAGGGCTTGGGGGCGAGGCAGGTGGCGGCGACGACGTGGGTCTCGCTCACCCCCGCGAGCTGGATGTTGGTGCCCGGCCACAGGTCCTCGTCGCCGAAGGCGTCCGCGACCTCGGTCGTCGAGGTCGAGTCGCTCGAGCCCTTGCGCTTGATGTGGAGTGCCTCGGCGTCCGGCTGCACGACGACACCGTCCTCGGTGATCTCCCTCGTGGAGGTCATGTCGTCGACCGTCCACGTCTCGCCGGTGCGGACATTGCGCACGACGTCCCCGCTCCCTTCGCCGGGGTGTGTCAGCCAGCCGCCCGGGCCGAGCTGCACGGCGATGTCCTCGCTCGTCCACAGGACCTGCCCGTCGACCTGCGGCGGGTCGGCGCGGTCGAACACGCCCCCGAGCCCGCCGGGGAGGAAGGAGACGACACCGGCCGCGAACATCGCCACGAGCGCGAGGACACCGAGGGCCCCCACCACCTTTTTCACGGTCCGGTTGCGAGGCTGCGGGTCGGCGGCGTGCGGAGCGGTCACTCGGCGATTGTCGCGGATGCGGGCGCTTCGGGGGCGACCGGGGCGTCCGCACGTCGGTCAAGGACGCGAGCTCCCCGGGTAGGAGTCGAACCTACGTCGCTAGTCCTGATTCAAAGTCAGGCGGGCCCTGCCGGCAGACCAACCGGGGAACGCCGCCGAGGCGGCTCCGGTCAGGGTAGTCGACGCGACCACGCGGTCGTCACCGACAATGGCGACATGAGCATGCACGAGGACGAAGGGCGGACCGCAGCCCGTCGACCGCGGATGACGGGCGCGGCCCGCCGGGAGCAGCTCGTGAGCGTGGGCCGACGACTCTTCGCCACCAGGGGGCTCGAGGGCACATCGGTCGAGGAGATCGCGGCGACGGCCCAGGTGTCCAAGCCCGTCGTCTACGAGCACTTCGGCGGCAAGGAGGGCCTCTACGCCGTCGTCGTCGACCGGGAGCTGAGCAACCTCACGGCCGAGATCACGGCCGCGCTGACCGCCGGCGGCTCCGACCGCGAGACGATCGAGCGCGCGGCCCTGGCCCTCTTCGACTACATCGAGGGCTCACCCGACGGCTTCCGCATCCTCGTGCGCGACGTGTCCGGCGCGGCCCCGACCGGCACGTACTCGTCGCTGATGTCGGACGCGGCGGCCCAGGTGGCCTACCTGCTCTCGGACGCCTTCGCGCACCGCGGCTTCGACACCGAGCACGCGCAGATGTACGCCCAGATGCTCGTCGGCATGGTCTCGCTCACCGGCCAGTGGTGGCTCGAGACCCGCACCCCGCCCAAGGAGGTCGTCGCCGCCCACGTCGTCAACCTCGCGTGGCACGGCCTGACGGGCCTGAGGCACACCCCCGGGCTCGTGGACCAGCGCGCCGGCTGACCGGCCTCAGGCCTGCTGCAGCTCCACCCGGTTGCCCACCGGGTCGTCGGTGTGGAAGCGCCGGATGCCGGGGATCGCCTCGTCCCACCGGATCTCAGCACCTGCCGCGGACACCACCTTCGCCACTGCGTCGACGTCGGCGACGAGGAAGCAGGGGTGCGCCTTGAGCGCCGGGCGGAAGTCCGCCTCGACCCCGCAGTGCAGCTCACGGTCCCCGGCCCGGAACCACACCCCGCCGCGCGCGGCGAGGACCGGCGGCTTCGGGATCTCGGACATGCCGAGCACCCCGCCGTAGAACTCGCGGAGCAGGCCCTCGCTGCCCGCAGGACAAGCGATCTGGACGTGGTGCAGTCCGACGACGCTCATGCCTTGCGCCCCACCGCGAAGACCCGGCGGAAGGCGAGCAGCACCCCCGCGGGCGTCCGTGGGTAGGCCTGCGCAACCCTCTCTGCGTACGCGGCGAGGAACTCCTCACGCTCGGTCTCGTCCTGGAGCACCTCGAGCATCGGGCGCAGACCGGTGCCCGTCACCCAGTCGAGCACCGGGTTGTCGCTGCGCCCCTCGGGGTCGAGCACGTGCGTGTACGTCGTCTCCCAGGCGTCGACGGTCAGGCCAGCCGCGGAGAGGACCTGCAGGTAGGTCGACGGATCGCCCGCGCCATAACGCTTGGTCGCCGCCTCGAGCTCGCCGCTGCGCGGGTGCTCGATCGCAACCTCACGCATCAGGGCGTGCGTCGGGGCATCGAAGTTGCCCGGCACCTGCAGCGCGAACCACCCTCCCGGCGCCAGCGCCTCCACCCAGGTGTCGATGAGGGGCAGGTGACGCGGAACCCACTGCAGCGCAGCGTTGCTCACGATGACGTCGGGCGCCTGGCCCAGACTCGAGATGTCCCACTCGGCGAGATCGGCCTCGACCCACTCGACGCGGGACGCGGTGTCGAGGGCCCGGGCCGCGTCGAGCATCGCGGTACTGCTGTCGACGCCCACGATCCGTGCCTGCGGCCAGCGCTCGGCCAGGCTGAGGGTCGGTCGTCCGTTGCCGCAGCCCAGGTCGACGACCAGCTGCGGATCCGTCGCCCCGATCCGCGCGACCAGGTCCGCGAAGGGGCGGACGCGTTCGTCGGAGAACTGCCCGTACCGGTCCGGGTCCCAGGTCACCGTCATGTTGCCTCCTCGGTAGCGTGCGACGAGCCTATCGGCCGAACGGCCATTTGCCTCGACATCAAGATTCACGACGGCAGGTATTCTCGACGCATGAGCAGCCGCCACGACCCCTCGGACGACGTCGACGCCATCGTCGAGGCCTGGCGTCGGGAGCGGCCGGACCTCGACGTCGAGCCGCTCCACGTCTTCTCCCGGGTCTCGCGCCTCTCCCGCCTGCTCGACCTCGACCGCACCAATGCCTTCGCCCGGCACGACCTCGAGGGCTGGGAGTTCGACGTGCTGTCCGCGCTCCGGCGCGCGGGCGAGCCGCACGAGCTCTCCCCCGGCCGGCTCGTGCAGGAGACGCTCGTGACCTCGGGGACGATGACCAACCGCATCGACCGGCTCGCGACCAAGGGCTGGGTCGAGCGTCTCCCCTCCCCCGCCGACCGCCGCGGCGTGATCGTGCGGCTCACGGCGACCGGCCGGGCTGCCGTCGATGCCGCCATGGCCGACCTGCTCACCCGTGAGGGCGAGCTGCTCGCCGACATGCCGGGTGACGAGCGTGAGGCGCTCACCCGGGCGCTCAAGCGGCTGCTCGCTCCCTTCGAGAGCTGATCAGCCGACGAGCTCGGCGGCCTCGAGCCACTCGAGCTCGAGCAGCTCCTTTTCGTCGGCGAGCTCGCCGAGGCTCGCGTTGAGCTCGGCCAGCCGCGTGTGGTCGTGCACCGCGTCGGCCATCTCGTGGTGGAGCTTGTCCTCGCGGTCCGCGAGCCGTCCCAGCTGCTTCTCGATCCGGGCCATCGCCTTGCGGGCCTCACGTTGCGCCGCCGGGTCCACGGCAGGTGACGAGGACGAAGGGGGCGCCCCGCCCCCCTTCGTCGTGGTCGCCGGGGACCCGGCGGACCCGGACATCGCCGCGGGGCCGCCGGTCGCGCGCTGCGCCTCCCGCAACCGCAGGTACTCGTCGACTCCACCGGGCACGTGCCGCAGGCGACCGTCGAGGATCGCGTACTGCTGGTCGGTGATCCGCTCGAGGAGGTAGCGGTCGTGGGAGATGACGATCAGCGTGCCCGGCCAGGAGTCGAGCAGGTCCTCCATCGCCGCGAGCATGTCGGAGTCGACGTCGTTGGTCGGCTCGTCGAGGGCGATGACATTGGGCTCGGCGAGCAGCAGCAGGAGCAGCTGCAGGCGGCGCTTCTGCCCACCCGACAGGTCGTCGACGCGCGCGGACAGGTGCTCGCGCGCGAAGCCCAGCCGCTCGAGCAGCTGCGCCGGCGTGTGGTCCTTGCCGTCGATGGTGAAGGTCGTCTTGGTACGGGCCAGCACCTCGCGCACCCGGTCGGAGCCGATCTGCGCCAGCTGGGAGAACTGCTGGTCGAGGAAGCCGAACTGCACGGTCTTGCCCCGCTTGACCCGACCGGACGTCGGCTCGATCTCGCCGGCGACGAGGTTCAGGAGGGTCGACTTGCCGGCACCGTTGGCGCCGAGGATGCCGGTGCGCTCGCCGGGGGCGATCCGCCAGGTGATGTCGCGCAGGACGGTGCGCTCACCGAAGTCGACGCCGGCGCCTTCGAGGTCGATGACGTCCTTGCCCAGGCGCGCGACGGCCATCCGCTGCAGCTCGATCGGGTTGCGCACGGGCGGCACGTCGGCGATGAGCTGGTTGGCGGCCTCGATGCGGAACTTCGGCTTGGAGGTGCGCGCAGGTGCGCCCCGGCGCAGCCAGGCCAGCTCCTTGCGCATGAGGTTCTGCCGCTTCTGCTCCGTCGCGGCGTTGATCCGGTCGCGCTCGACCCGCTGCAGGACGTAGGCCGCGTATCCGCCCTCGAAGGGCTCGACGATGCCGTCGTGCACCTCCCAGGTCTCGGTGCACACCTCGTCGAGGAACCACCGGTCGTGGGTGATGACGAGCAGGCCGCCGGTGCCCCGCGGCCACCGAACCTTGAGGTGCTGCGCCAGCCAGGCGATGCCCTCGACGTCGAGGTGGTTGGTCGGCTCGTCGAGCGCGATGAGGTCCCAGTCGCCCACGAGCAGCGCCGCGAGCGCGACCCGGCGGCGCTGCCCGCCGGACAGCTCGCCGACGCGCGCCTCCCAGGGGACGTCGGCGACGAGACCGCCGATGACGTCACGCACCCGTGGGTCCCCGGCCCACTCGTGCTCGGGGCGGTCACCGACGATGCAGTACGCGACCGTGTCGTCAGGGTCGAGGTCGT
Source organism: Janibacter anophelis NBRC 107843 (assembly GCF_001570945.1). GTDB lineage: Bacteria > Actinomycetota > Actinomycetes > Actinomycetales > Dermatophilaceae > Janibacter > Janibacter anophelis. Next base: position 17,228 of record NZ_BCSQ01000020.1, read on the forward strand.
CGGCCTGGGTCAGCACGCCGAAGCGCACTCCCCCGCGCCGGGTGATGCGGCCCGACTGCGGCTCGATGGTGCCGGCGAGCATGCCGAGCAGGCTCGACTTGCCGTCGCCGTTGCGGCCGACGAGGCCGATGCGGTCGCCCTCCTCGATGCCGAGGCTGACGTCGTCGAAGACGACACGCGTGGGGTACTCGAGATGGAGCGACTCGGCTCCGAGCAGGGGTGTGGCCATCAGGTCGTGCGCGCGGTGGGCAGGATGTGGGCCCCGTGCACCGGTCCGGTGGCCCGCAGGACGTCGCCGGCGACCCCCGAGGCGGTGAGGGCCACGGCGAGGTCGATGGCGCCCTCGGCGCCGGAAGCCAGCATCGCGACGGTCGGACCCGAGCCGGACACGATCGCGGCGAGTGCACCGAAACCCATCGCGGCGTCGATGACCTCGCCGATGGCCGGCTGCAGGGACACGGCGTCGGGCTGCAGGTCGTTGTCGAGCACGGGCGCGAGCGCGGTCGGGTCGCCCGAGCGCAGGGCGCTCATCAGGGCGGCACTGGGGCGCGGCTCGTCGATCGTCGTGCCGGAGGTGCGCTGGTCGAAGGCGCTGTAGACCATCGGCGTCGACAGCCCGCTCGCGGCGGAAGGCACGAAGACCCAGTGGTAGGTCCCCTTCGCCAGCACGGCGGTGACCACCTCGCCGCGGCCGGAGCCGACGGCGGTGCCCCCGTGGAGGAGGAAGGGCACGTCGCTGCCGATGCCGGCGGCGATCTCCTCGAGCTCCTCCTTGGGCAGGTCGGTGCCCCAGAGGGCGTCGCACGCGACGAGCGCGGCGGCGGCATCCGCGGAGCCACCGGCCATCCCACCGGCCACCGGGATCTCCTTGTGGATCGACAGGTGGACCGGGTCCTGGCCGCCGGTGTGCTCGGCGAGGGCGTGGGCCGCGCGCAGCGCGAGGTTGGACTCGTCGGTCGGCACCTTGTCGGCGTCGCGGCCGCGCACCGAGCAGCCCCAGTCGTCGGCGAGCGCCGCGGTGACCTCGTCGTGGATGCCGACGGCCTGGTAGACGGTCGAGAGCGAGTGGTACCCGTCCTCCCGGAGGGGCCCCACGAAGAGCTCGAGGTTGACCTTGGCCGGCGCGCGCACGGTCACGGCCGCGGGCTGCTCGAGGACGGAGGTCATGCGGTCACCCTAGCCATGAGCTCCTCGGCGATCCGGGCAAAGGCGGTGACCTCCAGCTGCTCCCCGCGGGTCCGGGGGTCGACGCCCGCGGCGAGCAGGGCCTGCTCGGCGACCTCGCCGGACCCCGCGACGGGACGAAGGGCGGCCCGCAGCGTCTTGCGGCGCTGGGCGAAGGCGGCGTCGACGACGGCGAAGACCTGCTCGCGGGTGGCGTCGGTGGCCGGAGGGTCGCGGCGCACGAGCCGCACGAGCCCGGAGTCGACATTGGGCACCGGCCAGAAGATGCTGCGCGAGACCCGTCCGGCCAGGTCCACCTGCGTCCACCAGGCGGCCTTGACGCTCGGGACGCCGTAGGTCTTGCTGCCCGGGCCGGCGGCGAGCCGCTCGGCCACCTCCAGCTGCACCATGACGAGCACCCGCTCGATGGACGGGAAGGTCTCGAGGAAGTGCAGGACGACCGGGACCGAGATGTTGTAGGGCAGGTTGGCCACGAGGGCCGTGGGCGGGGGGCCGGGCAGGTCGGTGACGGTGAGGGCGTCGGCGTGCACGACCTCGAGCCGGTCCTGCGCGCCCGGCAGCTGCGTCGCGACGGTCTCCGTGAGGGCACCCGCGAGGACGGGGTCGACCTCGACCGCGGTGACCCGGTCGGCCTCCTGCAGGAGGGCGAGGGTCAGCGAGCCCAGGCCGGGTCCGATCTCGACGACGTGGTCGGTCGAGGTCACCTCTCCGGCCCGCACGATCCGGCGCACGGTGTTGGCGTCGACGACGAAGTTCTGCCCCCACTGCTTGGTCGGGCGCACGCCCAGCCGGTCGGCCAGCTCGCGGATGCGCGTGGCGCCGAGCAGCCCCTGCGAGCCCGCACCGGAGTCGGGGACGGGTCCGTCCGCGGCGGGCTCGGGGGTGGGGCTCATGGGGCGACTCTATTCATCGTCGGTCGGGTCACGGCAATCACGGCGACGGGCCCCGGGACCGCGATGGTCCGGGGGCCCGTCGTCAGGGTGCGGTGGTCAGGCCGCGTGGGCGCAGCCCCACGGCTGCAGGCCGCGCTGGGCGTACACGCGGTTGGCCACCGTGATCTGCTCGGCGCGCGAGGCCAGGTCGGCACGCTGGGCGAAGTCGCCACCGCCGGCGCCGAGCCAGGTCTGGATGTCGAACTGCAGACCGCCGTAGTACCCGTTGCCGGTGTTGATCGACCAGTTGCCGGTCGACTCGCACTGGGCGATGCGGTCCCACATCGCCGCGCGGGAGAGGTCGATGCCGGCGCCGCTGCCGGTGCTCTTCGGCTCGGACGTGGGCTCCGAGGTCGGCTCGGGCGAGGACGTCGGCTTCGGGGCCGAGGTCCGGGTGGAGCTCTTCGGCGCCGGGGCCTTGGGCGCCGGGGCCTTGGGCGCCGCGGTGGCGGTCGGCTTGGGCTCCGGCTTGGGCTTGGTGCCCTGGACGACGATCCTGCTGACCGGCTTGCGGGTGACCTTGCTGCTGGTCACCTTGGAGACGGCGACCTTGCCGTTCTTGTAGGTCTTGCGCACGGTGTTGGTGCGCAGTCCGTCACGGCCCTCGCGCTCGACCTTCGTCGTGCCCTCGAGCATCGACGCGTCCTTCGTGTAGACGGTCGTGAAGGGGATGCTCTCCGTGCGGCGGTCGGACCTGTTGCTGATCCGGTCCAGACGGATCGTCATGCCGTCCTTGACCGCGGCGGAGGCGCCCGGCTTGATCCGGTCGTTGGAGTCGTAGCGGACCTCGGCCTGCTTGAGCGCGGCCTCGACGGTCGCGGCCGTCACGGTGGCCGTGCTGCGCTTGCCCCCGATGAGGAGCTTGACGTCCTTGGGGGTGGACATCTTCAGCTCGAGGCCGTCACGGCCGATGCCCTGGCTGCGCGAGGCGGACAGGACCGCGTCGTCGCTGCCGCGGATGCCGAGCTCCTTGAGCGCGTCGCCGACGGTCGTGGCCGTGGTCCAGTACTCCCGCTCCTTGCCGTCGACGGTGACCGTGAGCTTGCGGCCGTACCGCACGACGATCGTCTGCCCGTCGTCGACGGGGGTCTGCGCCGAAGGCGTCACGGTGTCGTGCTCGCCCAGGTCGATGCCCTGCTTGTCGAGGACGTCGGCGACCGTGCCGCCGAAGGAGTGGACGGTGGACTTCTCACCGTCGACCGACAGGGCGACGGACTTGTCCATGACGACGACGCCCGAGACCCCGAGGGCCAGGGCTCCGACGACGCCGGCCTGGGTGATGCGGCGGATCGCGGGTGAACTCACAGTGCTCCGATGATTGTTCTTCCCGGGCACCGGTGGGTCCGCGCACGGGGACCCATGGATGGCGGGCACCTGTGTCAGCGATAAGAGATCAGGGGAAACCGGCCCCGGCCAACAGCGGACCACCCTGCACCACGGGCGACCCCAAGGTCAAGTTTTGGTAACGACACCCTCGGGCGCTTGCGGGAACCGCCCCTCGCAGACCCTCGAGAACCCCCGAAAAACCGGGGCCGAGAGCGGGCGCTATGACCTCTGCCACGACGACGCATCTCCCCGGGCGAATGCGCGCCCGGGGCCGCCAGAACGCGCATTTCCCCGGGCAAATGCGCGTTCTGGTCACGGACGAACAGCCGGCCGCGCGCATGGGGAGATGCGCGTGTCTACCAGGAGCCGTAGACGCGCTCGCTGTTGGCGGAGATCGCCGCGCACATCGTCGGCACGTCGACCCCCAGCGTGCGGGCCATGATCCGGACCGTGTGCGGCAGGAGGTACGGGGCGTTGGCCCGGCCCCGCTCGGGCGTCGGCGTGAGGTACGGGGCGTCGGTCTCGGCGAGCACCTGCTCGATCGGCACGTGCGCGAGGGCCTCGCGCAGACCCGCCGCGCTCTTGAAGGTGACCGTCCCCGCGAAGGACAGGTAGTAGCCCCGGTCGACGCACTCGCGCGCCATCGCCAGGTCCCCGCTGAAGCAGTGCAGCACGGTCATCTCCGGTGCCCCCTCCTCGGCGAGCACCCGCAGCACGTCGTCATGGCTGTCCCGGTCGTGGATCTGCAGGGCCTTGCCCGTCCGCTTGGCCAGGTCGATGTGCCAGCGGAAGGACTCCTGCTGCGCCGCGTGCCCCTCCGGGCCGGTGCGGAAGTAGTCCAGCCCCGTCTCACCGATCGCGCGCACCCGGGGATGTGCGGCGTGCGCCTCGATCTCGTCCCACGCCTCCTGCAGCCGACCGGCGTCTGCCAGCGCGGGGATCTCGTTGGGGTGCAAGGCGACTGCGCCGAGCATGGCCGGATGGCGGTCGACCTGGTCGACGGTGAATCGGGCGCTCTCGAGGTCACATCCGACCTGCACGACCCGGTCCACCCCGACGGCCGCGGCAGTCGCCAGTGCTACGGCGACGTCGTCCGCGGTCCGCTCGTCGCCCCCTTCGGGCGCAATCGCGTCGGGCACGTCCCGACGACGGATGTCGAGGTGGGTGTGGTTGTCGACGACGGCGACCGGGAGGGGGTCGGGCCGGGCCGCGACCTCGTCGCGCCCCGTCATCACTCGTCCGCCGACATGGCCGCACGCTCGGTGGTGACGACCTCCTCGGCGTCCAGCTTGACGAAGACCGGGGTCGGCTTGGCGATCGGAGTCCCCACGGCCACAGGGGTGCTCGCCCACGCAGGGAAGCCCGAGTAGTCCCCGGTGATGACCGGGTATCCGGGACCGCCGTCGAGGTCGTCGACCTCCTCGACCCGCGGCATCGGCACGAACTCACCGGTCCCGCCGAGCACCGCGTGCACCCGGTTGGCGGCGTGCGGGAGGAAGGGGGCGAGCAGCCGGTTGCAGTCGCTCGTCGCCTGCACGAGCGTGTGCAGGACCGTCGCGAGCCGCTCGCGCTCGTCCTCGCCCTTGAGACGGAAGGGCTCGGTGTCGGAGACGTACTTGTTGACGTCACCGACGACGCGCATCACCTCGGCGAGCGCCGCCTTCTGCCGGTTGCGGGTGATGAGGGCGCCCACCTCGTCGAAGGCCGCGCTGACGCGTGCGAGCACGGCGCTGTCGACCTCCTGCAGCGGTCCGGGCTGCGGGATCTCGCCGAAGTTCTTCGCCACCATCGACGCCGTGCGGTTGACGAGGTTGCCCCAGCCGGCGACGAGCTCGGAGTTGTTGCGCTGGACGAAGTCCGGCCAGGTGAAGTCGGAGTCCTGGGTCTCCGGACCGGCGGCGCAGATGTAGTAGCGCAGCGGGTCGGGGCCGAAGGTCTCGAGCACGTGGCGCAGCCCGATGACGTGGCCGCGGCTGGACGAGAACTGCTTGGACTCCATCGTGAGGAACTCGCTGGCGACGACCTCCGACGGCAGGTTCAGCTCGCCGAGGGCGCCGGGCTCGCCCCCCTTCGCCCCCTTGCCGGAGTACGCGAGCAGCTCCGCGGGCCAGATCTGGCTGTGGAAGGTGATGTTGTCCTTGCCCATGAAGTAGGACGACTGCGCCTGCGGGTCGTTCCACCACTCGCGCCAGCGCTCCGGGTCACCGGAGCGGCGGGCCCACTCGATCGACGCCGAGAGGTAGCCGATGACCGCGTCGAACCACACGTACAGGCGCTTCGTCGGGTACTTCTCCCCCAGCTCGCCGGGAAGGGGGATCCCCCAGTCGATGTCGCGCGTCATGGCCCGCGGACGGATGTCGTCGAGGATGTTCAGGCTGAAGTTGATGACATTGGGCCGCCACGTGCCGGTGGCCTCACGCCCCTGCAGGTACTCGCGCAGCGCGTCGGCGAGCGCGGGCAGGTCGAGGAAGAAGTGCTCGGTCTCGCCGAACTGCGGGGTCGCCCCGTCGATCTTGCTCCGGGGGTTCTTCAGGTCCGTCGGCTCGAGCTGGTTGCCGCAGTTGTCGCACTGGTCGCCACGCGCGTCCTCGTACCCGCAGATCGGGCACGTGCCCTCGATGTAGCGGTCGGGCAGCGTGCGGCCGGTGCGGGGATCGAGCGCCACCTGCTGCATCTGCTCGACGAAGTAGCCGTTGGCGAGGCACTGCTCGAAGAGGTCCTGGACGACCTGGTAGTGGTTGCGCGAGGTCGTGCGCGTGTAGAGGTCGTAGGAGCAGCCGAGGTCGGCGAACTCCTGCGCGATGATCCGGTGGTTGCGGTCGGCGAACTCCCGGGCGGAGATGCCCTCTTTGTCGGCCTGGACGAGGATCGGCGTGCCGTGCTCGTCGGACCCACTGACCATGAGCACGTCGTGGCCCGCCATGCGCATGTACCGGCTGAAGACGTCCGAGGGGACGTTCATCCCGGCGACGTGACCGAGATGGCGGGGTCCGTTGGCATACGGCCAGGCAACGGCGGAGAGAACCTTCATGCGGCTCATCCTAGGTTCCCGGCGCGCGTCGCCCGTCGGCGCTAGCCTGCCGGGAACGCGTGGGGGCCACCCATGCCGACGAGAGGTGGGCCGATGATCGCCGCACTGACCGGGATGGGCCTGAGCGCCGCCGCGGGACTCAACGCCTACATCCCCTTCCTCATCGTCGCGCTGCTCGCCCGCTTCACCGACGTCATCACGCTGCCGGTCGGCATGGAGTGGATGGAGTCGTGGTGGGCCATCGGCATCGGGGCCGTGCTGCTGCTCACCGAGCTCACCCTCGACAAGGTGCCGGCCGTCGACAGCATCAACGACGCCGTGCAGACCTTCATCCGACCGACGATGGGTGGCCTGATGGGCGCAGCGACGGCGGGGGCGAGCACCCTCGACGAGTCGACGTGGATGCAGGAGAACGCGTGGGTGGGTGTGCTGCTCGGCGTCATCGTCTCGGCACTCGTCCACACCGGCAAGGCCGCCGCCCGGCCGGTCGTCAACGCCGGCACGGTGGGCCTGGGCGCACCCGTGGTCTCCACGGCCGAGGACGGGGCGTCCATCGGCATCTCGCTCCTCGCCGTCTTCGTGCCCATCCTCGTCGTGCTCGTGCTCATCCTCCTCGCGGCGCTGCTCATCCAGGTCCTACGACTCTGGCTGCGGTTGCGCCGACGTGCCGGTCGGGACCGGCCCCTGCCGGGTCGGGCCTGAGTCGGCTCGCGGTCAGCTCGCGTCGGGCACGAAGGCGGTGATGATCCGCTTGCCCACGCCCCGCACATAGGCCTCGCGCTCGGCCGCCGGCTTGGTCAGCGCGCTGCCGAGCACCCCCTCCATGGCGGCGACGACCGCCTGCGCCGAGGTCTCGGCGTCGGCGACCTGAGCCCGCACGAGGATCTGCTCGACGATGCTGTTGATCCGCTCGCGCGCCGGGGCCATCGCCTCGGCGATCTCGGGCCGACGGATCGCCTCCTGCGTCAGCTCGGCCTTGGCGAGCAGCGCGTCGGGCTCGCGCAGCCACGACGCGAAGAGGTCGAGCGCGTGCTCGATGACCGTGGCATCGGACTGCCCGGCCTGCTGCTCACCGGCCAGCGCCTCGACGCTGTCGATCAGCCCCGCGGCGGTGAACTCCGTGAGCGCAGTGACGAGGGCCAGCCGGGTGCGCAGGTAACCGGAGGTGCTGCCCTGCGGCAGACCGGCCTCGGCGTCGACAGCCCGGTGCGTGAGGCCCCGCATCCCGCCGGCCGCCACGACCCGGGTGGCGGACTCGAGGATCAGCCGCATGCGCGGGGACAGGTCGGGGCTCTCGTGCGTGGTCATCGTGCTCACGGTACCGCCGCGCCGCCCGCCGCCGAGTCGATCACCCGTCGAGTTGACCAGGTCTTTCTACTTCTGTAGAGTCATTGATGTCTTCAACAGATGTAGAAAGGAACGCATCGCCATGAGCATTGCGACCATCTCCACCTTCGTCACCGCCGCCCTCGTCCTCGTCGGCATCGCGCTGGCCCTCCTCGTCGGCACCGTCGGTGTCGCCGCCTACCAGTTCTTCTCGCAGAACCGCCGGGTGCGCGTCGCCCGTCGCGAGCCGGTCCTCGGCTACTACCGCAACCTCGCCTTCGGCTAACGAGGGGAGAGGCGCGCCTCCCCCTTCGCCCGTCCGGCAGGTGCCGTCCCGGCAGGACCACCGGGGCGGCACCGTCTGCGCCTAGGCTGAGCCCATGTCAGCACCGGCCGCACTCCCCCGCCGGAGCGCGCTCACCGAGTCGCTGCTCGTGCTCGGCGTCTCCCTCGGAGCCTCGGCCCTGTGGTCCGCGCTCTCGCTCGTGCGCAAGCTGACCTCACAGGAGAGCCTGTCCGGGCAGGTCACGGCGATGAACCAGTCCGTGACACCCGACCAGCCGTGGCTGGACCTGACCCACCAGCTCGTCGGCATCGGTCTGGCCCTCGTCCCCGTCGCGCTGGCGCTGCACCTCCTGGCACGCCAGCACCCCCACCCCACGCGGCTCATCGGCCTCGACGGCCGCGCGCCCGGACGCGATCTCGCGCAGGGCCTGGCCCTGGCCGCGGTCATCGGCATCCCCGGGCTCGGCCTCTACCTGGCCGCTCGGGCCCTCGACCTCAACACGACGATCGCCGCCGCCGACCTCTCGAGCGTCTGGTGGGCGATCCCCGTGCTCGTCCTCGCAGCCGGGCAGAACGCGCTGCTCGAGGAGGTCATCATGCTCGGCTACCTCTTCACCCGGTGGCGCGAGGCGGGCTGGTCACCGGTCGCCATCGTCGTCGTGAGCGCCCTCGTGCGCGGCAGCTACCACCTCTACCAGGGCATCGGCGGCTTCGTCGGCAATGTCGCGATGGGCCTGCTGCTCGGTGCCGTCTACCTCAGGGTGCGACGGGTCGCGCCGATGTTCATCGCCCACTGGGTCATCGACATCGTCGCCTTCGTCGGCTATGCCCTGCTCGTCACCCGCGTCGGATGGCTGGGCTGAGCTCGGCAGCGATCAGAGGTCGCCACTGCTGAGGTCCTCGAGAGTCTTGGCGCCCGCGGGCTTCTTCCAGTTCTCCCGGCTGCTGCCCCACCTGGTGTACTCGAGGACCGACTGGCGGTCCCCCTCGCCGTAGCTCAGGCGGATGGGCGAGGGCTTGCCCGGCTCCGTCGACACCCACAGGATCCGCTCGCCACCGCGTGCGTTGTCCGCCTTGCGGATGGCGACGCGATAGGTCTCCTGGCCGTCGAGCGTCTCGTAGCTCGCGGGCGACTGCTTGGCGTCGAAGGGGGTGAGGGACTTGCCGTAGAAGGTCTGCTGCAGCAGCGTCTGCGGACGGTAGGCGTCCATCGGCGAGTCCTCGAAGGGGACCTTGATCCACCGGCCGGTGTTCTTGCGCATCGGGCTGTCGTCCGGCGCCTGCATGACCTCCAGCCAGGCCTTGTCGACCTTGACGAAGTGGTCGGTACCCACGGCGATCGTCTCCAGCGAGCCGCCTCCGGGGATCGACAGGGTCGTGCGCGAGATGCCGGCCTTCTTCGAGGTCGACAGCAGCCCGCCCGTAGAGCCCTCCGCCCGCAGCGTGACGGTGAGGTCACGCTCCTCGTCGTACAGGGTCCCCTCGATCGTCACGTTGTTGGTCGCAGCCATGTACTGGCGTGACTCGGTGAGGATGCTGTTGCCGCTCGGCGGGTTCTTGCTCGAACCGCTGGTGGTCGAGGACGAGCTGCTCGAGCTCGGCTCGGTCGTCGTGGTCGTCGTGAGGGGCGCGTGCGTGGTCGTCGACGATGGCTCACCGCCCCCTTCGATCAGTCCGCAACCGCTGATCCCCACGGCCACGGCGCCGGCCAGCAGGATGCTGACGCGGCGCCGGGCGTGGTCGGTGCGGGCGCTGATGACGGTCCCCCTCGTCATCGGCAGGACCTCAGGAGCCGCTGCGGGCGGCCTTGCGCAGGTCCGCGTTGAGCGTGCTGATGACGTCGAGCGGGATCTCCTTCGGGCACGCGGCCGCGCACTCGCCGATGTTGGTGCAGCCGCCGAAGCCCTCGAGGTCGTGCGTCTCGAGCATCTTGACGACGCGACCGTTGCGCTCGGGCTGACCCTGCGGCAGCTCACCCAGGTGGGTGACCTTGGCGCCGAGGAAGAGCATGCCCGAGGCGTTGGGGCACGCAGCCACGCAGGCACCGCAGCCGATGCACTTGGCCGAGTCGAAGGCGCGGTCGGCCTTCTCCTTCGGCACCGGCACGGAGTGCGCCTCCGGGGCAGCACCGGTGTTGACCGACACATAGCCACCGGACTGGATGATCCGGTCGAAGGCGCTGCGGTCGACGACGAGGTCACGGATCACCGGGAAGGCGTTGGCCCGCCACGGCTCGATGGTGATCGTCTCGCCGCTGCGGAAGGAGCGCATGTGCAGCTGGCAGGTGGTCGTCCGCTCGGGGCCGTGGGCCTCGCCGGAGATCATCAGGCCGCACATGCCGCAGATGCCCTCGCGGCAGTCGCTGTCGAAGGCGATCGGCTCGGTGCCCTCGGTGATGAGCTGCTCGTTGAGGACGTCGAGCATCTCAAGGAAGGACATGTCCGGGGAGATGTCCTTCACCTGGTAGGTGACGAGTTCGCCCTTCGCCGTGGGTCCGGCCTGGCGCCAGATCTTGAGGGTCAGTTCCATGCTCACTTGTAGCTCCGCTGCTTCAGCTCGATGAACGTGTAGTTCAGGTCTTCCTTGTGCAGGACGGGCGCGCCGTCGCCGTACTCCCAGGCCGCGACGTACGCGAACTCGTCGTCGTGGCGCAGGGCCTCGCCGTCCTCGGTCACGGACTCGGCGCGGAAGTGACCGCCGCAGGACTCGCGACGGTGCAGCGCGTCGATGCACATCAGCTCGCCGAGCTCAAGGAAGTCGGCCACGCGGCCGGCCTTCTCCAGGCTCTGGTTGAGGCTGTCCGCGGTGCCGAGCACCCGGACATTGCGCCAGAACTCGTCCTTGAGGGTGCGGATCAGGCCGATGGCCTTGCGCAGGCCCTCGTCCGTGCGCTCCATCCCGCAGTACTCCCACATGATGTTGCCGAGCTCGCGGTGGAAGGAGTCGACGCTGCGCTCACCGTTGATCGACAGGAACTTCTCGATCCGGTCGGTGACGGCGGTCTGCGCCTCGACGACGGCCGGGTGGTCCTCGGAGATCTTCTCGAAGGGGCCCTTGGCGAGGTAGTCGCGGATGGTGTTGGGCAGGACGAAGTAGCCGTCGGCGAGGCACTGCATGAGCGAGGAGGCGCCCAGGCGGTTGGCTCCGTGGTCGGAGAAGTTGGCCTCACCGATCGAGAACAGGCCCTCAACCGAGGTCTGCAGGTCGTAGTCGACCCACAGGCCACCCATCGTGTAGTGCACGGCGGGGTAGATGCGCATCGGCACCTCATAGGGGTTCTCCCCCGTGATGCGCGCGTACATGTCGAAGAGGTTGCCGTACTTCTCCTCGACCGTGTCCTTGCCGAGGCGCTCGATGGCGGCGGCGAAGTCGAGGTAGACACCCCGACGCATCTGGCGCGCGTTGCCGTCGGCGTCGACCTCGTCGACGAGCGGTCCGACGCCGCGGCCCTCGTCGCACATGTTCTTCGCCTGGCGGGAGGCGATGTCACGGGGCACGAGGTTGCCGAAGGCGGGGTAGATCCGCTCCAGGTAGTAGTCGCGGTCCTCCTCGGGGATCTGCCGCGGGTCCTTGTCGCAGTCCTCGGCCTTCTTCGGCACCCAGATGCGACCGTCGTTGCGCAGCGACTCCGACATCAGGGTCAGCTTCGACTGGTGGTCGCCGGAGACCGGGATGCAGGTCGGGTGGATCTGCGTGTAGCACGGGTTGGCGAAGTAGGCGCCCTTGCGGTGCGCGCGCCACGCCGCGGTGACATTGCAGCCCATCGCGTTGGTGGAGAGGAAGAAGACGTTGCCGTAGCCACCGCTGGCGAGGACGACGACGTCCGCGAGGTGGGTCTCGATCTCACCGGTGACCATGTCGCGCGCGATGATCCCGCGGGCGACACCGTCGACGATGATGACCTCGAGCATCTCGTGGCGGCTGTACTCGGTGACGGTGCCCTTGGCGACCTGGCGCTCCATGGCCTGGTAGGCGCCGATGAGCAGCTGCTGACCGGTCTGGCCCGCCGCGTAGAAGGTCCGGGCGACCTGGACGCCACCGAAGGAGCGGTTGTCGAGCAGACCGCCGTACTCGCGGGCGAAGGGGACGCCCTGGGCGACGCACTGGTCGATGATGTTGGCGCTGACCTCGGCCAGTCGGTAGACGTTGGTCTCGCGGCTGCGGTAGTCGCCGCCCTTGACCGTGTCGTAGAAGAGGCGGTAGATCGAGTCGCCGTCGTCGTTGTAGTTCTTGGCGGCGTTGATGCCACCCTGGGCGGCGATCGAGTGCGCCCGGCGAGCGCTGTCCTGGTAGAAGAAGCTCTTGACGTTGTACCCGGCCTCGCCCATCGTGGCGGCGGCCGAGGCGCCGGCGAGACCGGTGCCGACGATGATGACGTCGAGCTTGCGGCGGTTGGCCGGGTTGACCAGGGCCGAGTCGAACTGGTGCTGCGTCCACATCTTCGCGATGTCGACATCGGGCGCCTTGGTGTCCGCGACGGGCGCGCCCTCGGAGAAGTACTCGCTGAGAGTGTCAGTCATGTGTGTTCAGGCTCCTGCTCAGAGGCTGTCGATGAAGATGTAGACCGGCGGGATGAGGAACCCGACGACGATCACCGCAGCGAGGACGGCGCCGATCGCACGGGCGCGCGCACGGGCGGTGGCGGTGTTGTTCAGACCCATCGTCTGCGAGGCGCTGTAGACGCCGTGGTAGAGGTGCATGCCGAGCGCGACCAGGGCCAGGACGTAGATGAGCAAGACCCACCACATGGCGAAGGCTGCGCTGATCATGACGTACGGCGACTCCTTGATCGCCTCGGCGCTCGCGGCGTCGCCGTAGAGGTTCGGCTTGACGATCGTGAACTGGATCAGGTGGAAGATGACGAAGATGAAGAGGGCGAGCCCACCCCAGCGCATGGTGCGCGAGGCCAGCGTCGAGCCGATGTTCTTCTTCACCTGGTACCGGACCGGGCGGGCCGCGTTGTTGCGCGCGATGAGCTTGAGCGCGGCGTAGACGTGCCCCACGAGCGCGAGGATCAGGACGATCCGGACGATCCACAGCAGGCCGCCGTACGGGAGCATCGGCTCACCGAAGGTGCGCAGGTGGTGCGCGTAGGTGTCGAAGGCTTCCTGTCCGGCCAGGGCCTTGAGGTTGCCGTACATGTGCAGCAGCACATACAGGATGAAGATGACGCCGGTGCCTGCCATGAGCATTTTGAGCCCGATGGAGGACGACGCCACCCCCTTCTTCTTCGCGGGGAGGGTCGTAGTAGCCACGGGGTCAAGGTACCGCCTTGTGAGCGGGCACACCTTACCCGGGTCGCCCTTCGAACGTGTGACATTGCTCCGGTTACCGTGACGTAATAGACCACACATCCGTCCCGAAAATCCGGCCCACCGAGCAGAGGAGCACCATGCACGCCCCTCCCGAGACGATCGTCTCGGCCGACACGCCCCGCGGCGAGATCGCCCTGCGCGAGCGCCCCGACCCGGACGGCACCGGCGTCGTGCACGAGCTCGTCGTCGCCGGTGTCTTCGCCATGGACAGCCTCGACACCACCACGGAGGCCGCACTTGCGCTGGAGTCGCTGGCCCGGACCTCCGATCCCGAGCGGGTCCTCGTCGGCGGTCTGGGGCTCGGGTTCACCACGTGGCAGGTGCTCAAGGACAAGCGCGTGCGCCACGTCGACGTCGTCGAGATCGAGGCGGACCTCGTGCAGTGGGGTCGGCTCGCCCTGGCGCCCACCCTCGGTCTGGTCTCGCGCCACCCTCGGGTCAGCGTGCACGCCGGCGACGTCGGCCCGGTCCTGCGGGGCGAGGCCTCCCCCACCGGCCCGTGGGACCTGGTCCTGCTCGACGTGGACAACGGCCCGAGCTTCCTCGTCCACGAGCGCAACGAGCGCATCTACCGCACCGACTCCCTGCGCGCGGCCCTCGACCGGGTCACCCCCGGCGGCGTCCTCGCCGTGTGGGCCGCGCAGCGCGAGCCGGCCCTGCTCACCGCCCTCGCGGGCCTCGCCCCCACCGAGGAGATCCTCCTCGACGTCGAGCGCGAAGGGCGGCGCCTGACCTACGCGCTCTACCTCACCCGCGCCTAGCCTCCGTTTGTCACAGGCCGGGCGAGGTCGGCCCGCGGGAAGGGGCCCCGCTCGCCGAGCCGTCACCTCGGCGCGGCCCCGGGCCGGTAAGCCCCCGGCGGGCCGCGAAACCTCCGGCGGGCCGGGTCGTGTCCCGGCCCGCACAGGGCAACCCGGCCCAAGCTGGGGAACCCGGCCCGGGCCCGGCGAACGACGAGGGAAGCCGACCGGGGCGGGCCCGGCGAACGACGAGCGAGGCCGACCGAGGCCGGCCCGGCGAACGACGAGGGAAGCCGACCGGGGCGGGCCCGGCGAACGACGAGGGAAGCCGACCGAGGCCGGCCCGGCGAACGACGAGGGAAGCCGACCGGGGCGGGTCGGTGCGAATCAAGCCGAAGTCGAGAACGACAAGGCCACCACACGACGACGAAGGACTTCGGCCCAGCGCCGACCCGCTCCGGTCGGCCGAACGCCTCGGTCGGCCAACCGGGGCCGACCAGGGCCGACCGCTGAGGTCGGCCGAATCCCACAGCGTCGAACGCCTACGCCGAGGCAGCCGCCTTGGCAGCACCAGGAAGGGCGGCGCGGATCGTGTCGAGCGCGCTCTCGTCGAGCGCGTCCGAGACGAACCACACCTCGAAGGCGCTGGGCGGCAGGTGCACCCCGCCCTCAAGCATCGCGTGGAAGAAGCGGCCGTAGGCGGCGGTGTCCTGAGCCTGCGCGTCGTCGAAGGAGCGCACCTGCCCGTCACGGAAGAAGATCGAGAACATCGACCCGGCCCACTGCACTCGGTGGGCGACGCCCTCGGCGCTCAACGCGGCGGAGGCGGCGTCGGCGATCGTGCGGGCCGTGGTCTCCAACCGGGGGTAGAGGTCCTCGGTGCAGCCGCGCAGCGTGGCCAGACCGGCGGCGGTGGCGACGGGGTTCCCGGAGAGGGTGCCGGCCTGGTAGACGGGGCCGTCGGGAGCGAGGTGGGCCATGAGGTCGGCCCGGCCACCGAAGGCCGCGGCGGGGAAGCCACCGCCCATGACCTTGCCGAAGGTGAACAGGTCGGGAGCCCCGCCCTCGTAGCCGCCGGGGTGCGCCCCCTTCGTCCCGGTCTCGAGGCCGTACCAGCCCGACCGGCTGGCGCGGAAGCCGGTCATGACCTCGTCGCTGATGAGCAGCGCGCCGTGCTCGGCCGTCACGCGCCGCAGGCCCTGGGTGAAGCCGGGCTCCGGCGGCACGACGCCCATGTTGCCGGGGCTGGCCTCGGTGATGACCGCGGCGATCTCCTCGCCGCGCGCCGCGAAGAGCTCCTCGACGGCCGCGAGGTCGTTGTAGGGCAGCACGATCGTCTCGCCGGCCGCGGAGGCCGGCACGCCGGCCGAGTCGGGGAGGGCGAAGGTCGCGACTCCCGAACCGGCCTGTGCGAGAAGGGCGTCCACGTGGCCGTGGTAGTTGCCGGCGAACTTGACGACGACCGAGCGGCCGGTCGCGCCCCGGGCCAGGCGAAGGGCGGACATCGTCGCCTCGGTCCCGGAGGAGACCAGGCGCACCTGCTCGAGGGGCTCGACGCGGGCGACGATCTCCTCGGCGAGCGCCACCTCGTTCTCACTCGGGGTGCCGAAGGAGAAGCCCTTGCCAGCCGCCTCGGTGACCGCGGCGAGGACGTCGGGGTGGGCGTGGCCGAGGATCATCGGTCCCCACGAGCAGACGAGGTCGACGTAGCGGTTGCCGTCGACGTCGGTGAGCCAGGCCCCCCGCGCACTGTCGATGAACCGCGGGACGCCACCGACGCCGCGGAAGGCGCGCACCGGCGAGTTGACCCCGCCCGGGATCACCGAGCGGGCACGGTCGAAGAGGTCCTGGGAGCCGTGGGTCGAGAGCGTCATGCCCCCAGTCTCCCCCACCTAGTCGTCGAGCCCGATCTCGTGGTGCTGCGGTGCCATCTGGTCGCGCAGGGCGGCCATGGCGTCGCCGAGGGCCGCGAACTGCTCGGGGGTGAGCGCGTCGACGAGGTGGCGACGCACCGACTCCACGTGCACCGCGGCGAGGTCCGCGATGGCGGCGCGCCCGGCGTCGGTCAGCGAGATCTCCACGCCACGCCCGTCGTCCAGGGATCGGCAGCGCTCGACCCAGCCGCGCTTCTCGAGGCGGGCGGCGGTGTGCGTCACCCGGGAGCGCGACTGGATGATGTCGTCGGCCAGGCGCGACATGCGGGTGCGCTGCCCGGGCGACTCGGAGAGCATCGAGAGCAGCTCGTACTCGGTCAGCTGGACGTTCATCGGGGCGAGGTCCTCGGCGAGGGCCCGCTCGAGCAGCCGTGAACCCCGCAGGTAGGCCCGCCAGTGCTCCTGCTCGTGCTGGTCCAGCCAGCGTGTCCCGCTCACAGCCGCTCCGCGATCTCGAGCGCGAAGTAGGTGAGCACGATCTGGGCCCCGGCCCGCTTGATGTGCAGCAACGACTCGAGGACGGCGGCGTCACGGTCGATCCAGCCGCGCTCCGCGGCCGCGACGATCTGGGAGTACTCCCCCGAGATCTGGTACGCGGCGACGGGCACCGGCGAGACGTCCGCGGCCGCGGCCACGACGTCGAGGTGCGGCTGTGCGGGCTTGACCATGATGATGTCGGCGCCCTCGGCGAGGTCGAGTTCGATCTCGCGCAGCGCCTCGGTCGCGTTGGCCGGGTCCTGCTGGTAGGTCGCGCGGTCCCCGCTCAGCGACGACTGCACGGCCTCGCGGAAGGGGCCGTAGAGCGCGGAGGTGTACTTCGCGGCGTAGGCGAGCACGAGGGTGTCGACGTACCCGGCCTCGTCGAGGGCTGCCCGCACGTGGGCCACCTGGCCGTCCATCATCCCGGACAGGCCGAGCACGTGGGATCCGGCAGCGGCCTGCGCGAGGGCCATGTCGGCGTAGCGCTCGAGGGTCGCGTCGTTGTCGACGACGCTGTGCCCGTCGAGGGTGGTCGTGAGCACCCCGCAGTGACCGTGGTCGGTGAACTCGTCGAGGCACAGGTCGGTCATGACGACCAGGCGGTCCCCCACGGCCTCGACGACCGCGCGCGTGGCGATGTTGAGGATGCCCTGGGGGTCGTCGGCTCCGGAGCCGCGCGCATCCTTGGCCTCCGGCACGCCGAAGAGCATGATCCCGCCGATGCCGACGTCGACGCAGGCGCGCGCCTCGTCCACCAGCGACTCGAGGGTGTGCTGCACGACGCCGGGCATCGAGGAGATCTCGACGGGCGCGTCGATGCCCTCCCGTACGAAGACCGGCAGGACGAGGTCGGCAGGGTGCAGCCGCGTCTGCGCGACGAGACGGCGAAGGGGGATGCTCCCCCGCAGCCGGCGCGGCCGGACGACGGGGCCGACCGGGCGGGTCCCGGCCGGGCTCACCCCTTCGCCTTGCGTCGGCTCGACGACTTCTTGCGACGCTCGCTCGGGCGCGTGACCTCTTCGCCGGCCTCGATGGCTGCGGCGGCAAGCTCACGCCCGTGGGTCGCCAGAGCCTCGACGAGGCTCTCACCGGTCGCCTCGGGCGCCATGACGTCGACGCGCAGGCCGGCCTCCTCGGCCGTCTTGACCGTCGCCGGGCCGATGCAGGCGATGACCGTCGCGGGGTGCGGCTTGCCGGCGATGCCGACGAGGTTGCGCACGGTCGAGGAGGAGGTGAAGACGACGGCGTCGAAGGCGCCCTGCTTGATGGCGTCGCGCACCGGCGCCGGCGGCGGCGTGGCCCGCACGGTGCGGTAGGCGGTCACGTCGTCGACCTGCCAGCCCATGTCCTGCAGACCCGCGACGAGGGTGTCGGTCGCGATGTCCGCACGCGGCAGGAAGACGCGGTCGATGGGGTCGAGCACCTCGTCGTAGGGCGGCCACTCCTCGAGCAGGCCCTTGGCCGACATCTCGCCGGTGGGCACTAGGTCGGGCTCCAGGCCCCAGTCGCGCAGCGCATCGGCGGTGACGCCGCCGACGGCGGCGATCTTCAGCCCGGAGAACGCGCGAGCGTCGAGACCGAACTCCTGGAACTTCTCCCGGATGGCCTTGACCGCGTTGACCGAGGTGAAGCCGATCCACTGGTACCGACCGGTGACCAGACCGCGCACGGCACGCTCGACTGCCTGGGGGGTGCGGGGCGGCTCGACGCTGATCGTCGGGACGACCTCGCTGGTGGCGCCGTGCCCGAGCAGCTGCTTGGTCATCGGACCGGCTTGGTCCTTGGTGCGCGGGATGAGCACCCGCCAGCCGTAGAGCGGCTTGGTCTCGAACCACGAGAGGTCGGCGCGCATGCCGACGGTCTGGCCGACGACCGCGAGCGTGGGCACCTCGAGACCGGCGACGGCCTCGGCGGCCTCCTCGAGCGTGGTCTGCCGGGTGCTCTGGTGCGTCGTGGTGCCGCCGCGGGTGAGGGCGACGGGGGTGTCGGCGGCCCGGCCGGCTGCCAGCAGGTCACCGAAGGCACGACCAAGGTGCTCGGGCAGGCCGAGCAGCACGAGC
Source organism: Janibacter anophelis NBRC 107843 (assembly GCF_001570945.1). GTDB lineage: Bacteria > Actinomycetota > Actinomycetes > Actinomycetales > Dermatophilaceae > Janibacter > Janibacter anophelis. Next base: position 35,842 of record NZ_BCSQ01000020.1, read on the forward strand.
GTGACGTCGTCGGCGACCGAGCCCGACAGGTCGGCGCGCTTGGCCCCGGAGACGCTCACGACGTGCAGGGCACCGGTCGAGCGCGAGGTGAGCGGCACCCCGGCGTAGGTCGGCACGGCGCTCACCGCGGAGACGCCGGGCACGATGTCGAAGTCGATGTCCGCCTTGACCAGGGCCTGCGCCTCCTCGGCCAGGCCGTTGAAGGTCGCGGGGTCACCGTCCATGAGGCGCACGACGAGTCCACCCTTGTGCGCCTTGGCCGTGCGCACGACGAGCTTGGCGCGCATGGCGTGCGTCAGCTGCTGGCCGTGCTCGCCGTGGCTGGCGTCGACGACCTCGACGTCCGTGCCGGTCATCGAGGCGACGAGGTCCTCGTTGGTCAGCTGGTCGGTGATGACCGCGTCCGCGCGAGCGAGCAGCTCGACGGCGGCGACGGTCATGAGGGAGACGTCACCGGGCCCCGCGCCGACGAAGGCGACGCGCGCCGGTCGGCGGGTGGCGGTGGGGGTGGCGGAACGCTGGGGGGTCACGTGACTTGCTCCGAAGCGGTCGTTGGGTGGGTGGCTTGCAGATCGGCGAGGTCGGTGGCGCCGTCGGCGACGAGGATGCGGGCGAGGCGACGGCCGAGGTCCTCCGCCTCGACCACCGGGCCGGTGACGGACCGGCGCAGGTCCCCCGAGCCGTCGGTCGCGGCGACGACGGCTCGCAGGGAGATCACCGGACCGTCGACGTCCTCGACGATCTCGGCGAGGGCGCCGACGGGGGCGGCGCATCCCGCCTCGAGCTCGGCCAGGACGGCGCGCTCGGCGGTGACCGCCGCCCGGGTGTCGGCGTGGTCGATCGGACGAAGGGCGGCCAGCACCTCCTCGTCGTCCTCGCGGCACTCGACGGCCAGGGCTCCCTGGCCGGGGGCGGGCAGCATCTGGATCGGCTCGAGGTGCTCGGTGACGTGCTCGAGCAGCCCGGCCCGGGTCAGTCCCGCGGAGGCGAGGACGATGGCGTCGAGCTGCTCCTCGCCGGGGCCGACCATGGCCAGTCGGGTGCCGAGGTTGCCGCGGATGTCGCGGAACTGCAGCCCGAGCCCGAGGGCGGCGAGCTGGGCGCGCCGGCGCGGGGAGCCGGTGCCGACGACGGAGCCCTCACCGAGCTCGCCGAGGGTGAGTCCGTCGCGCGCGCAGAGCGCATCGCGCGGGTCGACCCGCGCGGGGATGGCGGCGATGGCCAGACCGGGTGCGGGCGCGGTCGGCAGGTCCTTGAGCGAGTGGACGGCCAGGTCGATCTCGCCGGCGAGCAGCGCGTCGCGCAGCGCCGTGGCGAAGACCCCGGTGCCGCCCATGCTCGCGAGCGAGGCGCGGTTGGTGTCGCCCTCGGTGACGATCTCGACGAGCTCGACCTCGTGGCCGGCCGCGCGCAGCGCGTCGGCGACGTGGCCGGACTGGGTCATGGCCAGCATCGAGCGACGTGTCCCCAGACGAAGGGAGGTCATCGGGCACCCCCTTCGGCGTGCAGGTCGAAGAGCTGGTGCAGCGCGTCCTCGTACTCGCCGAAGCGACCGTCGATCGCCAGCTCCTTGGCACGGACGGTGGGCGCGTGGAGCAGCTTCTCGACGATGCGGTGCACGGCGAGCTCGACCTCGGCGCGGTCGCCGTCGGCCATGTCGGGGGTGCGCTGGCCGAGTCGCTCCAGCTCCCGCTCGACGACCTGCTGGGCGGCGCTGCGCAGTGCCCGGACGGTCGGTCCGGCGATGCTCGCGGCCCGCTGCCCGAGGTGCTTGGTGACGGCGTCGCCGACGATCTGGCGCGCCTGCTCGACCTCGGGCACCGCGCCTGCGGTCCCAAGCAGGTCGCCGAGCTCGGCGAGGCCGAGGCGGGTGACGCCGCTGAGGTCCGCGACCTCGTGGGCGACGTCGTGCGGCAGGGCGAGGTCGATGTAGGCCTGCCGACGACCGGCCCGGGCGACCTGGGCATCGGCCGCGTCGGGCAGGGCGATCGCCAGACCGGTCGAGCCGGTGCAGGAGATGACGACGTCGGCCTCGGCGAGGGCCTCCGCGAGCTCGTGCGTCGGGCGGGCCCGGCCACCGAGCCGCTCCGCGAGGGCGGCCCCGCGCTCGTGCGTGCGGTTGACCACGGTCAGCTCGGCGACGCCGCGGCGGATGGAGCTGGTCGCGGCGAGGGCACTCATGGCCCCGGCACCGACGACGAGGACGTGCACGTCGGCGAGCGGCCCGACGTGCTGCTCGGCGGCATCGAGCCCGGCACCGACGAGGGAACGCGAGACCTCGTCGATCGCGGTCTCGGAGTGCACCCGCTTGCCGGTGCGCAGCGCCTGCTGGACGAGGGAGTTGAGCTTGCTGCCGACGTGGCCGTCGCTCTGGCCGCGCCCGAGGGCGTCGCGCAGCTGGCCGAGGATCTGGGCCTCGCCCACCGCCATGGAGTCGAGCCCGGCGGCGACGTTGAAGACGTGGGCGACCGCGGCGTCCCCGTAGTGCAGGTCCAGGTGCGCCTTGAGGTCGTCGTGGGTGATCTCGGTGGCGCTCGTGAGCGCCTCGGTGAGGTCGGCGACGGCACCGTGGAAGGCGCTGACCTCGGCGTAGACCTCGGTGCGGTTGCACGTCGCGACGACGAGGTGCTCGGTGATGTCGGGGCTGGCCGAGGCGGCCGCGATGATCCGGGACAGGCTGCCCTCGTCGAGCGCCGCCCGCTCGAGGACGGAGATCGGGGCGCGACGGTGGTTCAGGCCGAAGGCGAGCAGGCTCATCCGGCACCCTCCAAGAGGTCCTCGGGAACGGTTCCGGAGCGCTGCTGCTCGTGGAAGGCGAGGATCTGCAGCTCCGTGGACAGGTCGACCTTGCGCATGTGGACCCCTTCGGGGACCTGGATCGCGGTCGCGGCGAAATTGAGGATCGAGCTCACGCCCGCGGTGACGAGCAGGTCGGCCACCTCCTGGGCGGACGCGGGCGGGGTGGCGATGACGCCGATGCACGCCTCCCCGGGCGTGACGAGCGAGGTCAGCGCGGCCATCGGCTGGATCGTCAGCTCGTCGACCTGGACGCCGACGAGCTGGGGGTCGCGGTCGAGCAGGGCGACGACCTTGAAGCCCTTGGTCGCGAAGCCGCCGTAGGAGGCGAGCGCGCGGCCCAGGTTGCCCATCCCGACGATGACGACCGGCCAGTCGTGGGTCAGCCCGAGGGCGCGGGAGATCTGGTAGGTCAGGTGGGCCACGTCGTAGCCGACGCCGCGCACACCGTAGGACCCGAGGTGGCTGAGGTCCTTGCGCAGCTTCGCCGAGCTGACCCCGGCGCTGTGCGCGAGCTCCTCCGAGGAGACCGAGAGGACGTCCTGGGCGGTGAGCTGGCCGAGGGCCCGCAGGTATCCGGGGAGCCGGGCAACCGTCGCGTCGGGGATGTCGCGCTTGGCGGCCTGATCGACGGACACGGCTGGGCTCGGGCTCCTCTCCCGGTCGAGGGGCGAGCGCCTCCTGACGACCGAACTCCCACGAGATTACGCTCTTGTGAACAAATGCACAAAGTCGCGACGGTCCGCGGACACCGCCGGACGTTCAGCCCTCGAGAGCCGCGCGCAAGCGCCCTTCGTCCACCCGCCAGTAGTCGTGCTGGCGGCCGTCGACGAAGGTGACCGGCACCTCGTCGGTCCAGCGCGCCAGCGCCGGGTCGGCGTCGATGTCCACCTCGGCGAAGCTGTCGCCGGTCTCGCCGACGACGCGCTCGATGACCTCGCGCGCCACGTCGCACAGGTGACAACCGTCGCGACCGATCATCACGACGCGGGTGTCGGGCAGGTCGGACACGACCGCTCCTAGAAGAAGACCGAGCGCCGGGTGACGAGCACGGAGTACAGCGTCTGCTGGATCGTCTCGCGCACCTGGTCGGTCACCTCGAAGACGAGCATCGGGTCATCGGCCGCCGACGGGCCCAGGGACGCGGTGTCGACCGGCTCGCCGAACTCGATGATCCACTTGCTCGGCAGCGGCACGAGCCCCAACGGACCGAGCAGCGGGAAGAACGGGGTGATCGGCGCATAGGGGGCGCCGACGAGCCGGGCCACCGTCTTCATGTTGCCGATCATCGGGTAGACCTCCTCGGCCCCGACGACCGAGCACGGGATGATCGGGACCTCGGAGCGCACGGCCGCGGAGACGAAGCCGCCCCGGCCGAAGCGCTGCAGCTTGTACCGCTCGCGGAAGGGCTTGCCGACGCCCTTGAACCCCTCGGGCCACACCCCGACGAGCTCGCCCTGGCGCAGCAGCCGCTCGGCGTCGGCGTTGGAGGCCAGGGTGGCCCCGGTCTTGCGGGCGAAGTCCCCGACGACCGGCAGCTGGAAGACGAGGTCGGCACCGAGCATCCGCAGGAAGCGGCCCTGCGGGTGCGCGTCGTGGATCGCCAGCTGGGTCATGACCGAGTCGATCGCGATCGTGCCGGAGTGGTTGGACACGAGCAGCGCGCCGCCCTCGGCCGGGATGTTCTCGATCCCGCGCACCTCGATCCGGAACCAGTGGTCCTTGAGCAGGCGCAGCACCGGGAAGACGGTGTGGATCGTGAAGTCCTCGTCGAAGCCGAAGTCGTCGACGGCGTAGTCACCCTTGACCCGGCGCTGCAGGAAGTGCAACGTCTCGGCGAAACGGCGCTCCCAGGTGTCGCCCGCGGCGGCACCGGCCGCCTGACCGAGGGTCCGGGAGGTCAGCTGCCCCGCGGACAGCAGCACGGAGAGCATCTCCGCCAGCCCCGGGACGAGCGCCTGCCCGGAGTCGGGCGTGCCCGACGTCGCCGGGGTCGGGGCGGGCCGACTCGCTGCCGCCGGCCGGTCCGACACCGTGCTGCGGCGCGCCGGTGGGCGGCGCCGGGCGGTGCTCGGGGTCGACGTCGTGCGCTGGGCCGTGGGGGGCGTGCCGTCCGGTCCTGGCACGACGGTGAGGTTGGGCTTGCGCGTCGTCGTGCGACGGGTGGCGGGCGCCTTGCCCTGGGTCCGGGAGGCGGGCGCCGCACTCGCCTTCACCTGCGCGGAGGGACCCGTGAGAAGGGGGGTGCTCCGGCGCCGTGCCCGCTCGCCGCCCGCGCGGTCGGCTGCGGCCGAGACGCTGCTCGGGCGGACCGTCGACTTCTTGGCGGCGGCCCTCTTCGCCGTCGCCTTGGTGGCGGGGGCCTTGGCCGCGGCCGTGGTGGCCGGGCTCTTCTTCGCGGCGGCCTTCTTCGCCGTCGCGCTGCGGGTGGTCTTCTTGGGGGCGGCCTTCGCGGTGGCCGCCTTCTTCGCGGTGGCCGCCTTCTTCGCGGTGGTGGCCTTCTTCGCGGCGGCCGCCTTCTTCGCGGGAGCCGCGGAGGCCGTGGTCTTCTTCGGTCCGGAGGCCCGGGTGCTGTCGGCCATCACTTCTCGCTCTCGGTGGTCGGCGTCACGGCCCGCATCGCGGCCTGGGCGGCCTGCACGGCCGACCAGCCGGGCTGGGCGAAGGGCAGACGGTCGAGGACGCGCCCCTTGGTCGCGCGGGCGAAGTCCTCATAGGCGGCACGCGTGGTGTAGGCCGGCTCGAAGCCGAGCGCATCACGCATGCGGGTGGTGTCGAGCCCGCGACCGAAGCTCAACATGTCCAGCTGGTCGGACCCGATGTCGATCAGGCCGAAGCGCTTGGCAAGGTCGGCGATGCCGGAGGTCGTCATGCGTGGCACGAGGACGTAGGGCCGTCCGGCGATGTTCGCCGCCTGGCTCGCCGTGATGATGCCCTCGCCGGCCACGTTGACCGCGCCGAGACCGGGCACCGTGAGGGCCTGCGCCAGGGCGCCGACGCAGTCGTCCTCGTGGACGAACTGCAGCCGGGCGTCGTACCCGAGCGGGATGGGGATGACCGGCAGGCTGAAGTGGTCGGTGAAGGCGGTGCGGATCCGCGGCCCGATGACATTGGCGAACCGCAGTGTCGTGATCTCGATGTCCGGCCGCCGACGTGACAGACCCCGGACGTATCCCTCGACCTCGACGCTGTCACGCGCCCAACCCGAGCTCGGCATCTTCTGCGCCGACATGTCCTCGGTGAACATGGCCGGGTCACGCGGGCTGGACCCGTAGACGCCGGCCGTGGACTTCACGACGAGCCGGGTCACCGACTCCGCCCGCTGGCAGGCCGCCAGGAGCTGCATCGTGCCGATGACGTTGACCTCTTTTTGCGTGGCCCGGCCGCCACCGGCGCGCGGGGTGGCGATGACGCCCATGTGCACGACCGTGTCGACGTCGTTGCCCGCGATGATCCGTCCGATGAGCGGGCTGCGGATGTCGGCACGCATGAATTCGGCGCGGCCGATGCCGTGGCGCGGCGGGACGACGTCGACGCCGATGATCCGGCCGATGGACTCGTCTCGGCTCAGGCGACGCACGAAGGCGCCGCCGAGGTGGCGCGAGACGCCGGCGACGAGGACTGTCTCTGGCACGGCAGGTCCTTCCTGGACGTCGAGGTCACTGATCACGGCTTGCGCCGAGCCTAGTCTCGCGCGCCCGCTGCGGGTGGCGCGGGGTCTCTCGTGGTCGATGAGAGACAGGAATCACGCGGGGACGACGAAGGGGGTCCGACCGCGATCTCGCGGTCGGACCCCCTTCGTGAGGTCACTTCTTGTTGCGACGCTGGTGGCGCGTCTTGCGCAGCAACTTGCGGTGCTTCTTCTTCGCCATGCGCTTGCGACGCTTCTTGATGACAGAACCCATGCGGATGTCCTTCGTGTCGTGATCAGTGCTTGCCGGTGGTGGCTCGAGCGATGCCGGTCCTGCGGCCGCAGGCACCACCGAGTCCGAGTCAGGCGACAGAGTCTATCCGCTGACGGGGAGTGCCCCGTGCACGACCCCCGTCCGGCTGCTCGTCAGGGACTCAGGCCGTCTCGACGAACGAGGTCTCGAGGTAGGTGTGGACCGCGTCCTCCGGGACGCGGAAGCTACGACCGACGCGCACGGCCGGCAGGTCGCCGTTGTGGACCATGCGGTAGACCGTCATCTTGGACACGCGCATGATCGACGCGACCTCAGCCACGGTGAGGAAGCGCACCTCACCCAGTCGGTCGTTGGACATGATCACCTCGATATCCGCAGGGGCGTGCCGCCGACCGGTGTCGGCGTCCTGGGACGAGCCCTGCAGGTGACCACCATAGGGGCAGATGTGACGACTGTGAAGACGAGAGGACGAATTTCGCGGCCGAGTCCACCCGACACGCCGATACCGACCCCTCGAGTCCGCGCGATTCAGTCGAACCAGACGTCGAGACCGTGCAGCGGGAAGACCGCTTGGCGGGTGGCCATGATGGCGCGATCGACACCGCTGTGCGGGTTGTGGCCCATGGCCCACGGTTGCACCCAGATGGGCAACTCGCTCTGGGGCAGGTCGCCCATGCGCTCGGGTCCGGGCTGGCCGGAGACCAGTTCGACGTGCTCGCGCCAGGCCGCCGGGATCTCGGTGGCGGCGGACAAGGGCCGGTGCGCGGCGATGGCGGTCAGGTGCGTCCAGGCACGCGGCACGGCACCCGTGACGTCGTAGCCCCCTCCCCCGACGGCCACCCACCGTCCGTCGCAGACCTCGTGCGCGAGCCGGTGCAGGTCGACCGCCGCCTGCCGTTGCGCGTCGAGGGACAGCGCCATGTGCGCCAGCGGGTCCTCCTTGTGCGTGTCGCAGCCGTGCTGCGTGATGAGCACCTGCGGCTCGAAGGCGCGCACGATCGGGCCGGCGACGGACGTGATCGCCCGCAGCCACGGCCCATCGGTCACGCCCGGGGGCAGCGCGACGTTGACGGCGGTGCCCTCGGCACCCGGCCCGCCGGTGTCGGCCGGCCACCCGGTGCCCGGGAAGAGGGTGCGTCCGGACTCGTGGATCGAGACGGTGAGCACGCGCGGGTCGTCGTAGAAGATCTCCTGCACACCGTCGCCGTGGTGCACGTCGACGTCGATGTAGGCGATCCGCTCGACGCCCTGGTCGAGCAGCCAGGCGATGGCGGCGGCGATGTCGTTGTAGATGCAGAAGCCCGCGGCCCGGTCGCGCATGGCGTGGTGCATGCCGCCGGTGAAGTTGACCCCGTGCATGGCCTCGCCGGACCACACCCGCCGGGCGGCCTCGACGGTGCCGGCGACGATCCGGGCGCTGGACTCGTGGATCCCGGCGAACCCGGGCACGTCGTCGGTGCCGATCCCCCACCGGCCGTCGGCGGAGGCGGGGTCGGCGGAGATCGCGCGCACGCCGGCGACGTAGTCGGGGTCGTGGACGCGCAGGAGGAGCTCGTCGGGGGCGGGTTCGACGTCGACGACGTCCACGTCGTCGAAGACCCCGAGCTCGCGGCACAGGCGTGCCGTGAGGTCGAGCCGCACGGGTGACATCGGATGTCCGGCCCCGAAGTCGTACCGCGTGAACTCCTCGCCCCAGATGGCGCACGTCCGTGTGCTCATGATCCAGACGCTACCCCGGCTAGTGTCGTCTTCCACGACTCACCCGACGATCGGAGGACCGCGTGCCGCGCATGCGTCTGCACAACGAGGACGTCCTCGTCCTCGGCCTCGGCCGTTTCGGCGGCGCCGTGGCCACCGAGCTGCACCGCCTGGGCAACCGGGTGACCGCGCTCGAGCTCGACCCCTCGCTCGCCGAGACCTACCTCGGGCGCGTGGGCCGCATCGTCCAGGGCGATGCCACCTCGGTGGCGACGATGGAGGAGCTGAAGCCGCACGCGTTCTCCGCGAGCGTCCTGGCGATCGGCTCCTCGATCGAGGCCAGCGTCCTCGCCGCGGTCAACCTCATCGACGGCGAGGCGCCGAAGGTCTGGGCCAAGGCGGTCAGCCCCGAGCACGCCCGGATCCTCAACCGCATCGGGATCCACCACGTCCTCTCCCCCGAGATCGAGTCCGGCAAGCGCCTGGCGCACCTCATCGGCAGCCGCCTGATGGACTACATCGAGTTCGATGACGGCTTCGCGATCGTCAAGATGACGCCGCCGCAGGAGGCGGTCGGTTTCACCCTCGAGCAGTCGGCGATCCGCAGCAAGTACGGCGTCACCGTCGTCGGGGTGAAGTCCCCGGGCCAGGACTTCACCTATGCCCGCCCGGAGACCAAGGTGCGCAACGGGGACCTGATCATCGTCAGCGGCCCCACGACCCTCATCGAGCGGATGGCCGCCCGCCCCTGACCCGCGCATCTCCCCGGGCGCCTGCGCGGTCACGCGGCCTGCCGCGAGCCGGTACGACAGCGCCGCGCCCCCCTTCGAGCGAAGGGGGGCGCGGCGCGCTGGTCGTGGGCTCGGGTCAGCCGCGGTCCTCGCCGAGGGCGAGGACGAGGGCGATCTCCTGCTCGTCGTCGCCGTTGCCGTTGTTGACGCGCATGGGACGACGGTCGTCGGTGGGGCGGAAGCCGAAGCTCGAGGCGAAGGCGACGGCGCGGCCGTTGTCCGAGCCGACCCAGTAGAAGAGCTGCGTCAGGCCCTTGCCCTCGGCGATGCGGGCGCTCTCGCGCACCAGGCTGGCGGCGACGCTGCGGCCACGCCAGTCCGGGCGGACCCACAGGCCGAAGAGCTGTCCGGCGGTCTCGGGGCGGTTGCCCTCGGCGGCACCGATGCTCACGACGCCGACGCCCTCACCACCGGACTCGGCGACGAGCCGGTCACTCCGACCCATCCGCGCCCGCCAGAACTCCTCGGGCTCGGCGGCCTCGGTGTCGTGGTCGGCGACGAAGGCGTCGGGAGATTCCTGCAGCGCTTCCAGCCGAAGGGTGCGGTAGGTCTCCCACTCGTCCTCGGTCAGTGCACGCACGGTGATCTCACTCATGGCATCACTCTCTCATCCCGGACGGCCCAAGGTGGTGGTGGGTCATCGATTGTTCACCCGTCCGCCCACCCTTCGGACCATCCGGTCACAGCCGTCGATGTCCCCGTGGCTCCCGTCGAAGGCGAACCCGAGGCGTCGGTAGAACGCGACGGCCCGCGGATTGTCGAGCATGACGTGCAGGTGCACCACCTCCGCGCCCACCCGTGCCGCCTGCTCGACGGCGGCCTCCACGAGGGCGTCGGCGATGCCCTCGCCGCGGGCGTGACCGGCGACCCACATCGCGACGATCTCCGGGACGGCGTCGGGGGCAGCGGTGTAGAGCGTCGCCGCTCCGAGCGGCAGGCCGTCCTCGCGCTCGGCCACGAGGACCGGGTTCCCGAGGCGGTCGCGCCAGGTGGCCTCGTCGAAGGCGACCTCCCGCTGGAAGCTGCTGCCGTAGGCGCCCGGCTCGTCGAGGAGCATGGCCAGTCGGACGGCGCGGTAGCGCCGCCAGTCGTCGGCCGCGACCCGGTGGACCGACCAGTCGGGCATCAGCCGGCCCGCTCGGTGCACGCCTCGACGGCCCGGGCGAAGGCGTGCCGCACGCCGTGGGCCTCGAGCTCGGCGAGCGCGACGGCAGTGGAGCCGCCGGGAGAGGTGACCGCGGCCCGCAGCAGGGCCGCCTCCTCACCGGTCTCGACGAGCATGGCGCCGGCTCCGCGGGCGGCCTGGGAGGCGAGTGCGAGGGCATCGGCCCGGGTGAGCCCGCGCGCGACCCCGGCGTCGATGAGCGCCTCGACGACGAGGTAGAAGTACGCCGGCGCCGACCCCGAGAGCGCGGTCGCCACCCCCTGCTGCGACTCGGGCAGGACGAGGGTGCCCCCGGTCGGGGCGAGCAGGTCGCGGACCCGCTGGAGCTGCTCGTCGGTCACGTCGTCGGCCGGGCTGAGCACGGTCATCCCCTGCCCCACGCGCGCCGGTGTGTTGGGCATCCCGCGGATCGCGGCGACGCCCTCGGGCAGTGCGGCCGCGAGGTCGGCGAGGGAGACGCCGAGGGCCAGGCAGAGCACGATCGAGCCCGGACGAAGGGAGGGAGCCAGCTGCTCGAGCAGCGCGGGCACGGAGTAGGGCTTGACGACGACGAGGTGGACATCTGCGCGGGTGGCCGCGGTGGTGGCGTCGACGACCTCGACGCCGCGGTCGCCATAGCGCTCACGCACTCGCTCGGCCAGCTCCTGGCTGCCCTCGACGGCGAGCACGTCGCCCGAGCCGTCGGCGGTGAGCGCCTCGAGGATGGCGCTGCCCATCGCGCCGACTCCGTAGATCGCGGTCGTCATGTCTGCTCCTGCTCGTGGGGTGGGAGTGGTCAGGCCCGGCCGGTGAGCGTCTCGACGAGCCGCCGCAGGCCGGAGGGGCGGCGGGCCAGGTCGTGGAGGTGCTCGAGCCACATCGGACCGTAGGGCACGAGCACGCGCACCCGGTGGCCGGCGTCGGCGGTGCGTAGCTGCAGGTCGGGGTCGGCGCCGAGGAAGAACTGGTACTCGAGGCCCTCCGGGCCACGGCCGGACTGGTCGGCGAGACCGTCGGCGAGGTCGAGGAGCAGCGGTTCGTGGGTGGCGACGACGGCGTGGACGCCGCTGCCGAGCAGGGTGGCCAGGCACCGGGCGAAGGCCAGGTCGACCTCGTGCTGGTCCTGCCACGCGATCGCCCGGGGCTCGCCCGTACCGCCACGCACGAGCCGCACCCGGGCGCCGTCGGCGGCCAGGGTCAGGGCGTCCGCCTCGCTGCGGTGGCGCCGGGCGACGAGCGAGGTCGTGAGGCGCGGGTGGTCCGGGCGGACCCGCCGCACCAGGTCGAGCAGGGCGTCGGTGTCGGCGTGGGGACCGGAGCGCAGGGTCACGTCGACCCGGTGCTCGTCCCCGGCCACGCAGATGCGGTGGAGGGCATCGGCGGCCTGCTCGGGGTCGGTACCGAGGGCGAGGTGCTCGGGCGCGAGGTAGATCTCGGAGTGGTAGTCGCCGCCGGAGGTCACGGGCGCGACGCGCTCGATCGCGGTGACGGCCTCCTCGACGCAGGCCTCCACACCCGCGGTGTCGGTCGCCTCGGGCAGCAGGGGGTGCAGCGCAGCCAGACGGTTGGTGCGACGCAGCCAGGCGGCGGTGGCGACGGCCTCGTCGACGGTCTCCCCGGCGACGAAGCGTGACCGGGCCGCCGCGAGGACCGTGGAGCGGGTGAGCAGGTCACGTCGCTCCGGCTCGAAGAGCGCGTCGAGGACCCGGGTGCGCAAGCGGTCGGCGCTCAAGGCGCTCATGCGGTCTCCTCCGGTGCGTGCAGGCGGTAGGCCCCGGGGACGACTCGCCACGTCCGCTCGCGCGCCGGCTCGAGCTCCTCGCCGTCGGCGTTCGCCGCCACGTCGTGGTTGACGCCCCGCACCGTGACCGTGCGCGCCCGCGTCGTGACGACGTCGTCGAGCCGGGTGTGCGTGCCCGACCCCAGGTGGAGGGCGTACCGGGCGCGGCGCATCGGCGCCACGGCATAGGAGACGACGACCTCGGCCAGCCCGTCCCCCGGCCGGGCGTCCGGCGCGATCTCGGTCCCGCCGCCCACGCTCGTGCCGATGGTGATCGCGACCTGCAGCACCCTCCGGCTGCCGTCGCTCACGACCTCGTCGTCGGCGACGACCTCGAGGTGGCGGCCCTGCTGGCCGAATCCGGCCGCGATGCCGCCGATGGCGTAGCCGAGGACCCCGAGACAGACCTTGCCGAGGCGCTCCTTCCACGGGGCGGCGATGCGGCCTGCCTCCTCGCCCACACCGATGTGCACGGCGTTGGCCACGAGCCGGTCGTCGTCGTCGATGAGCAGGTCCACAGGGCGCAGCGGGCTGGACAGCACGATCCGGGCCGCCTGCGCGGGGTCGGTGGGCAGACCGACCGAGCGGGCGAAGTCGTTGCCCGTGCCCATCGGCAGCAGCCCCACGGTCGGCGGGTCCTCGCCGAGGGTCCCGGTGCGGCACAGCGCGGTGGCGAACGCATTGAGCGACCCGTCGCCACCGGCGATGACGACCTCGCGCCCGTCCCGGCCCGCGATCGCGTCGGTGAGGTCGTCGATCGACTCGGTCTCGACGACCTCGACCTCGGCCTCCTCGCGCAGGACGTCCAAGGCGGCGTCGCGGCTCCGGCGGTCGGAGGTGCCGGCGGAGGCATTGGTGATGAGGAGCAGTCGTCTCACGGCGTCAGCCTACGGCGCGGGGACCGGCGGGACGGGCGTGCGGGTCAGGGGGTGCGTCGACGCAGCGTGAGGCTGCCGAGGAAGAGTGCCAGCACGATCCAGCCGACGATGACGAGCACCGGGGTCGTGAGGTCGCCACCGGGGTCCGGCTGCCGGGCGACGGCGGTCGCGGCGTCGACGACATAGGACAGCGGCAGCACGTCGGAGACGAGCTCGAGCGCACGGGGCAGCTGCTCGCGCGGCACGAGCAGGCCGCACAGGAGGAACTGCGGCAGCACGGTCGCGGGCATGAGCTGGACCGCTTGGAACTCGGTGGCGGCGAAGGCCGAGGCGAGCAGTCCCAGCGCGGTGCCGAGCACACCGCTCGCGACGACGACGAGCACGAGCCAGGCGGGTGTCGCGGCCGTCTCCAGCCCGAGCAGCCACACCGAGACCGCCGTGACGAGGGCACCCTGCACCACGGCGAGCAGGCCGAAGGCGAGCGCGTACCCCAGCACGAGGTCGGCCTTGCCGAGCGGGGTCGTGAGCAACCGCTCGAGGGTGCCGCTCGTGCGCTCGCGCAGGGTCGCGACGCTCGTGACGACGAACATGACGACGAAGGGGAAGACCGTGAGCAGGGTGGGTCCGACCCGTTCGAAGAGGACACCGTCGACGTAGATCCACGCGAGCAGCCCCATGAGGACCATTGGCACGACGAGCATCAGGGCGAGGGTGCGGTGGTCGCGTGTCACCTGCCGCAGCACCCGGGCCGCGGTGACGGCGGTCAGGCGCGGGTTCATGCCGCCGCTCCGTCCACGAGGGCGAGGAAGGCACTCTCCGCGTCGGGCGCTCCGGTGCGACGCAGGAGCTCGGCCGGCGTCTCGTCGGCGAGGACCTCCCCTTCGCGCAGCAGCACGAGCCGGTCGCACCGGGAGGCCTCGTCCATGACGTGGCTGGAGACGAGCAGGGTCACGCCGTCGCCGGCGAGCCGGCGAAACAGGTCCCACAGGTCCCGGCGCAGCACCGGGTCCAGGCCGACCGTCGGCTCGTCGAGGACGAGCAGCTCCGGCGCTCCGACGAGCGCGGCCGCGAGGCTGGCTCGGCTGCGCTGCCCGCCGGACAGCGCATCGGCCCGCGCCTGCGCGTGGCTCGTGAGGTCGACCCGCTCGATGGCCTCACGCGCGGCGGCCCCGGGGGCGGCCACGCCGAGCAGACGGGCGAAGTGCGCGACGTTCTCGCCCACCGTCAGGTCTCCGTAGACGCTCGGCGACTGGGTGACGTAGCCGACGCTGCGGCGCAGGGCCGGGTGCCCTGCCGGTCGCCCCAGGACCTCGATGCGACCGTCGTCAATCTGCTGCACACCGACGATCGCGCGCATCACGGTGGACTTGCCACCACCGCTCGGGCCCAGCAGCCCGACGACCTGGCCCGTCGGGACCTGCAGGTCCAGGCCGGGCAGGACGAGGCGGCCCCCGCGCGTCACCCGCAGCCCGCTGATCTCGATCGCCGAATTCACCATGTGATGAATTGTCCTCCCGTGGATCCGGCGGGGCAATCCCCCTTCGTCCTCGTGCGCCGAACGGTCACCCACCGCGCAGCCGCCCGGGCAAATGCGCGCCCCACGCGCAGCCGCCCGGGCAAATGCGCGCCCCCACGCGCATTTGCCCGGGGAGATGCGCGCCCCCACGCGCATTTGCCCGGGGAGATGCGCGGATCAGGGGTCGAGCAGGCGCTGGACGGCGGGGCCGACCGTCGCGACGATCTCCTCGGGTTCGGCCGCCACCATGCTCGGCAGCCCGACCACGTAACGCAGCATGCCCATGCCGACGACCTGCGCGCCCACGGCGGCGATGGCGAGGTCACTGATCTGCCCTTCGTCGGCGTAGAGCTCGGCGATGCGGGCGAAGACGGTGCGCAAGACGAAGTCCTGCAGCAGCCGGGCCGCCTCCGCGTGGGTCGCCACGGCCCCGACCATCGCCTGGAAGCGGACGCGACCCTCCGGGTGGTCCCACACGGAGAGGAAGGTGCGCACGATCCGCTCCCCCGCGCTCGACCGCGGCCCGTCCACAGCGGCGAGGATCTCCTCCTCGATGCCCGGCGGCACCCCGACGACCTCGGCGAAGAGGCCCGGCTTGCCCTCGAAGTAGTGGTGCACGAGCGCCGGGTCGACCCCGGCCTCACGGGCGACCGCGCGCATCGACGTGCCGTCGTAGCCCTGGGAGGCGAAGAGGGCGCGCGCCGCCGTGACGATCTCGCGGCGGGTGTCGCCCTCCCCCGGCCGGCGCCCTCGCGGGGACATCAGGCCTCGGCCTGGCCCAGGTGGCGCCGGGCGAACTCCAACGACTCGCGCAGGTCGTCCTCGCGCTCCCGCGGACGGCGCCGCGTGCCGACCTCGAGCACCACGGAGCCGGCGAAGCCGCTCGAGGCGACGTGCGCGAGCACCTCGGCGCACGGCTGGGTCCCGCGACCGGGGACGAGGTGGTCGTCCTTGAGCGTCGTGAGCAGCCCGTCGGCCAGGTGGATGTGGGCGAGCCGGTCCCCCAGGTCCTGCACCATCTGCATCGCGTCGCTGCGCGCGGTCGCGGTGTGCGACAGGTCGATCGTCACGTTGTCGTAGGGCTGCGGCACCGGGTCCCAGTGCGGCAGGTAGGCCTGCACCTGCCGGCCGCGGGCGGCCCAGGGGAACATGTTCTCCACCGCCAGCACGATGCCGCTGTCGTGCTCGCGCTCGGCGACGCCGTCGGCGAACCCTCGGGCGTACTCGCGTTGCCAGCGGAAGGGGGGATGCAGCACGACCGTCGGCGCCCCCACCTCCTGCGCCAGCTCGATCGAGCCATCGACCTTGCCCCACGGGTCCGGCCCCATGACGCGCTGGGTGAGCAGCAGGGTCGGCGCGTGGATGGAGACGATGTCGAGGCCGTGGTGGTCGGCGAGCGCGCGCAGGGCGCCCGCGCTTTGCGAGATCGGGTCGGTCCACACCATGATCTCGACGCCGTCGTAGCCGAGGCGGGCCGCGGTCTCGAAGGCAGCGGCCGCGCCCTCGGGATAGACCGATGCGGTGGACAGCGCCACCGGCACGTGACGGGTTGGATCGGGCATGTCCTCGAGCGTAGCCCCGTGGCGTGGCCCCTCCTCGGGTGCGCCGCCGGGGCTCGGGACCGCGGCCGTCAGGACATCAGGTCGAGATAACGCAGGAGCACGCCCTCGCGCAGCGCCCAGGGGCAGATCGTCAGCTCCTCGACACCGAGCAGGTCCATCGCGGCCTCGGCGACGATGCCACCGGCGAGCATCTGGTGGGCTCGCGAGGAGGAGACGCCCGGCAGCTGGACCCGCTCGGCCGCGGTCATCGGCGTGATCCGCGCGATCGTCGCGGTGACGTCGGCCCGGCGCAGGCGGCGCTCGACGTAGGGGCCGTCGCCGCTCGGCGCCGCGCCGGCGATGCGGGCCAGCGAA
This sequence comes from Janibacter anophelis NBRC 107843, assembly GCF_001570945.1. Classification (GTDB taxonomy): domain Bacteria; phylum Actinomycetota; class Actinomycetes; order Actinomycetales; family Dermatophilaceae; genus Janibacter; species Janibacter anophelis. The sequence continues at coordinate 52,266 of NZ_BCSQ01000020.1, forward strand.
CGCATCGTCTTGCTCGTGCCGAGCACGGTGTCGGGCGAGCTCGCCTTGGCGTAGGGGCGGATCTCCTTGGCGAGCGTGGCGCGCACGTGCCGCCGGGCCGCCTTGATCTCCGCGGCGGTCGGCGGGTCGCCGGGCAGCAGCTCGCGGGTGGTGCGGCCGGCACCGAGCAGCAGGGACTTGGCGATGTCGGGGTCCTCGTCGTCGCCGAGGGTCAGCTCCAGCGAGCCGCCGCCGATGTCGATGACGAGCAGCTTGCCCGCCGACCAGCCGGCCCAGCGACGAGCGGCGAGGAAGGTCAGGCGTGCCTCGTCCTCACCGCTCAGCACCTGCAGGTCGACGCCGGTCTCGGCGCGCACCCGGGCGAGCACCTCGTCCCCGTTGGGCGCCTCGCGCACGGCACTGGTGGCGAAGGCGAGGATCTCCTCGGCGCCCTGGTTCTCCGCGACCTCGAGGCACTCTGCGACGAAGCGGGACAGGTCGGCCGCACCCTGGTCGTCGATGCAGCCGTCGTCGTCGACGTGCTCGGACAGGCGCAGCAGGATCTTGTGCGAGGTCGCAGGGATGGGCGCCGCACCGTGGTGGGCGTCGACGATGAGCAGATGGACGGTGTTGGAACCGATATCGATGACACCAAGGCGCACGGGGCAACAGTAGACGGCGTGGGCCTCGATCGACGCAGCACGGGCGCATAGGGTGACGACCGTGACCGATGACGCCCCGCAGCACCCCGGCGAGACCGACCTGACGGCGGCCCGGACCTGGGTCGAGTTCGAGGACCCGGCGCAGGAGGGGCAGCGCTTCCGCTGCGACCTGACCTGGCTCACCTCGTCGTGGACCTGCGTCTTCGGCTCGGGCTGCCACGGCATCGACGCGGACAAGCCCGACTTCGGGTGCTGCGTCCTCGGGGCGCACTTCACCGACAAGGACGACATCGCGCGGGTCAAGGCCGTGGCCGAGGAGCTCGGCGAGGACGAGTGGGAGCTGCACCCCGGCTCCACCCGCAAGTCGGCGTGGACGGAGAAGGAGGACGGCGAGCTCAAGACGAAGGTCGTCGACGGCGCCTGCATCTTCTTGAACCGCCCGGGCTTCCCCGCCGGCGCCGGCTGCGCCCTGCACCAGCACGCGGTCCTCACCGGGGTCGAGCCGCACACGGTCAAGCCCGACGTGTGCTGGCAGCTGCCGATCCGGCGCACCTACCGCACCGTCGAGCTGCCCGACGACAGCAGCTACCTCGAGGTCAGCATCGGCGAGTACGACCGCCGCGGCTGGGGGTCGGGCGGGCACGACCTGGACTGGTACTGCTCGGGCAGTCCCGACGCGCACGTCGCGGCCGACCCCGTCTACGTCACCGAGCGCGCCGGGCTCATCGAGCTCATGGGTGACGCCGGGTACGCGGAGCTCGCCGAGCGCTGCGAGGCCCACCTGGCGCTCGTGGCCGCCGCCACGACGACGACGGGAGGGTCCCGCCCTTCGCCCTCCGGCCGGCGCCTGCTGCCGCTGCTCGTCCACCCCGCGACCCTCGCCGCCAAGGAGTGGTGACGATGTCCCCCTTCGTCCCCGTCGAGGTGGTACGCGCCGAGCTCGGCGCCGCGCTCGGCGACGGCGTCCTCGTCACCGACCCGGACGTGCTCGACGCCCACTCCCGCGACCAGGCGCTGTGGTGCCCGGCGGACGGCGCGGTCGCCCTCGTGCGGGCCCGCTCGGTGGCGGACGTGCAGGAGACGATGCGCTTCGCGACCCGCCACCACGTCCCGGTCGTGCCGCAGGGCACCCGGACCGGGCTGTCGGGCGGAGCCAACGCCGTGCCCGGCTGCATCCTGCTCAACCTGGAGCGGATGACGCGCGTGCTCGAGATCGACGCGGCCGAACGGACGGTGACCGTCGAGCCGGGGATCATCAACCAGGACCTCAAGGACGCGCTCGCACCGCACGGCCTGTCCTACCCGCCCGACCCGGGATCCGTGGCGATCTCGTCGATCGGTGGCAACGTCGCGACCAACGCCGGCGGCCTGTGCTGCGTCAAGTACGGCGTGACCCGCGACTACGTGCGGCAGCTGCGGGTGGTCCTCGCGGACGGCACGCTCACGACGATCGGCACGACCACGACGAAGGGGGTCGCCGGGCTCGACCTGCGCGGTCTCTTCGTCGGGTCGGAGGGCACGCTGGGCGTGGTCGTCGAGGTGACCCTGCGGCTCGTGCCCGCGCTGCCCGAGCCGCTCACGGCCGTGG
>NZ_BCSQ01000021.1 GCF_001570945.1 Janibacter anophelis NBRC 107843
GGCTCGACCCGCTCCGCCCGCCGGCGCAGCCAGTGACCCGACCCGGCTCGCACCCGCAGCACGGCCGGGCTGCGCTCGGGTTCGCGACCGTCGACGGCGGCGATCATCGACACCGGGTCGAGGTCGTCGGGGACCGGCACGCTGATCGGCTCGCGGGTGACGTCGACGTCCGAGGAGATGCGCGAGAGGCGGAAGACCCGCGGCGCCTCGCGGTCCAGGTCGTGGCCGACGAGGTACCAGCGACCGCGCCACGCGGTGAGGTACCAGGGGTCGACCCGGCGGGTGGCGGCACCCGCGGCCCCGGGGCGGGCGTAGTCGAAGCGCACGGAACGTGCGGTCAGCACGGCGTCCTTGAGCGGCTCGAAGGCCGGCTCGGCGCCACCGAGGCGCGGCTCGAGGCCGACGAAGGGGTCCTCCCCCACCTCCTCGCCCGAGGCGACCTTGCGCCATGCCGTCGCGGCACTGCCGGCCATCGTGGCGTGCGCCCAGGCCCGGCTGGCCAGGCCGACCACGGCCCGCTCGTCGGCCGTCAGCTCCACCGCCGGGAGGGCGTAGTCCCGTTGGTCGATGCGGTAGCCCTGCTCGTCCTCGAAGACGCCGATGTCCTCGGTCACCAGGGGGATGCCCATGCGACGCAGGTCCTCCTTGTCCCGCTCGAACATCCGGTCGAAGGCCTCGTCGGTCTCGATGGCCTGGTAGGCCTCGACCATCCGGCGGATCCGCTGCTTGGACAGCGGCATGCGGGACGAGAGCAGGCTCATCGTCAGGTTGAGCAGGCGCTCGGTCTTCGCCGCGGGGGTGTTGGGTGCTGCCACGTCGCTCCCTTCGTCACGCTGAGGCTAACCTGCCCGACATGATCCACTGGCGCATCGGCACGGTCCGCGAGGTGACGAGCTCCCGGGCGGGCGCCGTGCGGCTGCGCGTCGACGTCGACGGCACCGACACGCCGGCCCTCGCCCTGACCGACCTCGTCGGCACGCCACAGGTCGGCGACACGGTCCTGCTCAACGCCTCGGCCCTGCGCCGACGGCTCGGCACGGGCGGGCACGCGCTCGTCGTCGCCGACGCCACCCGACTGCCGGACGACCCGGCCGACGCGCCCGGCCACATCGTCAAGGCGCGCTACACGCCACTGCAGCAGATGGTCCTGGCGCTCGAGGAGCAGGAGTCGCCGCACCACGACGCGATGCGCGAGCACCCCGACATCGCCGCCGGCGACCTGCGCCGCATGCCCGTCGTCGTCGCGGAGCTGCACTCCGCCCTGCCCGCGGTCCTCGCGGGGGTGCGCGCGGTCGCGCCGCAGGCGCGCGTCGGCTACGTCATGACCGACTCGGCGTCCCTCCCCTTCGCCCTCTCCGACAGCGCCGCGCGCCTCGTCGAGGCCGGGTGGCTGGACACGACGATCACGGCCGGGCAGGCCTTCGGCGGCGAGCACGAGGCGATCACGGTGCACTCCGCGCTGCTCGCGGCCCGGCACGTCCTCGGCTGCGACGTGGTGGTCGTCGCGCAGGGGCCGGGCAATGCGGGTTCGTCGACGACGTGGGGCTGGTCCGGGTTGTCGACCGGGGACGTGCTCAACGCCGTGCACGTCCTGCGCGGTCACGGCATCGCGGTGCCGCGCGTCTCCGGAAGCGATCCCCGCCCCCGCCACCGGGGCCTGTCACACCACACGAGCACGGTGCTCTCACGCGCCCTGCTCGGCGAGGCCGACGTCGTCGTGCCCGACAGCCCCCACGAGCCGTGGCCGCTCGTGCGCGAGCAGCTCCTGGCGGCCATCGCCGCGTCCGCCGGTTCCCCGCACCCGGTGACCTGTCCCGTCGACGGCGTGGCCGCGGACCTCGCGGCCTCGCCGGTCCCCCTGTCGAGCATGGGCCGGTCCGCGCAGGAGGACGCGACCCCCTTCGTCACCGCCGCCCTCGCGGGCCGCCACGCGGCGTCCCTCCTGGCCCTCACCCAGGCCTGACAGACGCGCATCTCCCCGGGCAAGTGCAACCTCTCGACGTCAAGGATCTGCATCTCCCCGGGGAAATGCAGACCTGAGCCCGCATCTCCCCGGGGAGATGCGGGCTCAGGTGGGTACCGCTGGGGCGAAGGGGGCGTCAGCCCACCTTGACGAGGTCGACGACGAAGATCAGGGTCTCGCCGCCCTTGATCGCCGCGCCGGCGCCACGGTCGCCGTAGCCCAGGTGCGGCGGGATGGTGATCTTGCGACGGCCACCCTCCTTCATGCCGAGCAGGCCGTCGTCCCAGCCCTTGATGACCTGGCCGATGCCGGCGGTGAAGGCGAGCGGGGCGCCACGGTTCCACGAGGCGTCGAACTCCTCGCCGGTCGAGTGCGCGACACCGACGTAGTGGGCCTGGATCGGCGAGCCGGCGGTCACCTCGGCGCCGTCACCGACGGTGATGTCCTCGACGACGAGCTCGGTGGGGGCGTCGCCCTCGGGGAAGTCGATCTCGGGCTTGGTGGTGGTGGGGTCGAAGGGCATGTGCGTCTCCTGGGGTCAGATGGTCGGGTCGGGCGTCTCGAGGCTCGTCGCTGGCGCTCCTCGCACCTCGACGAACGTACACAGGTGCGGATCAGTAGGCGCCGAGGAGGTCCATGACGAAGACGAGGTCCTCGTTGGGCTTGATGCTCCCGTCCGGGGAGCCCTCCTTGCCGTAGCCCTCCTTGGACGGGACGACGACGAGCAGCCGGTCGCCGACCTTGGCGCCCTCGGCGGCCTTGTGCCAGGCCGGGATGGTGCCGGGCTGGCCGACGACGAAGGGGTAGGGGCCGCCGCCCTCCTTGAAGGAGGTGTCGAAGACCTTGCCGTCCTTGAAGTGCACGCCGGTGTAGGAGGCCATGACCTGGTCGCCCTCCTTGATCGTCTCGCCCTCGCCCTCGATGAGCTTCTGCGTGACGAGCTTCTTCGGCTTGGGCGCGTCCTTGGGGATCGTGATGTCGGCCGGGCCGTCGTCGTGGAACTTCACCTCGGGCAGGCCCTCCTTGGGCTTGACCGTCTTGCCCTCGGCCGTCTCGGGCATGACCGAGCGCACGTCGTAGACAAGGACGAGGTTGTCCTTGCCGTCGATGCCGTACTGCGGGGCACCCTGCTCGCCGAAGAGGTCCTTGGGCGGCATGACGGCCACGCCGTGCGCGCCGACCTTTTGCCCGGAGAGCGCCTTGCTCAGCCCGGGCAGGCCGCCCTCCATCCCGGGCTGCAGGAGGATCGGCTTGGTCGTGTAGGTCTCCGACCCCTCGATCGCCTTGCCGTCCTTGCCGGAGAACATCGCCAGGTCGACCTCGACGTAGGCGTCGGAGGCCAGGGCCTTGCCCGAGCCCTCCTTCTTCACGTCGAGGGTCGTCTCGCCCACGGAGAGCGGGGCGTCCTCGATCTTGATCGACGGGGCCTTCTTGCCCTTGCCGGCCGTCACCTCGATGGCCTCGACCTTCTTGGCGTCCTTGGGGTCGGGCTCGGCCAGGGTCGGCGCCCCCGAGGAGGACGACGCGGAGGACGAGGCGTCGCTCGACGCATCACTCGTGGGGTCCGGGTCGGAGTCACCGCCGCAGGCACTCAGGGCGAGCATGGCTGCGGCCGACGCTGCGACGACGGAGGTCAGGCGGGAGGCCTTGGTGGGCACGATCTACCTCGATGGGTCGGGGACACGACGCGCGTCACCCTAACCACTGAGTCTGGACATCCCCTGACTCAGGGCCCCGTCGGCGTGGGGCGGGAGGCGAGCAGGGCCAACAGACGGTCGACGCGCTCGTCGACGGCCTTGAAGGGGTCCTTGCACAGGACGGTGCGCTGGGCCTCGTCGTTGATCTTCAGGTGCACCCAGTCCACGGTGACGTCCCGCCCGTGCTCGCGGGCGGTGCGGACGAACTCGCCCCGCAGCCGGGCGCGGGTCGTCTGCGGGGGCGTGTCGACGGCGGCGGCGATGTCCTCGTCCGTCACGACCCGCGCTGCCTTGCCGGCCCTCTGGAGCACGTGGTGGACCCCGCGCCGGGGGTTGATGTCGTGGTACGCGAGGTCGAGCTGGGCCAGTCGCGGGTCGGCGATGTCGAGCCCGTGCTTGGCGGCGTAGGAGTCGAGCAGGCGGTACTTGATGATCCAGTCGATCTCGGTGCCGACCTTGCCCAGGTCGTCGGTGGCCACGGCGTCGAGCGTGCGCTCCCACAGGTCGAGCACCCGGGTGCTCACGTCGTCGTCGATGCCCTCGCGCTGCGCGTAGTCCTTGGCCCGCGCGAGGTACTCCCCCTGGATCTCCAGGGCGCTCATCCGCCGACCGTCGGCGAGCTTCACCGGGGTGCGTCCGGTCCGGTCGAGGCTGATGTCGCGGATCGCGCGGATCGGGTTGTCCAGCGACATGTCGGGCAGCGCGACGCCGTCCTCGAGCATCCGCAGCACGAGGTGCGCCGACCCGACCTTGAGCAGGGTCGTCGTCTCGGTCATCGTCGAGTCGCCGACGATGACGTGCATGCGGCGGTAGTGCTCGGCGTCGGCGTGCGGCTCGTCGCGGGTGTTGATGATCGGGCGCGAGCGCGTCGTCGCGGAGGAGACGCCCTCCCAGATGTGGTCGGCCCGCTGGCTGACGGAGAACTGCGCCCCTCGCCCGGTCGACATGAGCTTGCCGGTGCCGGCGATGAGCTGCCGGCTGATGAGGAAGGGCAGCAGCCGGTCGGTCACCTCCGCGAAGTCCGAGGTGCGGGCCACGAGGAAGTTCTCGTGGCACCCGTAGGAGTTGCCGGCGGAGTCGACATTGTTCTTGAAGACGAAGATCTCGCCCGCGACCTCGTCCTCCTCGAGGCGCTGCTGGGCGTCGTCGACGAGGTCCTGGACGATGAGCTCGCCGGCCCGGTCGTGCGCGACGAGCGTCAGCAGGTCGTCGCACTCGGCGGTCGCGTACTCGGGGTGGCTGCCGACGTCGAGGTAGAGCCGGGACCCGTTGGGCAGGAAGACATTGCTCGAGCGGCCCCACGAGACGACCTTGCGGAAGAGGTAGCGCGCCACCTCGTCCGGTGTCAGCCGGCGCTGCCCGTCGGAGACGGCCGTGATGCCGAACTCCGTCTCGATCCCGAAGATGCGTCGTTCCACGACTGCAGGCTATCCGTCGTCGCGAAGGGGGCCGGTGATCCGCCGGAAGCACCGCCGGGTGCGGTGGCGCTCCAGGACGGCCATCTCGAGGGCCCCGTCGGGCAGCAGATCACCGGGCTCGCCCCCTTCGTCGGGAAGGGAGAGGACGTCCACCGCCAGGGCATGGGCGTCCCGCAGGTCCATGCCCGGGCGCCAGCGCTCGGCGAGGATCTCGTTGAGACGGGCACTGTCGCCACCGACGGCGACCCAGCCCTGCTCGTCGGCGACCGACCCGTCGTAGGCCAACCGGTAGATCCGGTCGTCGGCGACGACGTGACCGACCTCGGCGACGACGATCTCGACCTCGTAGGGCTTCTGGTCCTGGGTGAAGACCGTGCCGAGCGTCTGGGCGTAGGCATTGGCCAGCGCACGCGCGGTGACGTCGGAGCGGTCGTAGGAGTAGCCGCGCAGGTCGGCGTAGCGGATGCCGGCGACACGGAGGTTCTCGAACTCGTTGTACTTGCCGACGCCGGCGAAGGCGATGCGGTCGTAGATCTCGCTGATCTTGTTGAGCGAGCGACTGCTCGGGTTGTCGGCGACGAGGAGGATCCCCTCGTCGTAGCCGAGGACGACGACGCTGCGTCCGCGGGCGATGCCGGCCCGGGCGAAGTCGGCCCGGTCGGCCATGACCTGCTCGGGAGAGACGTAGAAGGGGGGTTGCGTCACCGGGCACCTCCCTCACCGCGGCGGTCGGCGAGGATCGCGGCGACCACGGCCTCGCACTCGGACTCGTCGACGAAGGTCACGCCGGCGGCGTCGACGACGCCGACCATCGGCCAGATGCGGCGGTGCACGTCCGGTCCGCCGGTCGCCGAGTCGTCGTCGGCCGCGTCGTAGAGGGCCTCCAGGGCCACGCGCACCGCGGACGCGCGGTCGAGGTCGGGACGCCACAGCTTCTTGAGCGCGCCACGGGCGAAGAGCGAGCCGGAGCCGACGCTGTGGTGCTCCTGCTCCTCGTAGCAGCCACCGGTGACGTCGTAGGAAAAGATCCGTCCGCCGCCGGCGGTGGCGTCGAAGCCACCGAGCACCGGGAGCACGGACAAGCCCTGCATCGCCAGGCCGAGGTTGCCGCGGAGCATGGCCGCGAGCCGGTTGGCCTTGCCCTCGAGGGACATGACGACGCCCTCGACCTTTTCGTAGTGCTCGAGCTCGACCTGGAAGAGGCGCACCATCTCGATCGCCACGCCGGCCGCGCCGGCGATGCCGACGAGCGAGTGCTCGTCGGCGGCGAAGACCTTGCGCATGTCCCGGTTGGCGATGAGGCTGCCGAGGGTCGCGCGCCGGTCCCCCGCCATGACGAGCCCGCCCTCACAGGTCAGGGTGACGATCGTCGTGCCGTGCGGTGCCTCGATGGCCCCGCCCGTCTGGGTCGCGCGTCGCCCGGGCAGCAGGTGCGGGTCGTGCTGGGCGACGAAGTCCGTGAAGGAGGACCCGCCCGCGGCCAGGTAGGCCGCGGGCAGTCGTCCCTGCGCGGGGTCGCGGCTCACTGACCGCCCTTTTGCACGAAGCCCTTGACGAACTCCTCGGCATTGGACTCCAGGACACCGTCGATCTCGTCGAGTACCGAGTCGATGCCCTCGTCACGGGCGGCGTTGGTCGCGCCCACCTGGCCGAAGCCGTCCTCGGGCTGCGCGTCGTCGCCACCGCCACCGGACTGGGGTCGGATCTGCTCCTGGGCCATCGTTGCTCCTTTGCCGTGGGTCTGCTCCGAGCCTATGCCCCGAGCGCCGCCACGAGGTCGTCGACGTCGCCGGCCGCGACGAGGTGCTCGCTCGCCTCGCGCCCGTGGGCGGTCGGGTCGAGCAGCGACACGCGGGCGACCCGCCCGGCCCGCGGCAGGCGCAGCAGCAGCGAGTCCCACGAGGCGGACACGACGTGCTCGCCGAAGGCCTCGAGGACCCGGCCGCGCAGCCAGGCGCGGGTGTCGGCCGGTGGCGTCGCGACGGCGGCACGCACCTCCTCGTGGGTGGTGAGGCGGGTGAGCCGGCCGGCGGCCTCGAGCTTGTGGAAGATCCCCTTGGCGGGGCGCACGTCGGACCACTGGATGTCGATGGCGCGCAGACGGTGGTCGTCCCAGGCAAGCCCGTCGCGGTCCCGGTAGCGCTGCAGCAGAGCGAGCTTCGCGACCCAGTCGATGTCGGCGGCGGCGTCCATCGGGTCGCCCGCGAGCAGTCCGAGGAGCCGCTCCCAGTGGGCGAGGACCTCGTCGGTGGCGGGGTCGCTCCCTTCGCGCTCGACGAAGGCGGTCGCCATCTCGAGGTACTCGGTGAGGATCTGCACCGCCGTGAGCTCGCGGCCGTCGCGCAGCCGTACCGTCGCCCGACAGGTGGGGTCGTGGGAGATCACCCGCAGGGACTCGACGGGGTGCAGGATCGTCAGGTCGCGGTCGATCGCGCCGGCCTCGATGAGGCGCAGGACGAGGGAGGTCGAGCCGACCTTGACGAGGTTGGCCACGTCCGCCTGGTTGGTGTCGCCGATGATCACGTGCAGCCGGCGCCAGACGTCGGGGTCGGCGTGCGGCTCGTCGCGGGTGTTGATGATCGGACGCTTGAAGGTGGTCTCCAGCCCCACCTCGGCCTCGAAGAAGTCACTGCGCGAGGCGATCTGGTACCCGGCGCGCTCGCTCTCCTGCCCGATGCCGACCCGCCCCGCACCGCACATCACCTGGCGCGCGACGAAGAAGGGGGTCAGCTGCGACACGATCCGCTCGAAGGGGGTGGACCGCGCGACGAGGTAGTTCTCGTGGGTGCCGTAGGAGGCACCCTTGCCGTCGGTGTTGTTCTTGTAGAGGTTGATCCCCGGCTCGCGGGCGGCGAGGCGCTCGACGACCTCACGCATGACGAGCTCGCCCGCCCGGTCCCAGACGATCGCGTCCCGCGGGGAGGTGACCTCCGGCGAGGAGTACTCGGGGTGCGCGTGGTCGACGTACAGGCGTGCGCCGTTGGCGAGTACGACATTGGCCAGGGTCGGGTCCTCGACGTCGGTCAGCTGGGAGATGTCGGCCCGTGCCCGCGGCATCTCGAAGCCGCGCGCGTCGACCAGCGGGTGCTCGTCGCTGTAGTCCCAGGCCCCGTGCCCGGCCCGCAGCCCGTGCGCCCGCGCGTAGGCCGTGACGACCTCGCCCGACGCGACCATCGGGTTGGCCCACGGCTGCCCCGGCACGGCGATCCCGTACTCCGTCTCGATGCCCATGACCCGACGCACGCTCATGGGCCCACCCTAGGTGCGGTCCCCCGCGAGCAGCCCGAAGACCCACGAGTCGGAGACAACGCCCTCGACGATGCAGTCCTCCCGCAGCGTGCCTTCGCGGACGAAGCCCAGCTTGTGCAGGACTCGCCCGCAGGCGATGTTGCGCGTGTCCGCCATCGCCTGGACCCGGTTGAGGTCGAGGGTGCCGTAGGCCCAGTCGAGCAGGGACGCGCCGGCCTCGGTCGCGTGGCCGTGCCCCCAGGACGCCTCCCCGAAGCACAGGGTCAGCTCCGCGCTGCGGAAGGTCGGGTCCCAGCTGCTCACCCCGCACCACCCCAGGCGGACACCGTCCGCCACCCTCTCGACCATCACCCGCGCACCGCTCCCCTCGGACGCGGCGCTCCTGGACTCGTCGACGAACCGCTGGGCGCGCGACGGATCTCTCCACGGCGGCTCGTCCCAGTAGCGCAGGACGAAGTGGGAGGACATCAGTTCCCAGAGGAAGCCTGCGTCCTCGTCCTCCACCGGACGCAGCCGCAGCCGCTCGGTCAGCAGGGTCGGGGTGGGCAGCTCCATGACGGACATGCTCGTGCAGCGGCCGGCGGGGCACCAGCGAGTTTCGACGTCGAGGACGGCCACCCTTCGAGACGCTTGCTGCGCAAGCTCCTCAGGGAGCGGGGTGGTTGCCCCCTCAGGGAGCGGTGCGGACGTGTTGGAATGGGGCCGTGACTTCGACGTGGATGCCGTGGCGGACGCGGGTGCTGGGCTGGTTGACCCGCAAGGGGGTCCCGGCCGAGGAGATGACGGCGGCGCAGCTGTCCCGGATGCGCGCCAGCATCCCGATGCGGGCGCCGTACACGTGGTTCTTCGGTCGCCCCGAGCGCGGCGTGACCTCCCAGACCCGGCGGATCCTCGCCCGCGACGGTCACGAGATCAAGATCCGGGTCCACCGCCCCGAGGCCGAGGGGCCGCTGCCCCTGCTCATGCACTTCCACGGCGGCGGCTTCGTCCTCGGTCACATGGGCGTCTACGACCCGCTGTGCACGCAGATCGCCGCGCAGGCGCGGGTCGTCGTGGTCACGGTCGCCTATCGCATGGCCCCCGAGCACCGCGCTCCCCTGGCCGCCCACGACTGCCTCGACGCCACCCGCTGGGCCATCGAGCACGCGGCCGAGATCGGGGCACGCACCGATGCCGTCGGGGTCACCGGCGACTCGGCAGGTGGCAACCTCGCCGCTGTCGTGGCCCAGACCCTGCGCGACGAGGGCTTCGCCGGCCTGCGCCATCAGGCCCTCGTCTACCCCGCGCCGGACCTCTCCGACCGCGAGACCGAGGACCTCCAGCTGCTCACGCAGCGCTACCCCGTCCTCACGCCCGACATGCTGCGCTCCTTCCGCAGCCTCTACCTCGGCGAGGAGGGCGACGACCGCGACCCGATCGTCTCCCCCGCCTTCGGCGACCTCACCGGGCTGCCGCCGGCGCTCGTGCAGACGGCGGAGGTCGACCCCCTTCGTCCTGACGGTGATGCCTACGCCGAGGCGCTGCGGGAGGCCGGGGTCGAGGTCCGCCACACGACCTACCGTGGTGCTCCGCACGGCTACCAGACCTTCCCCGGGTTGGCCCCGGCGGCCGCGCCCGCCCTCGAAGAGCTCATCGGCGAGATCGCCCACCACCTGCACGAGGAGCACCCGTGAAGCGCCCCTACCCCGGCCTGCCGCCGCTCGTCGCGGCCCTGACGACCTTCCTCGACAACATCGGTCGGGTCTCGATCGTCGACGCGACGCTCGAGGACATCCGGGCGGCCCGCGCCAAGGTCTACCCGACGTCCGCCCCCTTCGCCTGGATCACCGGGCGCGTGCCCGCAGACATGACGATCGACGACGGCAGCGCACCGGTGCGCGACGGCGCGAGCATCCCCCTTCGCTGGTACACGCCGGGCGGACGAAGGGAGGACCGCCCCCTCCTCGTCTACCTCCACGGTGGTGGCTGGGTGCAGGGGTCGACCCGGATGTACGACCCGCTGTGCGCCCACCTGGCGGCCGAGCTCGACGCCGTGGTCGTGAGCGTCGACTACCGCATGGCGCCCGAGCACCGGGCCCCGACGGCGACCCACGACGCGATCGACGTCGTCCGGTGGCTGCACGAGCACGCCGACCACGAGGTCGACCGCGACCGCATCGGCCTGTGCGGCGACTCCGCCGGCGGCAACCTGTCGGCGATCGTCGCCCAGCAGCTGCGCGACCTGCGGACGGCGGCCGGTGAGCCGGTCATCCGCCACCAGGCCCTGATCTACCCGGCGACCGACCTGACGATGGCCTCGCCGTCGATCCGGGAGCACTCCGAGGGGGCGATCCTCACGGAGGCGAAGATCATCGCCTTCCGCGCGCACTACATCGGCGAGGCCGACGACGCCGTCGGCTACGCCGACCCGATCGTCTCCCCGCTCTTCGGCGACGTCACCGGGGTCGCGCCGGCGCTGGTGCAGACCGCCGACCTCGACCCAATCCGCGACGACGGGCTGCGCTACGCCGACGCCCTGCGGGCTGCCGGCGTCGAGGTGCGGGTCACCAACTACCTCGGGCTGCCGCACGGCTTCGCGAGCTTCCCCGGGGTGGCCCGCAGCGGCACGCAGGCACGCCACGAGCTCGTCACCGAGATCCGACGCCACCTCGTCGAGGGCGGTCGCGGTGCGTGAGCGCGACGAGGCACTGATGTCCCCGGGGCCCCGGACCGCCCTGGCGGCCGGTCTCGACGTGCTCGTCGTCGCGATCTTCACCCTCGTGGGCCGGCGCACCCACGCCGAGCCGCTCGACCCGGCCGGATGGTGGAGCACCGCTTGGCCATTCCTCGTCGGCCTGGCTCTCGGCTGGGTCGTCGTGGCCCTGTCGAGCCAGACCTGGCCGACCAGCTGGTGGCACGGCCTCACCGTCTGGATCGCCACGGTCTTCGGCGGGATGGCCCTGCGGGACATGGCCGGTCAGGGCACGGCCCTGCCCTTCGTCATCGTGGCCACGACCTTCCTCGGCGTCACGCTCGTCGGGTGGCGGCTGGTGCTGTGGTTCCTGGACCGCCGGCGTCCCGAGCCGACGAGCGACCCGCGCCGGGGACGTGGCCGCCCTCCGGTCGAGCACACCCGCGTGGGTGACCCCCTCGGCCTCGAGGACCTGCACGGTCCGTCCGACCGGACCCGCGGCCGCGGCGTCGTCCCGCCCGGCGACCGGGACCGGGTCGCCGAGGTGCTGGACATCCGCCAGCCGCGCGCGCCCGAGGACCCTCGACCGCAGGACTAACCTGACCCCATGGACACCACCACTCGGGGCTCTCGATGCCTCCGTGCCGCCGGGGCCTCCGCGGCCGTCGTGGCCTGGCTCTTCGTGACTCCCGTCATCCTGCCCGTGGTGGCGGCGCGCCTGCTGCCCTCGGAGATCGGTGGGGCGATCGGCTACCTCTTCCCCTACGTCATGGTCGTGGCCGCTCCCTTCCTCGTGCCCGCGCTCGTCGTCGGGCTCGCGGTCGCGCTGGGCGGGGCGCATGCGCGAGCCCTGCCGGGGCGCAGCGCCTGCGCGCTGGGCAACGTGTCGAGCCTCGTCGGCGTCGCCACGGTGGCCGTGACCGTGACGCTCATGTGGCTCGCCGTAAGTCTGATCGCCTGACGCGGCCGGCTTGACCCCTCCCCCTGCGCCGCACCGCGGTCGCCGCGCGGTCGCGACCCTCGGCGCCTGGCTCCTGGTCGCGATCATCGGCTGGGGCGTCGCCTGGGTCGTCGCACCCGACGCCAACGCCGGCGGTCAGTGCGAGGGGCTCGGCTTCGGGTGCACCCTCACGCCGAAGGACGTGCTGGCCTTCGCCGCCTTCCTCGCGACACCGCTCGCCGTCGGGACGCTCCTGATCGCGCTGTTCCTCGTCGTCGTCGCCGTGCAGCGGTCGTGGCTGCCGCGGCTCGGCGGGATCGCGCTCGGGACTCTCGCGGGCGCCTGCGGGCTCGCGCTCACGCTGGGGATTGCTGCCGGTCTCGTCGTCGTCCTCTGAGCCCGGCGGGCTGCTTCCGGGCAGACCTCGCCTAGAGGTACTGCCCGGTCCGCGTGCCGGTGTCGATCGAGCGGCCGGGCTCCGCGGCGCCGGACTTGCCGCCGATGAGCGTGCGGATGTAGACGATCCGCTCGCCCTTCTTGCCCGAGATGCGCGCCCAGTCGTCGGGGTTCGTCGTGTTGGGCAGGTCCTCATTTTCCTTGAACTCCGCGATGCACGCGTCGAGCAGGTGACCGACCCGCAGGCCCTCGGCGCCGGTCGTGATGAGGTCCTTGATCGCGGCCTTCTTCGCCCGGTCGACGATGTTCTGGATCATCGCGCCGGAGTTGAAGTCCTTGAAGTAGAGGATCTCCTTGTCGCCGCCCTGGTAGGTCACCTCGAGGAACTGGTTGTCGTCGCTCTCGGCGTACATCCGCTCGACGACCGCCTCGATCATCCCCTCGACGGTGGCCTGCCGGTCGCCGTCGTGCTCCTCGAGGTCCTCGGGGTGCAGGGGCAGCTCGGCGGTGAGGTACTTGCTGAAGATGTCGCGGGCACCCTCGGCGTCGGGGCGCTCGATCTTGATCTTCACATCGAGGCGCCCGGGACGCAGGATCGCCGGGTCGATCATGTCCTCGCGGTTGGTCGCGCCGATGACGATGACGTTGTCCAGGCCTTCGACACCGTCGATCTCCGCGAGCAGCTGCGGGACGATCGTCGTCTCGACGTCGGAGGAGACGCCGGAACCGCGGGTGCGGAAGAGGCTGTCCATCTCGTCGAAGAAGACGACGACGGGGGTGCCGTCGCTCGACTTCTCCCGTGCGCGGTGGAAGATCAGCCGGATGTGCCGCTCGGTCTCGCCGACGTACTTGTTGAGCAGCTCCGGGCCCTTGATGTTGAGGAAGTAGGCGGTCGCGCTGTCCTGCCCGGTCCGCTCGGCGACCTTGCGGGCCAGCGAGGCCGCGACCGCCTTGGCGATCATCGTCTTGCCGTTGCCGGGCGGGCCGTAGAGGAGCACGCCCTTGGGCGCCTTGAGCTGGTGGCGCTCGTAGAGCTCGGCGTGCAGGTAGGGCAGCTCGACGGCATCGCGGATCGCCTCGATCTGCGTGCTGAGGCCACCGATGTCGTCGTAGTCGAGGTCGGGCACCTCCTCGAGGACGAGGTCGGCGACCTCGGCCCGCGGGATGCGCTCGACGGCAATGTTGCTGCGCTGGTCGACGAGCACGGCGTCACCGACGCGCACCTGCTTGCCGGTCACCCGGCCGCCGCTGCGCACGACCCGCTCCTCGTCCTGGCGCATCAGCACGAGGAGGCGGTCGTCGTCGAGGACCTCCTTGACGACGACGACCTCGCCGGCGACGTCCTCGGGGTGCACCGACACGATGTTCATCGCCTCGTTGAGCCGCACCTCACGGCCGACCCCGAGCTCACCGGTCTCGACCGCCGGGGAGACGGCGACGTGCATCTTGCGGCCGCCGGAGAGGACATCGGCGGTCCCGTCGTCGTTGACGTCGACGACCACGGCATAGGACGAAGGGGGCTGGGCCAGCCGCTCGATCTCCTCCCGGAGGGTGACGATCTGCTGGCGGGCGTCCTTGAGCGTGCGCACGAGGCGCTCGTTCTGCGAGGCGACGGTCGCCATCTGCGACTTCTGCTGGGTCAGCTTGTCCTGCAGGGCCCGCACGTCCTGGGGCGTGGGCTCGGTCGTCATCGTCGTGCTCCCTTCGGGCCGGGGGTGTCGGCTGCCTCCAGTCTCCCCCTTCGCCCTATCGCGGCGTCGGAGGGACCACGCCTCGGGCGAGCTTGCGCATCTTCTTCTCCGACGCGACCCGCTCCCCGAGGGCCTCGGAGGTCCACTCGGCGTCGTCGGCGCCCGGCGGCACCTCGGCCGGAGCCGTGCTCTCGTCGCCCTCCTGGGCGGCGTAGCCCTTGCCCGGGCGACGCTTGCGCATCGGCGGGGTGATGCCCGGGGCGAGCCGGCGAGTCGTGATGAGGAAGCCGGTGTGCCCGTGCATGCGGTGCTGCGGGCGCACGGCGAGACCCTCGAGGTGCCAGCCGCGCACGAGCGACTCCCAGGCCTCGGGCTCGGTGAAGGTGCCGAAGTCGCGCATCGCCTCGGCGACCTTGCTCAGCTGGGTGGCCGTGGCGACGTAGCAGATGAGCACACCACCGGGCGCGAGCGCCTCGGCGACGACCTCGAGGCACTCCCACGGGGCGAGCATGTCGAGGACGACCCGGTCGACGCTGCCGGGCTCGACCGCGGACGGCAGGGACTCGACGAGGTCACCCACGGTGACGGTCCACGCGGGGTGGTCCTCGCCGAAGAAGGCGCGCGCGTTGGCCTTCGCGATCTCGGCGAAGTCGGCGCGCCGCTCGAAGGAGTGCACCGCGCCGCTCTCCCCCACGGCCCGCAGGAGCGACATCGACAGGGCGCCGGAGCCCACGCCGGCCTCGACGACGACGGCGCCGGGGAAGACATCGGCCATCGTGACGATCTGGCCGGCGTCCTTGGGGTAGACGACGGCGGCACCGCGCGGCATCGACATGACGTAGTCGGACAGCAGCGGTCGCAGCGCGAGGTACTCGGTGCCCGCCGTGTTGGTGATCGTCGACCCGTCGGGCGCACCGATGAGGTCGTCGTGCTTCACGTGTCCCCGATGGGTGTGGAACTGCTTGCCCGGCGTCAGGGTGATCGTGTGCAGCCGCCCCTTGGGGTCGGTCAACTGGACGCGGTCCCCCTCACGGAAGGGGCCGCGGCGGTAGGCGGATCCGGTGGCGCTCATGGTGCGCGAGTCTAGTTGTGCGACAGGGCCGCGTTGACCCGCTCGACCCGCACGATGCCCCGCAGGACTCCCCCTTCGCTCACCGCGACGAGTCGGGACCGCGACTCCTGGAAGGCCGAGACCAGCTCCAGCGCCTCCCGACCCGGGGTGAGCTCGACCGCCCACCCGTCCGGCGCGTTGGTCGTCACCGCGGAGACCGGCGTGGTGTCCACCGCCTGCGGCGGGACGCTCCGCAGGGCGTCGTGGTCGATGAGGCCGACCGGCGCACCCTGCTCGTCGAGCACGATCGGGAGGGCGCGAAGGGAGGTCAGCTCGCTGATCGGTCGGTCCCGTCGGATGCCGGCGGCCGGCTCCAGGAGCTCGGGCACGTCCAGCCCCGAGAGCGTGCCGAGGGCACGACCGTGCGCGATCGCCTGGGTCGCGCCCGACCAGAGGAAGCTGCCGACGAGCGCGGTCCACAGGATCGTGCTCAGGCCCGGCGACTGGCCCCGCAGCAGGGGGAAGCCGATGACCGCCATGACGATGGCGATGACCAGGCCGCGGCCCAGGTGGCCCGCGGCGACCCGCGCCCGGCCCTGGTCCTTGGTGACCGCCCAGACGCCGGCCTCGACGATCTGGCCGCCGTCGAGGGGCAGGCCGGGCAGCAGGTTGAGGACCGCGAGCGCGCCGTTGACGAAGGCGACACCTCCGAGCACCGTCCCGGGGATGCCGTCCAGGGCGGTCGACGCGACGAGGCAGACGACACCGAGGACCGCATTGGTGAGTGGACCCACGACAGCGATGGCGGCGGAGGTCGCGGGCGTGGCCCGCGAGGCCTCGAAGGCGGTGTGCCCGCCCCACAGGTCCGCGACGACCCTGTGCACGGTGTGGCCGAAGGTGCGGGCGGCGATCGCGTGCGCCGCCTCGTGCGCCAGGACGCTCACGAGGAGCGCCAGGGCGTAGACGACGGCGATGGAGTAGCCGGTGGCCGCCCCGTACGACTGGGCCGCCGAGGGCCCGACGACGAAGACGACGAGGCCGCCCATGATGAGCCAGGACCAGCCGAGGTAGACGGGGATCGAGGCGATCGTGGCCAGCCGGATCCCTCGCGGGGGCTGCTCCGGAGGCGCTGACATGGACACGACCCTAGGCGAGAGGCCCCTGTGGGGATAATGAGGGCGCACTTCGCCCCCGACGACCAAGGATCCACACGGTGACCGACACCGATCTGCGCCCCGACGCCACCGACGAGCTCACGCAGGCACTGCGCGAGCGCGTCCTCGTGATGGACGGCGCGATGGGCACGATGATCCAGCGTCAGGGGTTGTCGGAGGCCGACTTCCGCGGGGAGCGCTTCGCGGACTGGGCGAGCGACCTGCAGGGCAACAACGACCTGCTCGTGCTGACCCAGCCGGACCTGATCACCGACCTGCACCGGCAGTACCTCGAGGCCGGCGCCGAGCTCATCGAGACCAACACCTTCAACGCGCAGCGCATCTCCATGGCCGACTACGGCATGGAGGACCTCGCGCGTGAGATGAACGTCGAGGCCGCGCGCCTCGCCCGCGTCGCCGCTGACGAGTACGCCGCGCAGGACGGCCGCCCGCGCTGGGTCATGGGCGCCATGGGTCCGACCAACCGCACCGCGTCGATCTCGCCCGACGTCAACGACCCCGGCAAGCGCAACATCACCTTCAACGAGCTCGTCGAGGCCTACCTCGAGCAGGCGTCCGGCCTCGTCGAGGGCGGGGCGGACCTGCTGCTCGTCGAGACCATCTTCGACACGCTCAACGCCAAGGCAGCGATCTTCGCCCTCGAGACCCTCTTCGAGCAGCACGGCCGACGGTGGCCGGTCATCATCTCCGGCACGATCACCGACGCGTCCGGTCGCACCCTGACGGGGCAGACGACGGAGGCGTTCTGGAACTCCGTGCGCCACGCCCGTCCGCTCGCGGTCGGCCTGAACTGCGCGCTCGGCGCCGAGGACCTGCGCCAGTACGTCGTGGAGCTGGGTCGGGTCGCCGACACCTTCATCTCCGCCTACCCCAACGCGGGCCTGCCCAACGCCTTCGGCGAGTACGACCAGGACCCCGAGCACATGGCCTCGCTCGTCTCCGAGTTCGCCACGAGCGGTCTGGTCAACCTCATCGGTGGGTGCTGCGGCTCCTCCCCCGAGCACGTCGAGGCGATTGCGAAGGGGGCCGCCGGCGCCGCCCCGCACGTCCCGGTCGAGGTCGAGCCGGCACTACGGCTCTCGGGTCTGGAGGCCTTCAACGTCACCGCCGACTCGCTCTTCGTCAACGTCGGTGAGCGGACCAATGTCACGGGATCGGCGAAGTTCCGCAAGCTCATCGAGGCCGACGACTACCCGGCGGCTCTCGCCGTCGCCGCGCAGCAGGTCGACAACGGCGCGCAGGTCATCGACATCAACATGGACGAGGGCATGCTCGACGGCGTCGCCGCCATGGGCACCTTCGTCAACCTCGTCGGCTCCGAGCCGGACATCTCCCGGGTGCCGCTGATGATCGACTCCTCGAAGTGGGAAGTCATCGAGACCGGCCTGCAGCGCACCCAGGGCAAGGCGATCGTCAACTCGATCTCCATGAAGGAGGGCGTCGAGCCCTTCGTCGAGCAGGCCCGCCTGTGCCGCAAGTACGGCGCGGCGATCGTCGTCATGGGCTTCGACGAGGAGGGCCAGGCCGACAACCTGGAGCGCCGCAAGGAGATCGCCCAGCGCGCGTACACGATCCTCACCGAGGACGTCGGCTTCCCCGCCGAGGACATCGTCTTCGACCCCAACATCTTCGCGCTGGCCACGGGCATCGAGGAGCACGCCGAGTACGGCACCGACTTCATCGAGGGCACCCGCTGGATCAAGGACAACCTGCCGGGCGTCCTCGTCTCCGGCGGTGTCTCCAACGTCTCGTTCTCCTTCCGCGGCAACAACCCCGTGCGCGAGGCGATCCACGCGGTCTTCCTCTACCACGCGATCAACGCGGGCATGGACATGGGCATCGTCAACGCCGGCGCCCTCGTCCCGTACGACACGGTGGACCCGGAGCTGCGCGAGCGGATCGAGGACGTCGTGCTCAACCGGCGCCCCGACTCCACCGAGCGCCTGCTCGAGATCGCCGAGCGCTTCCGCGGGACCGGGGCCAAGGAGGAGGAGGCGACGCAGGAGTGGCGCGAGCTCCCCCTTCGCGAACGCATCACGCACTCCCTGGTCAAGGGGATCGACACGTGGGTCGTCGAGGACACCGAGGCGCTGCGCGTCGAGATCGACGAGGCCGGCGGCGAGCCGCTCGAGGTCATCGAGGGCCCGCTCATGGACGGCATGGGCGTCGTCGGCGACCTCTTCGGCGCCGGCAAGATGTTCCTGCCGCAGGTCGTGAAGTCCGCGCGGGTGATGAAGAAGGCGGTCGCCCACCTCATCCCCCACATCGAGGCCGCCAAGAAGCCCGGTGACACCGACCGGTCCAAGGGCCTGATCGTCATGGCGACGGTCAAGGGCGACGTCCACGACATCGGCAAGAACATCGTCGGCGTGGTCCTGCAGTGCAACAACTACGAGGTCATCGACCTCGGCGTCATGGTGCCGACGCAGAAGATCCTCGAGACGGCGAAGGAGAAGGGCGCGGACGTCATCGGCCTGTCCGGCCTCATCACCCCGTCGCTCGACGAGATGGTCGGTGTCGCCTCCGAGATGCAGCGCCAGGGCTTCGACATCCCGCTCCTCGTCGGCGGTGCCACGACGTCCCGCGCACACACCGCGGTCAAGGTCGACCAGCAGTACGACGGCCCCGTCGTGTGGGTCAAGGACGCCTCGCGGTCGGTGCCGGTCGTCAGCCAGCTGCTCAGCGCGACCGGGCGGACCAAGCTGCTCGACGAGGTGGCCGCCGACTACGAGGCGCTGCGGCGACGCCACGCGGCCAAGCAGGGCGATCGCCCGCTGCTGACCTACGACGAGGCGCAGGAGGCGCGCACCCCGATCGACTGGAGTGCCGAGCAGCCGCACTTGTCGGGCGTGACGCCCATGCGGGAGGTCTTCGTCGACTACGACCTGGCCGAGTTGCGCGAGTACTTCGACTGGCAGCCCTTCTTCAACGCCTGGGAGCTCAAGGGGGCCTTCCCCGACATCCTCAACAACCCGGCGACGGGCGAGGTGGCCCGCAAGCTCTACGACGAGGCCCAGGTGATGCTCGACCGGATCATCGAGGAGAAGTGGTTGACCGCCAAGGGCGTCATCGGCCTCTTCCCCGCCAACGCGGTGGGCGACGACATCGAGATCTACACCGACGAGTCCCGCTCCGAGGTCGCGCACACGCTGCACATGCTGCGCCAGCAGGGCAAGCACCGTGCGGGTGTGCCCAACCGCAGCCTCGCCGACTTCGTCGCGCCGAAGGACACGGGCATCAAGGACTGGATCGGTGCCTTCGCGGTGACCGGCGGCATCGGCGCTGCCGAAAAGATCGCCGAGTTCAAGGCGGACAACGACGACTACAACGCGATCCTCCTCGAGGCCCTCGCGGACCGCTTCGCCGAGGCCTTCGCCGAGCGGCTGCACGAGCGGGTGCGCACGCAGTTCTGGGGGTACGCGCCGGATGAGTCCCTCGACAACCGGGAGCTCATCAAGGAGGCCTACGACGGCATCCGACCGGCTCCCGGCTACCCGGCCTGCCCGGACCACACGGAGAAGAAGACGCTCTGGTCGCTGCTCGACGTCGACGAGATCGGCATCGAGCTCACCGAGGGCATGGCGATGTGGCCGGGTGCCGCGGTGTCGGGTTGGTACTTCGGCCACCCGGACAGCCAGTACTTCGTCGTCGGGCGCCTGGGCAAGGACCAGGTCGAGGACTACGCGGCGCGCAAGGGCTGGACGATGCAGGAGGCCGAGCGCTGGCTCGGACCCAACCTGGGCTACTCCCCCGAGTGAGGGCGGCGCTCTCCCCGTCCCGGGCCGCGGACTTCAAGCAGTGCCCGCTGAAGTTCCGCTTCCGCACGATCGACCGCCTCGACGAGGCGCCGTCGCCCGCTGCGGCACGCGGGACGCTCGTGCACTCGGTGCTCGAAGAGGTCTTCGAGCTGCCCGCGGCCGAGCGCACCCCCGAGGCGGCGCGCGCCCTCGTGCCCGGGCGATGGGCGGCTCTCGTCGAGGAGCGGCCCGAGTTGGCGACGATGCTCGCCGACGACGCCTCGCTCACGCACGAGTCGTGGTTCTCGGCGGCCGAGCGGCTCGTGGACCGCTGGTTCACCCTCGAGGACCCGTCGAGGCTCGAGCCGGCTCAACGTGAGGTCAAGGTCGAGACCGAGGTCGACGGGCTCGTCCTGCGCGGCATCATCGACCGGCTCGACGTCGCCCCCACCGGCCAGGTGCGCGTCGTCGACTACAAGACCGGCCGGGCTCCGGGCGCCGGATTCGAGGGCAAGGCGCTGTTCCAGATGCGCTTCTACGGCTTGGTCATCTGGCGCCGGACCGGGCGCGTGCCCGACCTGCTCCAGCTGGTCTACCTCGGCGACGGCACGATCATCCGGTACGAACCCGACGAGGCCGATCTGCTCGGGCTCGAGCGCAATGTCCGCGCGGTCTGGGCGGCCATCGAGCAGGCCGTGACGACCCGTGACTTCCGGCCCAACCCGTCGCGGCTGTGCGGCTGGTGCGACTTCAAGCCGCTGTGCCCCGCCTTCGGCGGCACCCCGCCCGAGCTGCCCGAGACGATCGAGATCATCACGCCCGAGGCCACGCCGGGCGATGACCAGGACTCTGCATTGCCCTAAGGCAATGCAGATTCACGTGCGACCCAGACCGCGCATTGCCCCGGGAAATGCGCGGTCAGGTGGCCCCAGAGCGCGCATTTGCCCGGGGAAATGCAGATGTAGGTAGCCCTAGAGCGCGCATTTGCCCGGGGAAATGCAGATGTAGGTGGCCCTAGAGCGCGCATTTGCCCGGGGTAATGCGTATTCAGGTGCGCGCGGGGTCTCCGGCGCCGGTGGCCAGCGGACGCAGGTCGAAGGGGGTGAGCCCGGCCAGCGTGTCCACGCGCACCGCTCCGGGGATCTCGGGGATCGCGACGTGGTGCGGGATGGCCAGGGTCGGCACGCCGGCGGCCACTGCCGAGCGGACGCCCGTCGGCGAGTCCTCGAGGGCCACGCAGGCCGTCGGGTCGACCCCGAGTCGCGCGGCGGCGGTGAGGTAGGGCTCCGGGTGCGGCTTGCCATGGGTGACGACGTCGCCGGTGACGAGCAACTCGAAGGAGCCGGGCTGCGTGGCGTCGACGACCGCTCGGGCGAGGTCGGTCCAGGACATGGTGACCAGGGCGGCAGGGACACCGGCCTCCCGGCCTGCGGCGAGCAGCTCGCGCGCTCCGGGACGCCACGGCACCTCATCGGCGATCTGCTCGACGACGCGCGACTGCATGCGGTGGACGACCTGCTCCGGCGTCAGGGTCACCGGGGAGTTGTCGATGAGGAACTGCGCCGAGACGAGCAGCGGGTTGCCGACGAGGGCCAGGGCGAGCTCGTCGGTCCACGTGCCGCCGTACTCCTCGACGAGCTCATACTCGGCGACCATCCAGTAGGGCTCGGTGTCGACGAGGGTGCCGTCCATGTCCCAGAGGACGGCGGCGGGCAGGGCGGACTCGTTCGTGGGGTGCGCAGTGCTCACAGGGCCCCACGGTAGCCCGACGTAGGCTGAGCACGTGATCGAGATCGAGGACCTGCCCGAGCTGCACGACCCGGTGATGATCTGCGCCTTCGAGGGGTGGAACGACGCCGGTGAGGCTGCCTCCCGCGTCATCGAGCACCTGGGCGAGCTGTGGGACGCCGAGACGGTCGCCGCCATCGATCCCGAGGACTACTACGACTTCCAGGTCACCCGCCCGCGCGTCATCAACCAGGGCCAGGGCCGCGGCATCCACTGGAACACCACGCGCATCCTGCTCGCCTCCCCCGACAGCCTCGGTCGCGATGTGCTCCTCGTGACGGGCATCGAGCCGTCCTTCCGGTGGCGCGCCTTCACCACCGAGATCCTCGACCTGGCGGCCTCCCACGGCGTGACGACCGTGATCACCCTCGGCGCGTTGTTGGCCGACGTCGCCCACTCGCGCCCCATCCCCGTCACGTGCTCCAGCGAGGACGAGGCGACCGCCTACCGCTACGAGCTCGAGCCGGCCCGCTACGAGGGCCCCACAGGCATCACCGGGGTCGTCGCCGACGGCGCCACGCAGGCGGAGATGGTCTCGATCTCCGCGTGGGCGGCCGTGCCCCACTACGCCTCACAGGTGCCCTGCCCCAAGGCCTCGCTCGCCCTCCTCGTCCAGCTGGAGGACTTCCTCGACACGGTCATCGACCACGGCGACCTCGAGGAGGAGGCCCAGGCGTGGGAGCGCGGGGTCGACGAGCTCGCCAACACGGACGAGGACGTCGCCGAGTACGTCTCGGCGCTCGAGAGCGCCCAGGACACCTCCGAGCTGCCCGAGGCGAGCGGCGACGCCATCGCCAAGGAGTTCGAGCGGTACCTGCGCCGGCGTGGCGACGACACCTCAGGGCCGGCCTGACCCCACTTCATCCCTGCCGTGGGTCGAGGTGGGACCGGCCCTCCCAGAGGCTCAGGAATACCTCGAACCGGGACTGGGTGGGGTCCCCTACAGCCGCACGCCGAGCAGCGCGTCGATCGCCCGCGCCAGCTCACCCGGCGCGGACCGCACGTCGCCGCCCTCGCCGAGCGAGGTCTCGACCCACGCGTCCACGACCGCCAGCGCGGTCGGGGTGTCGAGGTCGTCGGCCAGGGCCGAGCGCACCGCGGCGATCGTCTCCGTGGCGTCCGGCCCCCCGTCGGTCGAGAGTCCAGAGCGCCAACGCTCGAGCCGCTCCTGCGCGGCCGTGAGGTCGGCGTCGACCCACTCCCACTCACCGCGGTAGTGGTGCCCGAGGAGCACGAGGCGGATCGCCATCGGGTCGACACCCTCGGCCCGCAGCGTCGAGACCCGCACGAGGTTGCCCTTGGACTTGCTCATCTTTTCGCCGTCGTAGGCGACCATCGCCTGGTGCGCGGTGTGCGCGGCGAAGGGCCGCTCCCCCGTCAGCGCCTCCGCCTGCACCACCGACATCTCATGGTGCGGGAAGACCAGGTCCGTCCCGCCGCCCTGCACGTCGATGCGGTCGCCGAGGTGGGCCATGGCGATCGCGGTGCACTCGATGTGCCAGCCGGGCCGGCCGCGCCCGAGCGCGCCTGCGTCCCAAGCGGGTTCGCCATCGCGCTCCCCGCGCCAGAGCATCGGGTCGAGTGGGTCGCGCTTGCCGGGACGCTGCGGGTCACCGCCGCGCTCGGCGGAGAACTCCAGCATCGTGTCGCGGTCGAGGTGGCTCAGCTCGCCGAGTCCTCCTGCTGCGGTGAGGTCGAGGTAGGTGTCGCGCACCCCGTCCTCCTCGACCTCGTACGTCACACCGCGTTCCACGAGCGCCTGCACCGACGCGATGATCTCCGGCATCGACTCCATGACCCCCATGAAGTGCTCCGGCGGGATGACCCCGAGCGCCGTCATGTCCTCGAGGAAGAGCGCGATCTGCTCCTGCCCGAGCTCACGCCAGTCCACTCCGTCGCGCGCCGCGCGCTCGAAGAGCGGGTCGTCGACGTCGGTGACATTTTGCACGTAGGTGACCGCACGGCCGCCGTCACGCAGCGCCCGGTTGACCAGGTCGAAGGTCACGTAGGTCGCGGCGTGCCCCATGTGCGTCGTGTCGTACGGCGTGACACCGCAGACGTAGACGCGCGCCGGGTCGGCCGCCTCGACGGGAGCCACCTCGTCACGGGCCACGTCGTGCAGACGCAGGGCGACGGGGTCTCCGGGGACGACGGGCAGGTGGGGCGACGGCCAGGCTCTCACGCGGGACAGCCTACGAGGTGCCCGTCACAGCGGTGGCCACGGGATCGAGGGCCACTCCCCTGACGGCTCCGGGTGGGTCCCGGAGGTCAGCAGGGACTCGACGCGCGCGCCGAGCGCCTCGACCTCGCAGGGCGTCAGCAGCACCATCAGCTCGGCCGCCACCTCGGGTCGGTCCAGCTCGGCGGCGAGGCGGGCGAGCCGCGCCAGGTCCTCCTGCGGGATCGGGTCACTGGCCCAGCCCCACAAGACGGTGCGCAGCTTCGGCTCCTCGTGCAGGCCGACCCCGTGGTCGATCCCCCACAGCCGGCCGTCGTGCTCGAGCACATGGCCGCCCTTGCGGTCGGAGTTGTTGAGCACGGCGTCGAGCACGGCCATCGAGCGCAGCCGGGGGTCATCGGGGTGTGACAGGAGAAGGGGGGCGCCCGCCGCGTCCTCGCCCTCCAGCACGACGATGTTGCCCTCGGGCACCCCACCGGGCGGGTCGACCGAGACCGGGGTCGGGCAGGGCGTGGTGATCTCGCCGATCCACCGCTGCACGGCGCCGGGACCGAGCGGCCCGTCGCGCCAGACCGTCTCGGGGACGAGACCGAAGCCTCCCAGCTCGTCGATCCGGGAGGCGGCCACCTCACGTGCCGCGAGGGTGCCGTCCGGGAAGTCCCACAGCGGACGCTCGCCCTCGACCGGCTTGTAGGCGACGGTCACGGGGTCTGCGCCGGCGGCGCGCACCTCGGCGACGAGGACGAGATTGCTGGCGAGCGGGTGGCGTCCGAGGACGGCGAGCTCACCGTCGTGGAGCGAAGGGGGTGCAGCCACCGGTCAGCGCTTGTAGCCGTTGGCTCGGGGGCAGATGTGTCCGCTCTCGTCGACGGGTCCACCGCAGAAGGGACAGGACGGGCGGCCGGCCCGCACGACCGTCTCGCAGCGCCGGGCGAAGGCGCGCGCCTGGGCCGGTGGGAGCGAGACCCGCAGGCTGTGTCGCTCCTCCACCGGGTCGAGGTCGTCCACCTCGTCCGGGTCGTGGTCGTGTGCCTCGATGACGACGACGTGCCGCTCGTCGTCCCACGACAGGGCGAGGGCACTGACGCGGAAGTCCTGCGAGATCGGCGTGTCGAGCGGCGCGTTGTCCGCGGCCGCGGCAGCGGCGGCCACGGTCGACTCCAGGCCGGCGACCTGGTCGAGCAGCTCGCCGATGCGCTCGGCGAGGACCTGGGCGTGCAGCTTTTCGAGGGCCATCTGCACCCGGCGGCTGCCGTCGCTGGCCTGGAGGAAGAACTCGCGCTGCCCGGGCGGACCCACCGTGCCCAGCACGAAGCGCTCCGGAGGGTCGAACTCGACGAGTGTCATGACGTCGACCCTAGTCCCGCGCCGCCACCCACTGCGGCGTCCCCGGTGTCGGAGCTGTCCTCGCTCGGCGTGGGAGGGCGCAGCGCCGAGCTGCCGGTGTCATTGCTGCGCAGCATCATCGGACGGGTGTCGGTGTAGTGCACGACCGAGATGGAGGCAGGGTCGACGTGCACCCGCTGGAAGTCGTCGAGGGGCGTGCCGACCGCGTCCGCGAGGATCGCCTTGATGACGTCGCCGTGGCTGACCGCAGCCCACACGGCGTGCTTGCCGTGCTGCGCGGTCACCGCCGCGTCGATCTCGCGGACTGCCGCCACGGCCCGCTCGGACATCGCCCGGATCGACTCACCCGGGAACTCGTCGCCGTCGGGGAAGACCGCTTCGCTCGGGCGGTCCTGGACGGTGCGCCACAGCGGCTCCTTGACGAGGTCCTTGAGGGAGCGTCCGGTCCACGCGCCGTAGCGGCACTCCCCCAGACCGTCGTGGACGACCGCCTCGAGGCCGTGGGCTGCGACGAGCGGGGCGGCCGTCTCCCGGCACCGCTGCAGCGGCGAGGTGGCGACGTGGACGAGCGGCGTGCCCTCGAGCCGACCGACGAGGGCGATCGCCTGGTCGCTCCCCGTCTCGTCGAGGGCGACCCCTTCGGTCCACCCCGCGAGGACGCCCTGGGTGTTGGCGGTCGACCGCCCGTGTCGGATGAGGATGCAGTAGGCCACGCCCTCACCCTAGGCGCCAGCTGCGGAGTCCCCCAGGGTCCCAGCCGGACTACTGCTGGGGCGAAGGGCGGTAGCGCTCGCCGGCGAGGAATCGCTCGAACCCCTGCTCGACGCTCTCTGCGGACGAGGAGAACATCACGGACCGGTCCGTGGCGACGAAGAGCTTGCCGCCGCCCCGCGACTGCCGGGTGACGAGCACACCGAGTCCCTCGCGCAGCTCGCGGCTCGTGAGGGGGCCCTCGCCACCGGGCATCCGCGCGAACATCTCCTCGGCGATCGCGACGAGCTCCGGGTCAGGACGCGAGTCGACCTCGGGGACGACCGGAGCGTTGGCTTCGGCGATGCGGGCTCGCAGCCACTCTGGCCGGTGCTCCTCGTCACGAGGGAATGCCTCGAGGTCGACGAGGTACTGGCCCGGGACCATGTCCCAGTCGGGCTCAGCGTCGTACTCGAAGTCGGTGCGCACCGAGCCGTCCGCGGCCGTGACCACGAAGTTGGCCGTGTAGAAAGTGCCCTTGCCCGGCTCGTACATCGCCGCGCGCAGCTCGCGCATCAGCGGCATCGTGTCATCACCGGAGAAGGCGCCTTTGCGCCCCTCCGACGTGTCGATCCACAGCCGCGCCTGCTGCTGGCCACGCAGCATGTGCGTGGTGTAGTCGATCCCGGTCCACCCCTCGGGTGCCACGGCGACGAGTGACCTGGCCACCTCGGTGATCAGCCGGCTCTGCTCCTGCATGTCCGTCATGAGGACGTACCCCCTGCTCGAAGTCTCGACGTGACGCTCGTGCGGCACACCGACGATCTTGCACGGCACACGCCGGCTGTGGGCGCTCGGGCGACCCCCTTCCTGAGACGATGCCCGGGTGATCGTGAACCAGGCCCGCTACCACGACGGCCAGCGCCTCCCCTGCGACGACATCGGCGCGACGATGGCGGACATCCGCTCGGGCGGTGGGTCGGACTTCCTGTGGGTCGGCATGCGTGACCCCTCGTCCGCGAGCTTCGAGGAGGTCGCCGCCCAACTGGGTCTGCACCCCCTGGCCGTCGAGGACTCCGTCAAGGGCGATGAGCGTCCCAAGATCGAGCAGTACGGCGATGCCTTCTTCGCCGTCCTGCGGCCGCTGCGGTACGTCGAGGAGACCTCCGACGTCGAGTCCGGCGAGATCATGGTCTTCTGGGGTCCCGACTACATCGTGACGATCCGACGGGGCGAGGCGAGCCCGCTCGCGGGCCTGCGCAGTCGTCTGGAGGAGCGCAACCATCCGCTGCAGCACGGTCCCTGGGGCGTCCTCCACGCGATCGTCGACTTCGTCGTCGACCAGTACCTCGCGATCGAGGACGAGCTGCAGATCGACCTCGACGAGATCGAGGCCCGGGTCTTCTCCCCCGACCAGCGAGTCGACAGCGGCGAGATCTACGCGCTCAAGCGCGAGGTGCTCGAGTTCAAGCGGGCCTCCCTCCCGCTCGCCCGGCCGCTGACCCAGCTCGTCGGGGCCTCGTCCCCCGTGCCGACCGAGGAGCTGCGCCTGCTCTTCCGCGACGTAGTCGACCACCTGTCACTGGTCAACGACAACACCGAGTCGCAGGACCGGTTGCTCTCCGACGTGCTGAGTGCGCACCTGGCTCAGGTCGGCGTGCAGCAGAACCAGGACATGCGCAAGATCTCGGCCTGGGCAGCGATGGCGGCCCTGCCGACGATGCTCGCCGGGATCTACGGGATGAACTTCGAGGGCATGCCCGAACTGTCGATGAGCGTCGACGTCGCGGGCCGGGAGCTCCACTACGGCTACCCGCTCGCCCTGCTGGCGATGGTGCTCGCCTGCGTCGTCCTCCACCGCCTCTTCAAGCGCTCGGGGTGGTTGTGACACCCGGCGCGTGAGGGATCAGCGGCGCGAGTCGTCCGCGTCGTACTCCTCGTCGTCGAGCCCCGAGTACGACTGCTCGTCCTCGTCGTCGTCGTAGTCGTCGTCATCCTCGTCGTCATCGACCATGAACTGCTCGTCGACGACGACGAGCGGGGTCATCTCCCCCGTCGCGTCGTGCAGGGCGTCGTCGTACGCCTCGAAGGCGTCGGCGAGGTCCTCGTAGGCGGCGACGACGGTGGGGTCGTCCTCGCCGCGACGCTGGGCGGAGGCCTCGAGGTGACGCTCGAAGGCGGCGATCAGCTGGTTCAGGGCGGGGCGCGGGTCGCTCATGGGCATGACGCTACCGCCCATGCGCCACAATGGCACTGATGCCCGAGTACGAGTTCCGCACCATCCAGTTCCCCCGGGGCGCCGGGCGTGCCGCCATCCGGCAGGAGCTGGCCGACCACGCCGAGTACGGCCGCTGGGAGCTGCACCGGACCGTCGTCTATCTCGGCGGCGTCCAGAAGGCCTGGTTGCGCCGCAAGATCATCCGCGTCCCGCGACCGCCGGCCCTGCCGACGACGCGCTGACCCGCCTCAGCAGTCCTCGACGAGACGCCACAGGACCCGCGCGCCGAACTCCAGCGACTCCAGCGGCACCCGCTCGTCGATGCCGTGGAACATCGGGGCGAAGTCGAGGTCGGCCGGCAGACGCAGCGGCGCAAAACCGTATCCGGTGACGCCGATCGTCGACAGCGCCTTGTTGTCCGTGCCACCGGAGAGGCAGTACGGCAGGATCGACGCCTCCGGGTCCTCGGCGAGCAACGCGGAGCGCATGCGGTCGACGAGGTCCCCCTCGAAGGGGGCGTCCAGCGAGATGTCCTTGTGGTCGACGACGACCTCGACGTGCTCGCCGGCGAGCTCGCGGATCGTCGCCATGAGGTCCTCCTCGTGGCCGGGCAGGAAGCGGCAGTCCAGGGCCGCGGACGCGGTCTGCGGGACGACGTTGTGCTTGTAGCCGGCATCGAGCATCGTCACGTTGGCCGTGTCCTGCAGGGCTCCTCGCACGAACCCGGCGGCCGGCCCGATCCGCTCGAGCAGCTCCTCGGCGTCCTCGTCGCTGTAGCCGACCCCGGTGATCTCGGCGAGCCCGTCGAGCAGGCCGCGGACGGAGACGATGAACTCGCGCGGCCACTTGTGGGCGTCGATCCGCGCGATCGCCTCGGCGAGGTGGACGATCGGGTTGTCCGAGGTCGGCACCGACCCGTGCCCGGCGGTCCCCTTGGCCTCGAGGTGGAGCCAGGCGATCCCCTTCTCCGCGGTCTGGAGGAGGTAGGCGCGGCGGGGCTCCCCCTTCGCGTCGTCGACGGTGACGCTGTACCCACCGACCTCGCTGATGGCCTCGGTGACGCCGTCGAAGACCTCGCGGTGCTCGCGGACCATGAACTGGCTGCCGAGCACGCCGCCGGCCTCCTCGTCGGCGAAGAAGACGAAGAGCAGGTCGCGCGGCGGCACCGTGCCGGTGCGCGCGAGGTGGCGCACGCAGGCGAGCATCATCGCGACCATGTCCTTCATGTCGACCGCGCCGCGCCCCCAGAGGCACCCGTCGCGCTCCACACCGTCGAAGGGGGGAACGCTCCAGTCCTCGGCGTGGGCCGGCACGACGTCGAGGTGGCCGTGGATGCACAGCGCGCCCCGGTCCCGGTCGGCGCCCGCGACCCGGACCGCGACCGTCGTGCGACCCGGCTCGCTCTCGAAGACCTGCGGCTCCAGACCCACCTCGCGCAGCTGCGCGACGACGTAGTCGGCCGCCTCCCGCTCACCCGGGCCGTCCTGTCCGGGACCGTAGTTGCTCGTGTCGATGCGCAGCAGGTCGCGGCAGATGCGCACGACCTCCTGCTCGGGTGCGGTGGGGGCACCGTCCGGCTGCGGGGACATCTCGCTCATGGCCGCAGCCTACGTGCGGCGACGGCGGTCGCGGACGAAGTAGACGATGGGGACGAGGATGCACACCGCGCCCGCGCCCAGGCCCACGATGAGGCCCACGAGGTCGTTGCCGGCGCTCAGGTCGGAGCTCGCCGGGTCGGTCGGGTCGTAGCGGACCGTCACCTCGTCGCCGGCCCCGTCGTCCTCGCCGCACTCCGCCGTGCCCGTGCGGGTCAGGCCGTCGACAACGTAGTCGTAGGTGCAGACGTGTCTCCGGCCGCCCTTCGACCAGCCGCTGCGGTGCTCGAGGACGACGCCGGTCGTCTCCTCGACCCGGCCGGCGGCCTCCCGGTAGTCGTCGATGATGAGCAGGGGCACCCCGACGAAGAAGAAGAGCACGCCGGGTGCGACCAGGAGGATCAGCAGCGCGGTGCGCAGCCGTCCACGTCGTGGGAGCCAGCCATGCAGTCGACGACGAGGGGCACGCGAGGTGCGGCCGAGCTCGTGGTCCAGCCGACTCGGCCAGCGGTCGTCGGCCAGGTCGGCCGCGACGAGCAGGTCGCGCCGGTCGGTGCGCGCGAGGTGCAGGGCCGCAGCCAGCTGGTACTCGTCGCCGTCCGCCAGCAGCAGCACGGCCGCCTGCTCACGCTCGGAGTCGGTGACCTCGCCGATCTGCCGCGCGATCCGCTCGGACCGGGAGCCGAAGTCCTTGCGCAGTCGACGGGCGACCCGATCGGAGACGTGCTCGTGCGCCACCGGTCAGTCGACCTCGGGTGTGAAGTCGGGCAGGTACGGGTCGGCCCAGGCCGCGATGAGCTGGGCGGCGCGGCGCGCGTCGCGGGCACCGGTGAGCAGGTGGTTGGCGCCGTCGAGGCTGATGAAGGACTTGGGGTGGCGCGCGGCGCGGTAGATGCCCTCGGCGTTGGACAGCTCGACGATCTCGTCCTGCGGCGAGTGCATGATGAGCAGCGGACGCCCGAGGGTCCGGGCTGCCTCGTCGATGTCGACCGAGCGGATGTCCTCGACGAAGTCGCGACCGACGACGACGCGCTGGCCACCGAGGACGACCTCGGCGCTCCCCTCGCGCTCCACCTCGGGGATGACCGACTCGAAGAGGTGGGCCACGTGGCCCGGGTCGTCGGGGGCACCGATCGTCGCGACGGCCCGGACCTCCGGGATCCGCCCGGCCGCCGCGATGACGGCGGCGCCGCCGAGGGAGTGACCGACGAGCAGCGCGGGGGCGCCGTGCTCGGCGCGCAGCCAGTCGGCCGCCAGGGCGATGTCGGCGACGTTGGAGCTGAAGGTCGACTCCGCGAACTCGCCCCCCGAGTCACCGAACCCGGTGAAGTCGAAGCGCAGTACCGCCAGCCCTCGCTCGCACAGGGCTCGCGAGACCCGCTTGGTCGCCGGGTGGTTGCGACCACCGGTGAAGCAGTGCGCCATGAGCGCGTACCCCTCGGGCTCCTTGTCAGGCAGGTCGAGGGAACCCACGAGCTGCTCGAGGCTCGTGCCGGTGAACGTGATCTCTTGCGTCGGCATGACCTCGAGCATGCCAAAGAGCGGTGGGGACCACGGCGCTCGGCGGTGCTTGACTGGGCCCGTGCACATCACCCGGATCGGACTCGCGGCGCTCAAGGGCGCGCGCCACACCACCCTGCAGCACGTCGACCTCGACCCGACCGGACCACGGGGCGACCGAGTGCTCTGCCTCGTCGACGCCGACCGGGACCGGGTGGTGCGCACGGTGGAGAACCCACGGATGGTGCTCGTCACCGCCACCTGGGACGGCACGACACTGACCGTCGCCACCCCTGACGGGGCCAGCGTGACCGCAGCACCCACGCCCACCGGCGAGGTCATCACCTGTGACTACTGGAGCCGCGACGCCGACCTCGAGCTGCTCGAGTCACCGCACACCGAGCTCCTGGGGGCTCACTTGGGCCGTCCGGTCCGACTCGCCCGCCCGGTGCGGGCCGGCGAGGTCGTCTACGGCGCCTGCGTCACCTTCGTCACGACCGGCGCGCTGCGTGGTCTGGCGGAGCAGCAGGACGAGCGGTTCCGCGCGACCTTCACCCTCGAGGCGGACGAGGACCCCGAGCCGGGCACGCTGCTGCGGCTGGGCTCGGCCGCCGTCGTGCAGGTGCGCGCGCGGGTCCCCCGCTGCCGTGTCGTCGACGTCAACCCGCGCACGGGACGACTCGACACGACGCACCTGCGCACGCTGGCTCGCCGCGGCCACCCCGAGGGCGAGGTGCCCTTCGGGGTGGACGCCGAGGTGGTCGTGCCCGGTCGGGTCGTGACCGGAGACGAGGTCCGCGTGACGAGCGGTCAGCCGGCCTCGGTCGTGCCCTCGTAGAGCCCGATGTGGTTGCCGTCCGGGTCGGCGAGCACGGCGAACCAGCTCGTCTCCGAGATCGGCGACTTGGCCATGACGACTGAGCCCCCGGACTCGGTGGCCTTGGCAAGGACCTCGTCGATCGAGTCGACCTCGACGTAGGAGCGCGGGTGCTCGAAACCCTCGCCGCGCGGGGCGAGGCCGCCCCCGCTGATCTGGTTGGGCGCCTGCCACATGGGGTAGCCCTCGAAGCCGGGGATCTCGGCGATCTGCCAGCCGAAGAGCGCGCTGTAGAAGGACGAGGCCGCCGACATGTCGGTGACCGGGATGTCGATGTGCGTGATGTCTCCGTGTGCCATGGGATCGAGCATGGCAGCGGGGTGTGACAGCCACCACACCCCTGACGTGAACGGTCACCCACCGCCACCCGACGCGCAGACTGCCGGCACCTGCGCGACCGAACGACCCCACGCAACCCTACTCACGAGTAGCATCAGGTCATGCAGCCTCCCGAGGCCGTCACCGTCGACGCGCCCGACCCGCACTCCGAGCCGACCGTGCCCGTGCCCACCGGCTGGATCGCCCGGCTCGGACTCGCGGGCGTCGGCATGTGCGCGGGCTGGTTCGGCCCGATCCAGGTCCTGCTCGGCCTGCAGGCCGCGGCCCTCACGCCGGACCACAAGGAGGCGACCCTCTCGCTCGTCACCGGCATCGGCGCCGCGATCTCGACGCTGGCCAACCCGCTGGCCGGGGCCTTCAGCGACCGCACGACCTCACGGTGGGGTCGCCGGGTCCCCTGGGTCGTCGGCGGCACCCTCCTCGGCGCCGTCGGTCTCATCGTGCTCGCAGTCGCCGACTCCGTCCCGCTGATGATCCTCGGGTGGTGCCTCGTGCAGGCAGGCCTCAACGGCACCCTCGCCGCACTGACCGCAGCCGTGCCCGATCTCGTGCCCGTCGAGCAGCGCGGTCTCGTCAGCGGGGTCATCGGCATGACCCAGACCCTGGGCATCGTGGTCGGCACGGGTGTCGCCACGCTCGTCGCCGGCATCACCGGCGCCTACCTCGTCCTGGCCGTGCTCGTCATCGCGGCGGTCACCCCCTTCGTCCTGCGCTCCATGGACCGGCCGCTCCCCCGGGGCCTGCTGCCGACGATGGGCGTCGGCCAGTTCCTCCGCGGCTTCTGGATCTCGCCGCGGCGGCACCCGGACTTCGCCTGGGCGTGGGCCACCCGCTTCCTCGCGACGATCGCCAACTCGATCTGCACGCTCTACCTGCTCTTCTTCCTCACCGACGCCGTCCGCGTCGACGATCCCGAGCTCGGGGTCCTCGTCCTGACCCTGCTCTACGCCGTCACCCTCATCGGCTCGGCGATCCTCGCCGGCATCTGGTCCGACCGGCTCGGTGTGCGCAAGCCCTTCGTCATGTGGTCGGGCATCGTGATGTCCTGTGCCGCAGTCCTGCTCGCCTTCGTCCAGACTTGGCCGGCCGCCCTCGTCGGCGCCGTCATCCTCGGGCTCGGCTACGGCATCTACCTCGCGGTCGACTTCGCGCTCATCACGCAGGTCCTCCCCCGTGCCGGCGACCGGGCCCGCGACCTCGGCGTCATCAACATCGCCAATGCCCTGCCGCAGGTCCTCGCGCCGGCGATCGCTGGACCGATCATCACGTGGTTCGCCGAGCACCACACGCACGCCGCCGGCTACCGCACCCTCTACCTGCTGGCGGCCGCCATCGGCATCGCCGCAGCGCTGCTCATCCGCCGGATCAAGAGCGTCGACTAGGAGATCCCATGCCCCTCCCCCGTGACTTCGTCGTCGGGACGTCCACCGCCGCCTACCAGATCGAAGGGGGCGTGGAGGCCGGTGGCCGTGGCCGCAGCATCTGGGACGACTTCTGCGACCGCCCCGGCGCCATCCGGGACGGCTCGTCCGGTGCCACCGCCTGCGACAGCCACCGCAGGTGGGACGAGGACGTCGCGCTGCTGCAGGGACTGGGCGTCGACGCCTACCGCTTCTCGATCGCCTGGCCGCGGATCCAGCCGACGGGGTCGGGCCCGGTCAACGCCGCCGCCGGACTCGACTTCTACGACCGCGCGGTGGACGCGTTGTGCGAGGCGGGGGTCGCCCCCTTCGCCACGCTCTACCACTGGGATCTGCCTTCCGCGCTGCAGGCGAAGGGAGGGTGGATGGTCCGCGAGACCGCCGAGCGCTTCGGCGAGTACGCCGCGGTCGTCGCCGATCGCCTCGCCGACCGCGTCGCGATGTGGATGCCGGTCAACGAGCCGGTCGTGGTGACGATCTTCGGCCACGCGGTCGGGATCCACGCGCCCGGCGAGGTGCGCGGCTTCGAGGCGCTCGGTGCGGCGCACCACCTGCTCCTGGGGCACGGTCTGGCCACCCGCGCGCTGCGGGCCTCCGGCGCCCGTGCCGTCGGGACCGCCAACAACCACACCCCGGTCCGCGCAGCGAGCGACGCCGACGAGGACGTCGCCGCCGCAGCCCTCTACGACACGATCCACAACCGGGCCTTCGCCGAGCCGATCCTCCTCGGCGAGTACCCCAACGGCATGGGCGAGGGCATGCCCGGCCCGGTCGCCGAGGACCTGGCGGTCATCAGCGAGCCGCTCGACGCGTACGGCGTCAACTACTACAACCCGACGAAGGTGGGCGCTCCCGGCTCCCCCGCCGTCACCGCCGCACTGGCCACCGGCTCGCGCGACGAGGTGCCCTTCGAGATGCCGGAGGGCATCCCCTTCGCCCTCGTGCCGGTGGAGGCCGACGAACGGACCGCCTTCGGCTGGCCGGTCGTGCCCGAGGGCCTGACCGAGCTGCTCGTGCAGCTGCGGGACCAGTACGGCGACGCCCTGCCGCCGGTGTACGTCACGGAGTCCGGCTGCTCGACCGACGACGTCGTCGAGGACGGCCAGGTCCACGACGAGGCCCGCATCCGCTACCTCGACACCCACCTCGACGCCGTGGCCGAGGCGATCGACGCGGGGGTCGACGTGCGAGGGCACTTCGTCTGGTCGCTGCTCGACAACTTCGAGTGGGCCGAGGGCTACACGCAGCGGTTCGGGCTGGTGCGGGTCGAGTTCGACGACGGGCAGACGCGCACCCCCAAGGACTCGTACGCGTGGT
Organism: Janibacter anophelis NBRC 107843; assembly: GCF_001570945.1. GTDB lineage: Bacteria > Actinomycetota > Actinomycetes > Actinomycetales > Dermatophilaceae > Janibacter > Janibacter anophelis. The sequence goes on from NZ_BCSQ01000021.1 coordinate 35,260, forward strand.
TGCGCGAGCGGATCACGCAGATCCGTCAGGGCCTCGGCTGACCATCCACCTCAGCGGGCACGGAAGAAGGAGACCCCGAACCCGAAGGGACGGTTCTGCGAGGTGACGACGGTGCCCCAGATGCACATGACGAGGTGCGCGAGCGTCGCCAGCCCCCACACGGTGATCGGGATCCCCACCGGGAAGAAGCTGGCGGATCCCTCGCCTCCAGTGACCCAGAACACCAGCGCGAAGTGTGCGCCCACGAGGACGACCGTGGCGACGAGGTAGATCACGCCCCAGGTCGCGGCGCTCGCGCCGTTGTGCGCGGCCAGCCCGCCCTTGCTCCGCTGGGCCAAGCCGAGACCGATCATCAGGGCAGCGGCCAGCAGCGAGCCGAAGAAGGGCAGGCACAGCAGCACGATCAGTCCGACGATCCACGCGATCGACCCGTTGCCGGGCGGGCGGACGTACTGGGGCGGCTGCTGCATCGGCGGGGGCGGCATCGTCATGCCCGCAGGCTCGCACACCCCTGTCCGGGGACGACGACGGCCCGTGTCCCCCCTGCGGGACACGGGCCGTCGGCCGAGCTCGGTCAGCTGAGCGTGAGCACCAGGTGCTCGGTCTCGGGCTTGCGCGAGGAGCGCAGCCCGGCGACGACGACGTCACCGCTCTTGTCGATGACGAAGTCGACCTTGCCCGGCAGCAGCACCGGCTTCTTGAACCACACGTGGCTCGTGCTCGGGCCGCTCGCGACGGGACCGATGGCCCCGAGCACGCGGGCGTAGGTCCACATGCCGTGGGCGATCGCCTGGGGGAAGCCCATCGCCTTGGCCGTGATCACACTCATGTGGATCGGGTTGATGTCACCGGAGGCGAGACCGTAGGTACGACCGAGGTCGCCGGGCAGGCTCCACTTCGCGGCGGCCTGACCCGTCGGGATGGCCGGCGGCTGCTCACCCCGCTCCGCCTCCGCGTCACCACGTCCACGGGCCAGGTAGGTCGAGCGACCCTCCCAGACCCGCTCGCCGTCGATATCCACCTCGGTGACCAGGTCGACGACCTTGCCCTTGGCGTGGGCCCGCAGGTTGTCCGCGGAGACGGTGATGTCGAGCGCCTCGTCGAACCGGATCTCACGGTGCACCGTGATGAGGTTCTCGACGTGCACCAGACCCATGAGCGGCAGGGGGAAGCCCTTGCCCGCCATGAGCTGCATCTGCAGCGGGAAGCCGACGACGTGCGGGTAGGTGTGCGGCAGCACGTCGCTGTTGTTGAACCGGCAGATGCGCTGGTACTCGAGCAGGTCGTGCCGGTCGACCTGGTGGCCGGTGAGGCGCAGCTGCGTGTCGGGCAGCGTCGAGCCGCCGCCCCCACGCGAGAGGGCCGCCTTGGCGTAGATCGGGCCGAGCGCCGGGATGCTCTTGACCGTCGTGACGGCCATCAGGCGCCCAGGATCATCTGGCCGCACACCCGGACCGTGTTGCCGGTGACGGCACGGTTGGCGTCCCAGGCGAACCACCCGATGGTCTCGGCGACGTCGACCGGCAGACCACCCTGCGACAGGGAGTTGGTCAGGCGACCGATCTCGCGCGTCGCGAGCGGGATCTTGGCCGTCATCTCGGTCTCGATGAAGCCGGGGGCGACGGCGTTGACCGTCACGCCCTTGGCGACGACCTGCGGGTCCTTGGCCAGGCTCGAGGTCATGCCGATGACGCCGGCCTTGCTCGCGCCGTAGTTGACCTGGCCGCGGTTGCCCGCGATGCCGGCGATCGACGAGACGTTGACGATGTGGCCGCCCTCGTTGATGGCGGGCACGAGCGCCTCGTTCATCGCGAGGATCGAGAGCAGGTTGACGTTGAGGACCGAGCCCCACCGGTCGGCGTCGGTGTTGACGAGGAGCTTGTCGCGGGTGATGCCCGCGTTGTGCACGACGATGTCGAAGCCGCCGTGGAGCGTGGTGGCGTGCTCGACGATCTTGGCGCCGGCGTCCTCGGCGGTTACGTCGACCTGCAGGGCCGAGCCGCCGATGCGGTTGGCGACCTCGGCGAGCGGGCCGCCGGCGGCCGGGATGTCGACGCACACGACGGTGGCGCCGTCACGGGCGAGCGTGTCGGCGATGGCCGCACCGATGCCGCGAGCGGCGCCGGTGACGACCGCGACCTTGCCCTCGAGCGGGGCGTCCCAGCTCGTCGGCTCGACGATGTCGCCGACGGCCGGGCCGACGTGGACGACCTGGGCCGAGACGTAGGCGGAGCGGCCGGAGAGGAAGAACCGGATGGTGGCCTCGACATTGGCGTCCGCGCCCTCGGCGACGTAGACCATGTTGGCCGTGCCGCCGGCACGCATCTCCTTGCCGACCGAGCGCACGATGCCCTCGAGGGCTCGGCGGGCCGCGGCCTCGGCGACGTCGTCGGTGTCCGCGACCGGGCGGCCGATGACGATGACGCGACCGGTCGGGGCGAGGGTCTTCAGCGCCGGCGCGAGGATGCCGCGCAGGCTCTCCAGGTCCGCGGGGGTGCGGGCCTGGGTCATGTCGACGACGACGCCGGCGACCGAGGTGGACGGGGAGGTCGCGATCTGCACGCCGTCGGCGCGCAGAGCCTTGGTGAGCAGCGCGGCGACGGGGGCGTCACCGTGCCCGTCGAGGAGCACCGCGCCGTTGATGAGCGGGGCGCCGGCCTTGTGGCGACGCAGCGTGGTCGGCCGCGGCAGACCGAGGGTGTTGGCGATCTGCTTGCCCAGACCGGAGCTGACGAACTTGCCGTACTCGAATCCCATGTGGATGTCTCCTAGAAGTCGTGAGGTGGGGGCTCAGGCGCCCTCGAGGATGGCCACGACGCCCTGTCCACCGGCTGCGCAGATGGAGATCAGGCCGCGGCTGCCCGGACCCTTGGCGTGCAGCATCTTGGCCAGCGCGGCGACGATGCGACCACCGGTCGCGGCGAAGGGGTGGCCGGCGGCCAGCGAGGAGCCGTTGACGTTGAGCTTGTCGCGGTCGATCGAGCCGAGCGGGGTGTCGCGGCCGAGCTTCTCGCGGCAGAAGTCCTCGTCCTCCCAGGCCTTGAGCGTGGAGAGCACGGTGGCGGCGAAGGCCTCGTGGATCTCGTAGTAGTCGAAGTCCTGGAGGGTGAGGCCGTTGCGCTCGAGCATGCGCGGGATGGCGTAGGCGGGAGCCATGAGCAGGCCCTCGGCGCCGTGGACGTAGTCGACCGCGGCGGCCTGGCCGTCGACGAACCACGCGAGCGGGGTCAGCCCCTGCTCGGCGGCCCACTCCTCGGAGCCGAGGAGCACGGTGGAGGCGCCGTCGGTCAGGGGCGTGGAGTTGCCGGCGGTCATCGTCGCGTCGTCGCCCTTGCCGAAGACCGGCTTGAGCTTGGCGAGCTTTTCCATCGAGGAGTCGGGACGCAGGTTCTGGTCCTTGGACAGACCCATGAAGCTCGTCATGAGGTCGTCCTGGAAGCCCTCGTCGTAGGCGCGCGCGAGGTTCTTGTGGCTGTTGACCGCGAGCTGGTCCTGGGCCTCACGGGTGATGCCCCACCGCTTGGCGGTGATGGCCATGTGGTCGCCCATGGACAGGCCGGTGCGCGGCTCGGAGTTGGCCGGCGTGGAGATGCCCAGGTCGGTGGGGCGGATCTTGGCCAGCGCGAGGGCCTGGTTCTTGGCCCCCTTCGTGCGGTTGACCTTGAGCAGCTTCTTGCGCAGGGACTCGGTGACCGTGATCGGCGCGTCCGAGGCGGTGTCCACGCCGCCGGCGACGCCGGAGTCGATCTGGCCGAGCTTGATCTTGTTGGACACGAGGATCGCGGCCTCGAGGCCGGTGCCGCAGGCCTGCTGCACGTCGTAGGCGGACGTCGTGGGGGCCAGGGCGGAGCCGAGGACGGCCTCACGGGTGAGGTTGAAGTCGCGCGAGTGCTTGATGACCGCACCGCCGACGACCTCGTCGATGTGCTTGCCGCCCAGGTTGTAGCGGGCCACGAGCCCGTCGAGGGCGGCGGTGAACATGTCCTGGTTGGACGCCTCGGCGTAGGGGCCGAACTGGCGGGCGAAGGGGATGCGGTTGCCACCGAGGACGGCGGCGCGACGCGGCAGGTTGTTAGCCACCACAGGTCTCCTGGTCGTGAGTACGGAGTCGGGCGGGACCGCGGCGATGTGCCCTCGGTCCCATGTTGCGGTTATACGACACGGACGGTAGCAGGTACCGCTAGTACCTGCTACCGTCCTCCTCTGTGAGCACCACCACCGACGGCCGCAGCGCCCGCTGGGAGGCGCATCGCCAGGAACGACGCCGCACCCTCGTCGAGTCCGCGATCCGCACCATCCGCACGCGGGGCGCTTCGGTGGGCATGGACGAGCTGGCCGCGGCTGCCGGCACCTCCAAGACGGTCTTCTACCGGCACTTCACCGACCGGCACGGCCTCTACCAGGCGGTCGCGGACCGCGTGGACGAGCTGATGCTGCGCGACATCGGCAAGGTTCTGGGCGAGAGCACCAAGGGCGCCGGGCTCTCCGCGCTCGACATCGACCCGCGCTCGGTGATCCGCGCGGCGATCGACGCCTACCTCCAGCTCGTCGAGCGCGACCCGGAGCTCTACCGCTTCATCGTCTCGGCCCCCCTCGTCGGCGCCGACAAGAGCGGCAATGCCGTCGAGGCCGTCGCCAGCGCCACCGGCAAGATGGCCGGCCAGATCAGCGACCTCATCTCCGCGGCGCTCGTCGACCGCGGCAACGACCCGGCCCCCGCGCGACTGTGGGGCCACTCGCTCGTCGGTCTCGTGCGCGCCGGAGCCGACGCGTGGCTCGCCGGGCTGGCCGGCGACTTCTCCCGGGAGGAGCTCACCGACCAGCTGAGCGACCTCGCGTGGTCGGGCATCAAGATCGCCTGGAAGCGCTCCGCGGACTGACCCTTCGACTCGGTCGCTGCGCGACCTGCTCAGGGAGCGGCCACGGCTGAGTACCGACGAGTAGGGTCTGGTCATGCCCACCGTCGAGCATCCGAACGTCGCCGCGCTGCGCGACATCCTGCGACTGCACACCGTGGCCGGGCAGGAGGGCGCGGAGTGCGACCCCGCTCCCTTCGTCGAGCTGCACCGGGTGCTGCGCGAGCACTTCCCGCTCACCCACGACGTCGGTGAGGTGGTCGACGTGCCGCCGCACGGCCTGCTCCTGCGGGTCCCGGCCGACCCCGACTCCCCCACCGCGACCGACGACCCGGTCGTCCTCATGGCGCACATGGACATCGTGCCCCTGGGCGACGAGAGCCGGTGGACCCACCCGCCCCTGGCCGCGGAGGTCGTCGACGGCGTGATCTGGGGTCGCGGGACGCTCGACGACAAGGGCCAGCTCGTCGCCGTCATCGCGGCGATGGAGTCGCTCCTGGCCGACGGTCGTCGCCCGGCCCGCGAGGTCTGGCTCTCCTTCGGCAGCGACGAGGAGGTCATGGGCACCTGTGCGCGCAACGCCGTCGAGATCCTGCGATCGCGAGGCGTCACACCGTGGTTCGTGCTGGACGAAGGGGGTGCCGTCGCCTCCGGCGCCTTCCCCGGCGTGAGCCGACCGATCGGTGTCATCGGCGTCTCTGAGAAGGGGGTGCTCTCCCTTCGCCTCACCGCGAGTGGGCGGGGCGGGCACGCCTCACGTCCGGCGAAGGGGGGACCCGCCGCCCGGATCGCGCGGGCGATCCTGCGCCTGGAGCGCCGCCCCTTCCCGGCCCACCTGTCCCCCGCGGCCCTCGAGATGCTGGCGCGGCTGGCACCCCACGTGCCGCGCCCCCTTCGTCCCGTCGCTGGTCGCGCCCAGCGGCACCCGGGTGCTCTCGCCCGCCTGCTCGTCGCCGCCGGGCCCGAGCCCGCGGCACTGGCGCGCACCACCGTCGCGGTGACGACCGTCTCGGGCTCTCCGGCGATCAATGTCAGCCCCACGAGCGTGCACGCCGGGCTCAACTTGCGCATCGCCGTCGGCGAGACGACCGCTGAGGCGACCGAGCGGGTGCGGCGCACGGTCGGGGACGACGTGGAGGTCACGGTCATCGACGAGCACGACCCGAGCCCGCTCTCACCGGTCGACGACCCCGCCTTCGAGCTGCTCGAGCGCACGATCACCGACGTCTTCCCCGACGCGGTGCCCGTGCCGTACGTCATGTACGCGGCCACGGACTCGCGGCACTTCACCGAGATCTGTGCCCGGGTCTACCGCTTCGCGCCGTTCCGGATGAGCGCCGAGCAACGCGAGTCGATCCACAGCTACGACGAGCGCCTCGGGGTCGACGACTTCCTCGACGGGATCCGTTGGTACCGCACGCTGCTCGACGGTCTCGACGCGACGACCGCCGCCGCGGAGGTCGGCCGGTGAGCCCAGCCATCTGGCGACTCGTCGGGTTCCTCGCGGCAGTCGAGATCGCCTCCGGGGTGCTGCAGGGCTACTACACGCCGATCTACAGCGACATCGCCGACCACCTGCGCATCGCCGACGGCGACGTCAACTGGTTCGAGGCGGTGCAGCTCATCGTCTCCGCCCTCGCCGTGCCGGTGCTCTCGCGCTTGGGCGACCTGCACGGCCACCGACGGGTGCTGATCGTCGCCACGGTCATCACCGCGCTCGGTGGGTGGCTCGTCGCCTTCGCTCCGGGCTTCTGGACCTTCCTCATCGGCTGGGCGCTGCAGGGCGCCTACACCGTGTGGCTGCCGATGGAGATCGCCATCCTCCACGAGCGCTCCCGTGACCGCCCCGACCGGCCGGCGCTCGTGCGCCGCGGCGCCGCGCTGCTGGTGCTCGCACTCGAGGTCGGTGTCATCGCCGGAGCACTGACGGCCGGTGCGCTGCAACCGGTCCTCGGCATGACGGCGATCCTGTCGATCCCGGCTGCTGCGACGACGATCGCGCTCATCGCGATCCTGCTCGGTGTCCGCGACGAGTCCGCACCTGCGACGGGCCGCCTCGACCTGCCCGGCACCGCCCTGCTCAGCGTCGGTCTGCTGCTCGTGCTCGGCGGTCTGGTCGTCGTGCGCCTGGAGGGTCTGGCGAGCCCGCTCGCGTGGCTGCTCGTCGTCGCTGGGCTCGCCGTGCTCGCGTGGTTCGTCCGGGTCGAGAGAGCCTCTCCCACACCACTGGTCGACGTGCGCGCCCTGGCGGCACCCGGCATGTGGCCGGTGCAGCTGGCCGCCGCCCTCTTCGGCATGAGCGTGCTCGGGGCGCAGATCCCGCTGTCGACCTTCGCCCGGACCGACCCGGCCGAGGTCGGCTACGGGCTGGGTGTCGACGCCGGCGCGATCGCCAACCTCATCGGGCTGTACGTCGTGTGCATGGCCGTCGGGGCACTGCTGTCCCCCATGGCCGCGCGCCGGCTCGGCGTGCGGGGCATGCTCGTCGGCTCCGCCGTCCTCGTGGCGATCGGGTACGCCACCTTCATCCCCCTGCACGACGCCCTGGTCCACGCGATGCTCGCCATGGGCATCGCCGGGCTGGGGTCGGGCGCCCTCGTCGCTTCCCTGCCCGCCGCGGCCGCGCAGGCCTCCCAGCACGGTGGGACCGCCGAGGCGGCGGGCCTGACCAACGCGACCAAGACGGTGGGTGGCTGTCTCGCCTCCGCCCTCTTTGCCGTCGCGCTGGCGTCGACGGGCAGCATCTCCGACCCGACGGCCGGCCACGCGCCGATGTCGGGCTACCTGACCGTCTGGGCGATCTGCTCCGCGTCGGCCCTGCTCGCCGCGCTGGCGCTCTCGCGCTTGCCCTCGGGCGATCGGGAGACGACGGCCACAGCCTCCGTCGCGTGAGTCTGGAAGAGTGCGGAGCATGAGTGCTGCGCAGCCCCTCGATCCCGTTGCCGACCAGATCCGCGCCGTCCTCGACGGCCGCTGGGCCGATGTGCGCCAGCGGTTGCGCGAGGATCCCGACTTCCCGGTGGCCGAGCCGGCGCTCGAGCTGGGTCTCGAGGAGCACCGGCAGCGCACCCTCGAGATGGTGACCACCCTGGGCGGCAGCGAGCTGGTCCGGGCCGGCCTGCCGTCCAAGGTGGGGGGCAGCAACGACGTCGGGGCAGCCGTCACCGGACTGGAGATGATCGGGTACGGCGACCTGTCCGTCTTCGTCAAGGCCGGCGTCCAGTTCGGCCTCTTCGGTGGTGCGATCGCCGCCCTCGGGACCGAGAGGCACCACGAGCGCTACCTGCCCGGCATGGCCGACCTGTCGCTGCCGGGGTGCTTCGCCATGACCGAGACCGGGCACGGCTCGGACGTGCAGTCGATCCTCACCACGGCGACGTATGACCCGGCAGAGGACGAACTGGTCGTCCACTCCCCTTCGCCCGCGGCCCGCAAGGACTACATCGGTGGCGCCGCGCGCGATGCCCGCCTCGCCGCCGTCTTCGCCCAGCTCGTCGTCGACGGGGAGAGCCACGGCGTGCACTGCGTGCTCGTGCCGATCCGCGACAAGTCGGGCGCGGCGATGCCCGGGGTGACGATCACCGACTGCGGCTCCAAGATGGGGCTGCGCGGTGTCGACAACGGCCGGCTGATGTTCGACCAGGTCCGCGTGCCGCGCGACAACCTGCTCGACAAGTACGGCGCCATCGACGACTCCGGGCGCTACAGCTCCCCGATCGAGAACATCAACCGGCGCTTCTTCACGATGCTCGGCACGCTCGTGCGCGGACGCGTGACGGTCGGCGCCGGGGCCGGCGCGGCCGCCCGCAGCGCCCTGGCCCTAGCCATCCGCTACGGGATGCAGCGCACGCAGTTCCACCACCCCGACGGCGACCGCGAGGTCGTCATCCTCGACTACCGCGGCCACCAGCGCGAGCTGCTGCCGCGCCTCGCCCGCTCCTATGCCCTCGCCCTGGCGCAGAACGCCCTCGTCGAAAAGATGGCCGCCATCGCGAGCGGCGAGATCGACTCGGAGCACGAGCAGCGCGAGCTCGAGTCCCGCGCCGCGGGGATCAAGGCGGTCACGACCGACCATGCGACCGACACGATCCAGGCCTGCCGTGAGGCCTGCGGCGGCGCCGGGTACATGAGCCTCAACCGGTTCACCGACCTCAAGGCCGACACCGACGTCTTCGCGACCTTCGAGGGCGACAACACCGTGCTGCTGCAGCTGCTCGCCAAGGGCATGCTCACCAACTACAAGACGGAGTTCACCGAGCTCGACACGCGCGGCGCCATCCTCTTCGGCGCCCGTCAGGTGACGACCTCGGTCATCGAGCACACGATCGGTGGCTCGCTCATCCAGCGGCTGATCTCCGGCGCTCCGGGCAAGGACGGCGACGACGCGCTGCTCGACCGCGGCGGTCAGCTCGCCCTCTTCGAGGACCGCGAGCAGCACATGACCGAGACCCTCGCGATGCGGCTGCGCAGGGCCGGTGACGACGACGCGGACGCCTTCGCGGTCTTCAACGACGCGCAGGACCACCTGCTCGACACCGCTCGCGCGCACGTCGACCGGATCGCGCTCGAGGCCTTCGTCACCGCCATCGACACCACGCCGGAGGGCCTCGGGCGCGACCTGCTCGCCAAGGTCTGCGACCTCTACGTCTTCAGCACCGTCGAGGCCAACCGTGCCTGGTACATCGAGCACGGTCGCCTCAGCTCCAGCCAGTCGAAGGCGGTCATCGCCCGGACCAACGAGCTGCTCGGCGAGATCCGCCCCTACGCCGGCACCCTCGTCGACGCCTTCGCCATCCCGGACGCCTGGCTGACGACCGAGATGATGGCGGACCTGGCCGAGTTCTGACCCGGCGCCCCGCACGAACTGTGCCTGGCTCCTAGCGGGCGCGGGCGACTCTCCCTTCGTCCCAGACGGGACCGTCGGTCTCCCGCACGCGTCCGTCGGCCCCGTAGACGAGGAAACGGTCGAAGCCGCGAGCGAACCACCGGTCGTGGGTCACCGCGAGCACCGTGCCGGTGAAGGCGTCCAGGCCCTCCTCGAGCGCCTCGGCCGACTCGACGTCGAGGTTGTCGGTCGGCTCGTCGAGGAGCAGCAGGGTCGCGCCGGAGAGCTCGAGCAGCAGGATCTGGAACCGTGCCTGCTGCCCACCCGAGAGCGACTCGAAGGTCTGCTCACCGGCGTGCGCCAGCTCGTAGCGGTCGAGCACCCGGCTGGCCGCCTCGCGGCCCATCCCGTTGCGGTGGTCGTCGCCGCGGTGGAGGATCTGGAGCAGGGTGCGCCCGATGAGCTCGGGGTGCTCGTGGGTCTGGACGAACCAGCCCGGCCGCACGCGGGCGCCCAGACGTGCGCGTCCGGTGTGCTGGACGGGCTCGATGACCGCTTCGCCGACCGGCAGGTTCTCCGGCTCGGGATCGCTGCCGCCCGCGGCGAGCAGCCGCAGGAAGTGCGACTTGCCCGACCCGTTGGACCCGAGCACAGCCACCCGCTCGCCGTACCAGACCTCGAGGTCGAAGGGCCGCATCAGGCCGGTCAGCTCGAGGTCCTCGCAGACGACGGCCCGCTTGCCGGTGCGTCCGCCGTGCAGGCGCATCGTCACCTTTTGCTCGCGCGGCTGCTCGGTCGGCGGGCCCTCCGCCTCGAACCGCTCGAGACGCGTGCGCGCCGACTGGTAGCGCGTGGCCATGTCGGAGTTGTACTTCGACTTCTGCTTGTACATGAGCACCAGGGCCTTGAGCTTGGCGTGCTCCTCGTCCCACCGCTTGCGCAGCTCCTCGAAGCGCGCGAAGCGCTCCTGCCGCGCCTCGTGGTAGCTGCCGAAGCCTCCCGGGTGGGTCCACACGCGGTTGCCCGCGCTCCCCAGCTCGACGGTCACCACGCGGGTCGCGGTGTTGGCGAGCAGCTCGCGGTCATGGCTGATGTAGAGGATCGTCTTGTCGCTCGCCCGGATCTGCTCCTCCATCCAGATCTTGCCCGGCACGTCGAGGTAGTTGTCCGGCTCGTCGAGCAGCAGCACCTCGTCGGGCCCGCGCAGCAGGTACTCGAGGACGAGCCGCTTCTGCTCGCCGCCCGAGAGCGTCGACAGCTCCCGGTACTTGCACCGCTCGAAGGGAACGCCCAGCGCGGCCGTCGTGCACACGTCCCACACGACCTCCTGGTCGTACCCGCCGGCGTCCGCGTAGTCGGACAGGGCTGCCGCATAGCGCATCTGGGTGCGCTCGTCCTCGGTCTCCATCAGGGCCAGCTCGAGCCGGTCGATCTCGGCGGCGGCGTTGCGCACGGCGCGCGGGGCGACCGACAGCAGCAGGTCGGCGACCGTGGGTCGCTCTCCCAGCCCGGCACCCACGTGCTGGCGCATCACCCCGAGCCCGCCCGTGCGGGAGACGGACCCGGCGTGAGGCGTCAGCTCGCCCGTGACGATCCGCATGAGCGTGGTCTTGCCGGCGCCGTTGGCCCCGACGAGCGCGACCTTGGCGCCCTCACCGACGCGGAAGGAGACCTCGTCGAGCAGCACGCGCCCGTCCGAGAGCTCGTACCTGACACCGGCGACGTCGACATGTCCCACGAAGGGGAATCCTCCCCGATCCCCCCGGTGTCACCAAGCGGATATCCGCACCTCACGCTCCCTGAGGCGGCCGCCCGCGGCCGTCGCCCCGGTCCCTGAGGAGGCCGCCCGCGGCCGTCTCGAAGGGTCAGCGCACCTCGAGGATGCGGTGCTCCTTGATCGACATGACGAGCGCGATGATCCAGCCGATGACGGTCCAGCCGAGGAGCAGGTTGACCCAGAAGACCGACCACGCGTTGCGGTTGCCGCGCACGGCCGCGATGGCCCACGGGAGCATGTAGCCGGCGGTGACGATGGCGACGATGATCGCCACCGGGGCGCTGACGACTCGGGTCTTCTGGTCGGTGACGATGCGTGCCATGGCCCCAAGCCTAGGGTCAGAGCCTGATCGTCCCCTCCATGAGCGTGGTGACGGCGCCGCCGACCCGCACCTCGCCGCCCTCGTCGGCGGTCAGGGCCAGCACGCCGGCGCGCCCGATGCAGCCGCCCTGGGTCACGGTCCAGCGGCGCGGGACCTCCCCTTCGCCCGCGAGCCACTGGGCGATGCCGGCGTTGAGGCTGCCGGTCACCGGGTCCTCGCCGACGCCGAGACCGGGGACGAAGGCCCGCGTCTCGTAGAGGTGCTCGCCGCCCTCGTCGTGCCAGCCGATGACGCCGACCTTGGCATCGGGTGCCTGCGACCAGTCCGGTCGCAGGTCGCGCACGTGCTCGGCCGAAGGGAGGCGCACCGCGGCCCAGCCCGGGCCGTTGTCGACCCACTGGTGGGCGACGACGTCGGCGCGGTCGACGCCCAGCGCGCCGACGAGACGGTAGAGCTCGGTGTCGTCGAGCGGACCGGTGCGCACGAGGGGCGGTGCCGTGAAGGCCAGCTCGCTCCCCGAGCGGTGGACGTCGACGAGACCCGCGCCGCACTCCTGCACGATGCGGTCGCTCTGGCGTGGTGAGCCGCCGTGCGCCAGCCAGGCGTGCGCGGTCCCGAGCGTCGGGTGACCGGCGAAGGGGAGCTCGCCGCCGGGGGTCAAGATGCGCACCCGGTAGTCGGCCTCGGGCGTCGTCGGCGGCAGGACGAAGGTCGTCTCGGACAGGTTGGTCCAGCGCGCAACGTCCTGCATCGCTGCGTCGTCGACGCCCTCGGCGTCGAGGATGACGGCGAGCGGGTTGCCGGCGTAGGGCCGGGTCCCGAAGACGTCGACCTGGGTGAAGGCACGGGAGCGGAGCATCGCAGTCCTCTCGTCGGGGTGGCCCCATCCTCCCAGGCCGGGCGACGCTCGACATCATGGGGGCATGACCGCCGACCCCGTGTACCTCGACCACAACGCGACGACGCCGATCGCCCGCGAGGTCGCCGAGGCGGTGTGGCCGCACCTGACGCAGGACTTCGGCAACCCGTCGAGCGCCTCGGTGCAGGGTCGGCGTGCTCGGGCGGCGGTCGACCACGCCCGCGAGCAGGTCGCGGCACTCGTCGGTGCCGAGCCGGACGAGATCGTCTTCACCTCGGGTGGGACAGAGGCCAACAACATCGCGATCCGGGGCGCCGCTCGGCACCTCGCGACCCGCGTGGCCGTCACCTCGTGCGTCGAGCACCCTGCGACGGCTGCGCCCCTGGCGCACCTGCGGGAGCACCACGGCTGGCGGGTGCACGAGCTGCCGGTCGACGGCGCGTGCCGGGTCGTGCTGGACGAGATGCCCTCCGGCGCAGTCGGTCTCGGCACGCTGATCCTCGCGCACAACGAGACAGGTGCGATCCAGCCGGTGCCCGAGCTCGCCGAGCGGGTCCACCGGCTGGGTGGCCTGGTCCACGCCGACGCGGCCCAGGCCGTCGGCAAGATCCCGGTCGCCGTCGACGACCTCGGTGTCGACCTGCTGTCGATCGCGGGGCACAAGCTCTACGGGCCGAAGGGGGTCGGGGCCCTCTACGTGCGGCGCGGCACCCGCGTCGCGCCGGTCGTCCTCGGTGCCGGGCAGGAGGGTGGCCTGCGGCCGGGGACGGAGAACGTCGCGCTGATCGTGGGCCTCGGCGTGGCCGCCGAACTGGCCGCGAAGGTTCTCGCGACCGAGGTCGAACGCCAGTCCGCCCTACGAGAGGCGTTGTGGGACAAGCTCGCCCGTGCCGTGCCGGGACTGGTGCGGGTGTCGCCCGAGCAGGCCTGTCTGCCCAACACCCTGATGGTTGCCCTGCCGGGCCGCGTCGGTGCGCACGTCCTCGAGGCGGTCGGCGACGTGTCAGCCTCGACCGGCAGCGCCTGCCACGCGGGCGTGCACTCCCCCAACGCCGCCCTGCTCGCCATGGGACTCGACGCCGACACCGCGCTCGGTGCGCTCCGCCTCTCCCTCGGCCGGTCGACGAGCATTGCGGACGTCGAGTCCGCGGCCACCGCACTCGCCCGGGGACTCGGCGGATGAGCGCGCCCGCATGGCTTGGCCCGGTGGTGCGGTCCTACCGCATGACGCCGGCCCCCTTCGACATCGCGGTCGCGGTCGTCGTCAGCTTCGCCCCTTGTGCGGCTCTCCTCTCCGAGGGCGGCCGCGAACGGTGGGCCTGGGCCGGCTTCGGGACCCTCGTCGTCGGCACGCTCGCCGTCGCGTGGATCGTGTGGTCGACCTCCTCGACGCTCCACCTGCACGCCCACGGCGTCGCCCTCCGCCGGATCGGGGAGCGCCACGACATCCCCGACGGCTCGATCCACCCCGCGTCGATCGCCACCTACAGCGACATCTCGGGAGTGGTGTCGGTCGTGAGGCGTGTGGTGCCGCACGACTGGCACATCCACCCGACGTCGACCGGGGCCATCTCCTTCGTCGGTCCGTCGCCGGGTGCCGTCCGTGGGCCGGGGTTCACCCCGCCTCCTGCTCCGGGTGACGGCTTCGTCCTCTTCGCCTCACGCCGTGCGGAGGAGATCGCGCACGAGCTGCGGGTGGCGCTCGTCGCCCACGGGGTGCCTCAGCACCTGGCCTGGTGGTCGACGTCCACAGGACCGCTCGAGCCGGGCGGTTTCGTCAGCGCGGCGCGCGACGAGATGCCCGGCTACCGGGCCGACTGGCGTCCCTGAGCGACCGTCAGCCGCCACAGCGACGTGACCTCGGCGCGCCGCGCAGCGTGCAGGGCGTCCTTGGCGTCGCTCGCCCTGCTGTGGCGGGGCACCGTCTCGAGCCGGTCGACGACCTCGAGCCCCGCGTCGTCGATGAGCCCGAGCAGCTCCTCCCGGGCGCGCAGGCCGAGGTGCTCGGCGAGGTCGGAGATGACCAACCAGCCTTCGCCGCCCGGCTCGAGGTGCTCGGCCAGGCCGGCGAGGAAGCGCCGTAGCATGTCCGAGCCTGGGTCGTAGATGCCCGCCTCGAGGTCCGAGGTCGGCTCCCCGGGCAGCCACGGCGGGTTGCACACGACGAGGTCGGCCCGACCGTCCGGGTAGAGGTCCGCCTCGACGGCCTCGACCCGCTCGCCGACGCCCAGCCGCTGGGCGTTGTCACGGGCACAGGCCACGGCCCGCGGGTTGATGTCGGTGGCGACGACCCGCTCGACGCCCCGCTGGGCCAGGACGACGGCGAGCACTCCCGTGCCGGTGCCGAGGTCGAAGGCGGTGCTCGGGACCGGCTGCGCCAGAGGCGCATTGGCCACGAGGTCGATGTACTCGCCGCGGACCGGGGAGAAGACGCCGTAGGCCGGGTGGATGCTCGCCCCGAGCGCCGGGACGTGCACCCCCTTCGTCTGCCACTGGTGGGCACCGATGACGCCGAGGAGCTCGCTCAGGGCAACCACCATGGGGCCGGTACCGGGGCCGTAGGCGGCCCAGCAGGCTTCGCGCACGTCGGGGGCCCGCCGCAGGTCGAGGGACCGGTCGTGCCCCAGCTCGACGACGAGGTGCGCCATGAGGGTGGCCCGCTGGGTGCGCTCGGCCCGGTGCCCGGCGAAGGTCGCCTCGCCGCGCTGCCGTCGCGGCGCACGGCGCTCGATGCGACGGTCCATGGCCTTCAGCAGCTGGCGGGCGTTGTGGTAGTCACCGCGCCAGAGGATCGCGGTACCGCGGGAGGCGAGCCGCATCGCCGCGTCGGCCGTCATGGTGTCGTCGGCGACGACGACCCGCCCCGGGACGGGCGCCCCGCTCTCGGAGTGCCACTCGGCCTCGTGGTCACGGTCGCGCTCGACCCAGCGGATGGTCTCCATGGTGCGGCGAGTCTACGGTCGGCACCTCACATCCGGCGGGGCCGGCGCGACTACCGTGCGATGACGATGAAGATTCCCTTCGAGCAGGCCGTCGAGCAGCACGGTGAGACCGTGCTGCGGGTCTGCCGCGCCGTCCTCGGGCCTGGCCCGGACGCCGACGACGCGTGGTCCGAGACCTTCGTGGCCGCGCTCACCGCCTGGCCGGACCTGCCCGAGGAGACCAATGTCGAGGCCTGGCTGGTGCGCGTCTCGCAGCGCAAGGCGATCGACGTGACGAGGGCGCGTGCCCGGCACGCCGTGCCCACCGACCGGCTCCCCGAGCGGGTGTCGCGGCGGGGCAACCCCGGTGACGACGCGCACCGCGTGTGGTCGTCCGTGGCGGCCCTGCCGGAGCGTCAGCGCCTGGCGGTCGCCTACCACTACCTCGGCGGCCTGCCGCACGCCGAGACGGCCGAGATCATCGGCGGCACACCGGAGGTCGTGCGCCGGGCCGCCTCCGACGGCATCAGGAGCCTGAGACGACAGCACTCCGGCGAAGACGCGACAGGAGCACCACGATGAACCCCACGACCTTCCCCATCGAGCCCGGCGCCATGGCCGACCTGCGCGCGCGCCTGGCCGAGCGCGCCGACGAGCTGACGCTGCTCGACATCGCCTACCGCACGATCGACTCCCCCGTCGGCCCGCTGCTGCTGGCCGCCACCGAGACAGGCCTGGTCCGCGTCGCCTTCGAGCGCGAGGGCTTCGACGGGGTCCTCGAGTCGCTCGCGACCAGGGTCAGCCCCCGGGTGCTGCAGGCGCCGCGACGGCTGGACACGGCCGCCGCCGAGCTCGACGAGTACTTCGCCGGCACGCGACGGGCCTTCGACCTGCCCCTGGACCTCACGCTCTCCTCAGGCTTCCGCCAGGTGGTGCAGCGCTACCTGCCGCACATCGGCTACGGGCACACGCAGACCTACACGGAGGTCGCCGAGACCGTGGGCAACCCCCGGGCGGTCCGCGCGGTCGGCACGGCGTGCGCGACCAACCCGCTGCCGGTCGTCGTGCCCTGCCACCGGGTGCTGCGCACCGACGGCAGGATGGGCGGCTACCTCGGCGGTCTCGACGCCAAGCGGACCCTGCTGGAGCTGGAGGGCGCGGCATGAGCGCGGCTGACGACCCCGGCATACGTCGAGTCCTTCAACAGCCGCATCCGCGACGAATGCCTCAACATCAACATCTTCTGGTCCCTTGCACACGCCAAGGTCGTCATCAGCGACTGGAAAGAGGACTACAACCACCGCCGACGACACAGCTCGCTCGGCTACCAGGCCCCAGCGGTCTACGCTGCTGCCTGCACCCATCGATGAACTCTCAACCGATCTGGATCAGTTCTTGGGGTCCGTCCAAACCTGCAGCAACGTAGCGAGACAGCCCACTCGCCGCGCAAACACTCACGCGCTATGTCTGAGGAGGAGGCTCCAGATGGTCCACGTTCCTAGGGCACCATCACGTGACGCACAGGCCTGGGCCATGCGCCGGTTCCAGCAGCTGGAACCAACAGCCAACGCCGTGAGTCTCCGGGCGACGCGCCTGCGACCAGAGACCGCCCGCAACGACAGGTGGAGTTCATGAAGGCCTCACCAGGGACTTGGCGAGAAGTAGCTTCGCGCGACGAGTTGCGCGCGCTTGTTCCCCATCCCAACACGCGCAACGCGAACAAGGTGCGGAGACGGCTCGATGCCATGGACCGGGCATTCTTGGACGCATCATCGTTCTGGCTGGTAGCTACCTCCTCCGAGGATGGGCGCTGCGACGTCTCACCCAAGGGCGACCCCGCAGGATCGGTTCTCGTCCTCGACGAACAGACACTGGCGCTGCCAGATCGACCCGGGAACCGTCGTATGGACGGTTACTTGGACCTGCTGGAGAACCCGCATGTTGGGTTGCTCTTCCTCATCCCGGGCCGCGGCGACACTTTGCGCGTGAACGGCCGAGCGAAGCTTGTCAGCGACGCGCCGTTCTTCGACAACATGGTTGTCGAGGGGCATCGTCCGCGGTTGGTGCTAGTCGTCGAGGTCGAAGAGGTCTTCTACCATTGCTCCAAGGCGTTTCTCCGGTCGCGGATGTGGCAACCGGGGGATTGGGATCCAGATCGCGCCCCGAGCCGTGCCGAGATTGCGAAGGCGCTCGAGAGGCCAGAAGAAAGCCTGGAAGACCTAGAGCGGTACTACGGCCCTTCCTACGGAGAGAATCTGTACTGCGACTGAGCATCGAGCGCAGCTCGATGCTAGGTGGCACTTCGGATCAAGCGATTGATCAAAAGGTCGAGCCCAAGTAGGCGCACGATCCAGGGGTGAACATGGGCGCTCGATGTAGCGCCTGCCGTTAGGACGTCAGTGCCAGCGACTCGCGTTCATGGCCAGGCCTTGGTCATTGGCCCTGGAAAGCCTCAACATCAACATCTTCTGGTCCCTTGCACACGCCAAAGTCGTCATCAGCGACTGGAAAGAGGACTACAACC